>CAZQEN010000001.1:0-8401 GCA_964591605.1 uncultured Planctomycetales bacterium
GGGTTGCGCAGGAAGCCGAACCCGTCCGGCAGGATCTCCAGCACACCCTCCCCGTACATCAGCCCGTTCTGCCGGATGCGCTCCTTGAGGATCTTGAAGATGAGCTCGCTCTTGGAGAGGCCGGTGTATTCCGTCAGCCCCTCCTGCTTGGCAATGTCGTGCAGCGCGTGCACGTCGAGCTTCTGAAGGTCCTTGATGTGCAGGTCGCCCCGCTTGACCTCCTCATACTTCGCATGCGTTTCCGCGTCGATCGCGGATTCGTCCTGCTCGAGGATCGGATCCTCGGCGGTCAGCGGCGGGCTGCCGCCGTTCTCGTCGAGAGCCACGGGAGATTCTCCTGATATGTCTTCCGCAACGGGCTTGGTCGTTCGCTTGCGCCCGCCGTTGCGAGGGGCGTGACTTCGGCTGGTCTTCTCATTGGCTCGCGCCATGGTGTGCAATCCTCCTGCGGATCGTTTACTAGGAATGTGTGATGTCTCGCTTAAAGGCCTCGACGCACCGGCCGTGCCGATCGCGCCCGTGGACCAGATGCTGGGAACAACTGAGCAGTTACTGACTCAGATACTGGAGAGTATTCGGGAAAAGACGCTCTCCACCTCCCGGCGGAGCGCGTCCCGATCGGAGTTGTTCACTACTCTATAATCGGCGCTGCCCCTTTTGAAATCAAGAGGTTTCTGCGTTTTTTCGAGCCGCTCGAGCTGCTCGGCGGGCCAACCCCGTTCACTCAGAACCCGCTGCCTGCGCAGCGCCTCATCCGCTTCGACAAAGATCACCGCGTCACAGTGGCGGTCGATGCCGGCTTCGTACAGAAGCGGGGAATCCCAGACGATCGCCCGCACGCGCGGGTCCTTCCGATACTCGGCCGTGAGTTCCAACCGCCGCTGTTCAATTCGTGGATGCAGCAACCCCTCCAGCCGTTTCCTCTCGCCGGCATCCTCGGCCACAATCTGGCGGACCGCCGCGCGATCCACCTGGCCGTCCTGCCTCAGCACCCGGCTTCCCCACCAACCTTTCAATTGGCGGATCACTTCGGCTGAGCTCAGCTCCTGACGGTTCAATTCGTCGGACGCGATCACCGCCGCACCCAACTCCGCCAGAAGAAGGGCCACCGTGCTCTTGCCGGATCCGATCCCGCCCGCCAGACCGATCACCGGCTTGCCGGACGCAACCTGCCGGCCTTTCGCGTCCATGCCCGCTACCCGCCTGCATCACACCTGAAGGTCACCGACTCTCCCGCGATCAAATCGAATCCGCGGCCGGCCCGGCACCTGAGACCTCGCCATCCATCTCAACCGCGAGGCTGTTGGCCTGTCCCCATCCCCCGTGACAGCACATGGAGCGCTACAGGCGTGTTGTCTTCAGGATTCGGCGATCAACCCGTTGAATCCGCCTGTGGCGGACTGGAAATGACGCCTGAAGGCAGCGGCTCGAAAGTGACCACCTCGAACCGCTCTACTCGCACGAGGCCCTCATACTATACACATCGGTCTATGGCTTGTCACGCGCCGCGGCATGGGTATTTTACCCCACACCTCTTCACCTGACAGCTTTCCGTCTCTTCGCGCAAGCCCCCCAACGGCCGCACCTTAACTATAACATATGATACGACACAACCTCCACGTGGTTGCCGGCCGGGTCGAAAATGGTCAACCGCCGGTCAAAAAAAGACAGCCGGTGCGACCACTGGACCTCAAAACCCCGCTGCCCTGCTCTCTCTTCGATGTGCTGCAGCGAGGCGACCTGAACCGCCACGTACCCACGAAGCCGGGCACGCTCCTTGGGATCCAGACGGACCACCAGGCGCGGTTTCATCGCGGAGTACCCGCAGAAAACCAGTCTGGAGGCCTCCGGCTGGGGCTCGATCAGGTGAAACCCGATCACCGCAGTATAAAACTCCGCCATGCCCGCCGCCAGATCGGGTGGGGCGACGACATGAACGTCATCAATGGCCAGTAACCGCGGCGTGTCCAAGGTCAGGGGCCCGCTGCCGATTCCCGGAGCGCTCATGTGTGGCGGAATCCTGCACCGTCATCCGCTGGCGACGCCGCGCTCAACCTCAGCCGCCACGGCCATGCGCCGCCCACGGGCTGCGTCGCGGCACCCGCCAGATGCTCACCACAGCCGCTGTGCCGGGCCATCCTCGCACTGGGCCGGCCTCAGCGAACCCGACGACGCCGCAGACTCAGGAATCCCAGGCCGCTGGCTGCCAGCAGGCTCTCGATCCCCAGCAGGGCACACTTCGGCGTCGAATCCGCGTCGCCGCCGCTCAGCACCGTCACCGTCGTGCCCTCCGTTTTGGCTACCAGCGGCTTGAGCGGGCCCCCGCTCGCCGCCACCGTGGCTTCGATGAGCTGCTCGAGCACGGCCCCCGCCTGCCCGCCGGTCACTGAGTTGATCAGGGTCGCCACATCCTCCAGCGGCACCCCCAGCGTGATCGACGCCCCGGTGCGCGGTGCGTTCTGGATCTGTGCTTCGATCGAGGCCTTCAGCGTGAACGCCTCGCCCACGTCGGCATTGTAGGTATACGGAATCGACATATTCGGAATGATCAGCAGGTGGACCGGGCCCAGCTCCGGGACCAGGTTGCTCAGATTGAGCTGGATGACGTTCCCGGTTTCGAGGACGCCGCTCACGGTGAGCTGAGCGGTGCCGTCGGCCTGCCCTTTCAGCTCCAGCCCCGCCTCCAGCACCGTGCTGGGTGAGCTCAGATCCTCCGCCGCCCGCTCGACCCTGAGCGAAAAGCCCGCCTGCGTGGTCGAGAGATCCGTCTGGCCCGTCCGCCCCACCAGGAGTATTACCCCGTCGAGGAAGAACTGGCTCTCCGCCTCCAGGGGCGTCCCGTCATCCGCGGCAATCTCCTCGGCCAGGAAGGTGATCTGGCGTGTCTCGGTCGCCTGCGATCGGGCCGTGTAGGAGGCTTCGGGCGTATCGGTGATGGCCACCAGGTCAATACCGAATTCGTTCGGGTCCGGTAATGTGCTCAGCCGCGGGTCGCTGAAGATCGTGTTGGCCAGCCCGCCCGAGGTCGGCGTCCCATCGCTGAGCTGCGTCAATTCCGCGGTCGCGACCAGCGGCAGCGTCGGCGTCGTGTCGTCCAGATCTTTGAACGCAAAATCCGAGTTCGTCTGCCCCGGCAGGAACTCCTTGACCTCCGACGTGACCGTTCCGTCGATCGTCTGGACCACCCCGTGAAGACTCGGACACAGGCCCAGCGCCGCCACGGCGGCAACCGCTGCGCGGATCGGGCGTCGATGCGCGATCATGGGAAGCTCCTGTGAGGAGAGAATTCCTTCATACCGGCTTGGCTGAAAGGGCTGCTCCACTCTAACGGGCACCACATGTCAAGTCGAGGACTTCAGCCCTTCCCCCAGGCGCCGCCTGCGGCCACGCCTTCGCCAGCCCCCGAGTAGGTCCGGCCTGCCGGGCCGGACCTGCTGTGGGTGCGTGCCTGTCCGGCCCAAGTAGGTCCGGCCTGCCGGGCCGGACCTGCGATGGGTGCGTACCGGTCCGGCCCAGGTCCCGCCCGGCAGACGGGACCTGCCCATGCACGTCCAGGGAAATCACCACACCCCAGGTGCCCGAGCCGCCTCGGCTGACCCTGTCATCATCGGCATCCCGTCCCGTCCAGACCCATCGATTCCAGCTCCTCCCGCACCCCGGAATGAGCCCCGTCGAGGACACCCCTCCGCCGGCGTTTCCGCCAGCGTCCCAGGACCAGGTAGAAACTCGGGATCAGCAGCGGCCGGACGAAGAACGTGTCGATCAGAATCCCCAGGGCCAGGGCAAAACCCAGTTGCCTCAGAAGCGACAGCCCGCCCGCCCACAGCGACCCCAGCGTCGCCGCCATGATGATGCCGCAACTGCTGATGACCGAGCCGGTTCGCACGACCGCCTCCCGCACCGACTCCTCGCCGCCCGCCCCGTTCCGCCGGGTCACCAGACGCGACACCAGGAAGATGTTGTAGTCCTGTCCCACCGCCACCACGATCACAAACAGGATCAGCCGGACCTTCCAGTCCAGCCCCGACAGCCCCATCACGTGGATCAGGAACAGGTTGCTCAGCGTGATCGTGGCCCCGTACGTCAGCCACGTCGATAAGATCATGAACACCGAGAGCGCCAGATCGCGGACCATCGCCAGCACGATCAGGAAAATGACCAGGGTCGCCAGAATCATCACCCGTTGCTGATCCGCCCCGACCACTTTCTTGACGCCGAGAATGTACGACGTGAGCCCCGAGAGCAGGACCCGCGGAGCCGCCTCCGGCCGGGCCTCCGCCGCGGCCGCCCGGGCCGCCGCTGACACCCGCTCGAACGTCCCAATCGCCTCCGGCGAGAACGGCAGATCATCCAGCAGCACCTCGAAGCGCAGGACCGTCTGCCCCGAGCGGGTCTGCCCCTGGTACAGCGCGCGGGTCATCATCGACATCAGCGCCGCCGGCACCGCCGAGCCCGCCGACGACTTCCCCAGCGGCCGCGAGAGCGAAAAAACCTCGTTCACGCCCGGCTGACCGGCGATCGCCTCGCTGATCGCCCGGCTCGCCTGCGACAGGTCCGCCGGAGCCTTCGCCGCCTCGTAGACCGCCAGCACGCAGTTCGGGTACAGCTCGCCCCGGCTGAAGTGCGCGTTGGCCAGTTCCAGTCCGCGCGACGAGGAAGTGTCAGGAGGTAATTCCTGTAGGGCGTCGAATCGCGGCGGAAACAGAAACGCCCACGCCGACAGCACCGCCAGCGCGCCCGTGCCGGCCACCAGCACCGGCCGCGGCCGCCGCGTCACCTGACGGGCCAGCCACGGCCACGTGAAACGCTGCCCCAGCCCCGCACGCCCCTGCACGCCCATCGGCCAGAACAGGTAACGCCCCAGCCACCGGGCCAGTGCGGGGGCCAGCGTCAGCGACGCCGCCAGGGCCACCGTGATCGCCACCGCCAGCACCCGTCCGGCATTCCGCGACGGCACCAGGTCCGCCGCGAGCATCGTCGTCAGGCCGCAGATCGTCGTACCCGCGCTGGCCAGAATCGCCGGACCCGTCTCCCGCGTCGCGGTCAGCGCCGCGATCGACCGGTGGTTCCACCCGCGGGGGATGCGGACCGACTCTGCCCGACCCGCTGCAACCTCTTCAGTAATTCCTACAGATGATTCTGCCTCTGCAGCGGTGAGCGACTCACGGTATCGGGCAATCCAGAACAGGGCGTAATCCACGCCGGCTCCGAACATCAATACAACACAGAAAATGCGCTCCATGGCCGAGACGTCCCATCCGAACCGCGACAGAACGCCCAGCAGGACGAAGGCCACGTAGACGCTCGCTCCGATCGACACCAGCGGCACCAGCGCCCCGATCGGCGAACGATAAACCACCACCAGAATGAGCAGCACCGCGACAATCGTGACCCAGGTGGTCCGATGCACCGCCCGCTGCGTCGCGAGAAAGTAATCGTGCCCGATCCCGGCGGGCCCCGTGACCTCCACCGTCAGACCGGCCGGCCGGTCGCGGCCGATGATCTCCTCCGCGGCATCCACCGCCCGGATCGTCCCCTCGCTGATGAAGTTCGTCGGCAGATTCACCAGCGCCAGCGCCGCCTGCCCGTCACGGCTGATCAGACGCTCCCGCAGAAACGGCAGAACCGGAGACAGGTAATTCACCCGCAGTGCAGTCCCCCCGGCCACGGCGCTGCCCGAAACGATCTCCTTGGCGGCGTCCCGGGTCGCCCGCGCCGCCGCGTCCAGCCAGAGCAGGTCGCCTGGCCGGACCCCCTCGGCCCGGTGGCCGACCAGCACGACCATGCTGTTCGACCAGATCTCGGGGAACGCTTCCTTGATGATGTCGCTCGAGATGTTGTGGGGGGAGCCGGGGGGCAGAAATGACCCCACCTCGGCGGGGCGGACCGGTGGCGCCACACGGGCCCAGATCGTCGCCGTGACCAGCACCACCGCCCACGCGGCCACACACAAGGCCGGTCGCCGGGCAATCAGCCGCCCCAACCAGTCAAACATCGCCGTTTTTTAGTCCCTTTCTGCCCTATTCACAAGGGGGCTGATACGCCGCGTGCGCGTCCATTATTGTGCAGGCCACAGGCCGCGGCCAATTCCCGCGGAATGGCCGTCCCGCATACGTTCGCTCTGAAACGGCACCCCGGATTGGGCTGCAGCGGTGGGTTGCCTGTCCGGCACGGAATCCATGTGTTCGCTCTGTTCTGCCTGTTCCCGACTCTGCGAAAGCCGCTGTCACCTGCATCCACCAGCAGCCAGCAGGCCGGCTTGACACGAAACGCTCTCGCACTACAATTCTCCACGGTCTCATCGGGAGTTCCACTATGTGCCGAGTTCGAGTAGAGACGTCTCCTGGACTCGTCGACAGCGAAGTTCTGGCTCGAATCGAAACCATTTCTGGCGAATTCGAATCCCTCTTCGTTTCGAAGCAACAGGTCCACAACGGCTACCTCTCCGCCGGACAAATCCATGGTGATGCGAACCGGGTACTGATTGAATTGCCTCGCGAGGCCTTTTCAGGCAATTGGCGGGTCTGGGTGCCTCGTAGTTCAACAGAGACGTGAGAGATGATTCTCACGGATCGCGAGATCCAATCTTTTATCAATGCGAAGCAGATCCTGGTTGAGCCTGCGCCCACCGCGGAACGGTTCAGTTCCACAAGTCTGGATCTGACATTGCACTCTCGGATTCGCAAGTAAAAGAAACTGCCCAAGATACCAGGCATCGAGCCGCCTGTCATTTCTCCTGCTGCTGCAGGCTATAACTACAAGGATTTGGTCGAACGATATACTGACACCATCGAGATGGGGTCTGAAGGATACGTCCTGGAACCTGCTGAATTCATTCTTGCCTGGACGGCGGAGCAGGTTGAACTCCCCCTTCAGTCTCGCATCGCGGCGCGTGTGGAAGGCAAAAGCTCTCTCGCCCGACTCGCGATCGTGGTTCACATGACCGCCCCGACGATTCACTCTGGTTTCCGCGGGCAGATCCAACTCGAAATGTGCAACCAGGGCCCCCTGCGCGTGAAGTTAACGCCGGGAATGCCAATCTGCCAACTGATCTTTGAGCTGACGCTGGGAACACCGGAAAAAGGCTACGCCGGCATGTTCTCCGGACAGCAAGCCTGAACTCCTGGCAGCTGCTCAGAATCAGGCTCGACGCCCCGCTGCGCCCACGCCGGAAGCCTACCGCTCGCCCCCGGTCCGCCGCAGCCAGATCCGGTGCAGCACCACCGCCTCCCGCCCGGCCACGGTCTTGGCGGTGATTTCCAGCGTCGCCGGGCCCGACACAAGGTCGATAGCCCCCATCACCCGGTCCATCCAGATCATCCGACCGCCGGTGGACTCGATTGTCATGTCAATTCGGGCCTCGCCCACGCTCAGTTGCAGCGTCGAGCCGCCATCCGCCGGGTCGCAGCCGTAATTGAACACGATTTCGTAACGGCCGGGCTTCACGACGTCGATCTTCCATCGCACCGCCTCCCCTGCCCGCGTCCAGTTCTCGATGCCATCACGGTTGTAGTGCTGGTATTTCGGCGTGACCTTCCCGGTCGGATCACCCCAGGTCACGTCGATCTCGACGGGATTCTCGTCGTCACGGCCGACCTCGATCGGCACCCGCACATACTCCTGATTCGCGGTCACCTCGGCGAACCACTTCAGAAACACCTCGCGCAGCTCCCGCGCCGCCTCGGGATGCTGCTCCGCGAGATTATGCTCCTCCCCGGGGTCGGCCTTGAGGTCGTACAACTGCCCGTTGACGAGCTTGTATTTCTTCCCGTGCACCGCCCAGCTCTGATCCGGCGAGGGTTTCACCCGGTTCCACTGATGGAACAGGTACTCGTGCGGCGATTCGCCCCGGCCCTCGCGCATCAGCTTCAGGATGCTCTTCCCGTCGATCGGTCGATCCTGCGGCACCGTCGCCCCGACAAGGTCGCAGATCGTGGGCAGCACATCGATGTGCGCCGCCATCGCCTCCACCTTCGCCCCGGCCGCGAATTTCCCCGGATACCGCGCCATGAAGGGCACGCGAATGCCCCCCTCAAAGCACGACGCCTTGTTCCCGCGCAGACCGGCCTTGAAGTACTTGCTCACGCCCCCGTTGTCGGTCATGAAGATGACCACCGTCCGCTCGGCCAGCCGCTCCTCCTCCAGCGTCTTGAGCAGCCGCCCCACGTTCTCGTCGACGCAGGTGATCATGCCGTAGATCCGCGCCGTCGTCAGATCCAGACCCTTCTTGATGTATGTTTCAATGTACTTGTCTGGCACGAGGAACGGATTGTGCGCCGCGTTATAGGGCAGGTAGAGAAAAAACGGCTCTTGTGGTGCAGGCGTCCCGCCTGCATCCCGTCCCGCCACTTGTGGTGCAGGCGTCTCGCCTGCGTCCGGTGCCGTCACTTGTGGTGCAGGC
>CAZQEN010000001.1:8501-47529 GCA_964591605.1 uncultured Planctomycetales bacterium
CGCCTGCGTCCGGTGCCGTCACTTGTGGTGCAGGCGTCCCGCCTGCACGTGTCCCGGAGCGCCGGGACGACGGCCGCACCACAAAATCAATCGCCGCATCCGTCAGCACATCCGTGATGTATCCCGTCGTGATCACCGGCGTGCGGCCGTAAAAGAGTTCATCCGAGTCGTCGTACCGGTTGATGAAGCCATACTGCCAGAAGCCCAGAAACTCATCGAAACCGCGGCTGAGCGGATGGTATTTCGCGTAGCGCCCCAGATGCCACTTACCGAAGATGCCGGTCCGGTAGCCCGCCTTCCGCAGAATCTCCGCCAGGGTAATTTCACTGCCGGCCATCGTGTCCCGGCCCATGTACGTGTCGATCGCCCCCGTCCGCTGGTAGTAGCGGCCGGTCATGAGCGACGCCCGCGTCGGCGTGCACACCGGCGATGCGTAAAACCGCGTGAACTCAACGCTCTCGCCCGCCAGCCGGTCGAGCACGGGTGTCGAGATATGCGGATTCCCGTGGCAACCCAGCTCATACCACCCGTGATCGTCCGTCATGATGAGCACGATGTTCGGCCGCTCCACCGCTGCACGGGCCGGGCTGGCCAGAGCGAGCACGAGCAGGCACAGAGCCGGCGGGTTCATCCGGCGCAGCTTCGCTCCCGCCGCAATCACCAGGCGCCTGCCGAGACCTCGCCGAGGCAATCCCCTCCTCCGGTCGCCGCCGCCCCACCCTGTCGCCCGCCAACCGTCATACGCCGGCAGCGCGTCCCCTGGCAGCATCTGATGCCGGATTCCTGGAGAGCGAACGTTCCTCTGCATTTGTGTGGTCCTCATGTGGCTTGATGGGGTGCGCGCCGTCGGGCCATCGGTCAGAAGCGGCGGGCAAGCACTGCGACCGGACCTGCGCCGCACTCATCGGTGCGCCAGCAACCCCGCGACCAGCGACACCAGCGCCAGCCCCGCTCCCATCCACTTGAGCGTCCAGAGGGTCCGCCGCCCACCCCGGTTCTGATACGCCACCGCGATCAGCGTCAGGCACAGACCCGACATCAGAGCGTAGAAATAAGGCGGCGGCATCAGGCTCCGACCCGACGCGCCCCGCCCGTTCCACAACGCCATCACCGCACACAACACCGTGACGGTCAGAAACGTCGAGGGTCCCGGATGCAGCGCGGCGATCGCGTACACCCCGGCCAGCACGCCGAACGTCCCCGCGGGCACCCAGAGCGGAACGTGACCGAGGATCGCCGCATCCGACAGCGTCACCCCCGCGATGGCCGCCATCGGCGCCACCAGGACACCCGTATACACCAGCGATTCCTGCAGCGCCTTCCAGGTGGGAGACCGCGAAATCCCCCACGCCACCAGCAGGCACAGTCCCGCCCCGCCCGCCAGCGCCACCGGCCAGTGCAGCACGATCCACGCCGCCATCAGCGACCCGGGGGCACGCACGAGGCAGAACCCGATCATCGAACCCGCGGTCAGCAGCGCCAGCCACCCCAGCGTCGTCCGCCGCGTCCCCCGCATCGCGCTCAGGATGGCCAGGAGAAGCAGACCATTGGCCGCAAACGCCCCGATCCATCGTCCCCGCGACATGTCCGGATCGAGCACCCAGTGATACGTCGGCCACAGCATCAACTGCAGCGACAGCAGCACGCCCGTACACGCTGTCAGAAAGCCGACGCGCCGGAGCGTCCGGATGAGCCTCCCCGCGGTCGTCCACGCCCGGCCGTTGTCGAGCTGCTGCGTCCACACCCGCGCCAGCCAGGGCCAGAACCACGCCATCACTGCCAGCCCGACCACCGCACGGTTGAGAATGGATGCCAGGTTCGGCCAGATCGCCCGGTCGAAGCCCACCATGCACAGCGAGACAACCCCCAGCGTGATCAGGGCCAGCCCTTCATCCGCGAGGTTCTCGTTCCATCGCCAGTGAGCCAGAGCCAGCAGCGACGCCCCGGCGACAAATGAACCCCCCGCCGTCCAGGGAAGCACCACGTGCGCGCAGCCCACCATCAGGATGACCGCACCGACGATACCCACACTCAGGTCGAAGCCGGGCCACGCCGGCAGCGGAGTCACCAGGTCCGACAGCGAGTTGGGCCAGGCTGCGCACCGCCGCCGGTCCGCCAGGATCCCCTGCACGAGGGTGAACCCCCCGATGGCCAGCGCGGCCGCCAGCACGAACACGCTGCCCCACACGCTGGGCAACTGATAGCCCGCCCCGGCAACGCCCACGTGGCGGGCCGCCGGAATGTTGAACGCTGCCCACAAGCCCGCCAGAACGACCAGCCAGAACGCCGCCGTCAGCAGGTTCCCGTGACCGGTTCGCCGCCAGTGGAGCACGGCGCCCAGCGTGATGAGCGCCAGGTCGAGCACGCCCGTGCGCCAGATCACCACGCTCTGCGGCAGTTCGTAATCAAAGTAGACCGTGCGGATGAAAACTTCGATCGTCGCCGCAAACAGCAGCACGATGACGGCCAGCAGGCCCATCACCAGCGAGCCAATCTGCAGAACCGAGAGCAGGTCCTCCCGCGAGCGCATCTGGCCATTCGACCACCTGCCGATGCCATATGCCAGCACGCTCCACAGCAGGCACAGCGCGGAGGCCGTGTGCGCCAGCGGCTCGGGTCCGCGACCGCCGCGGGTCCCCAGTCCGCCCAGCAGCGTCAGGCATCCCAGTGAAAGGGCGGCGACCAGCGCCGAATAGGTCAGACCTGCGGGGAGACGATGCATCGCGGCTCGTGGAGATCCATCCGGCAAGAGAAACCTCAGACCGAAGGCCGAAATCCTGAAATGTCTAATGTCTAAACCCTGATGTCTGATCAAGCCCCAATGCCTCAATGACGCAATGACCTGAGGCAGGTTTGAGTCACGGGGCGTTCTTTAGACATTCAACCATGAGACATTGGTCATTCTCTCGTCGAACGTGCGGCGTACTTCGGCACGTTCTTATCCCCCTTATACGCCGTGAGCTCCTTGACCGACTCCATCTTCGTCAGCATGGCCTTGATTTTGGTCAGCGCCGAGGGAAAGGCCTTGTCCGGCTCCGCCAGGCCCGGCACCCACAGCTTGGGCCAGTCAAAGATCAGGTATCCATCGTACGTCACGCCACGCAGCAGGAACAGGAACTTCTCGATGTCCACGCTTCCGTCACCCGGAAGCGCGTATCCCTCCAGCGACCCCTCCTCGTTGAACCGCCCGTCCACCAGGTGCACGAGCGAAATCAGCCGCCCGATCCGCGGCACGCTCAGCGTCGAGCGATCACCCGCCACCTGGGCATGACACGGATGCCAGCAGCACCGGACCGACGGATGATCTACCGCGTCCAGGATGAACCACACGTCCCGGCTCGTGGCAAAGTCCCCGTGGTTTTCAAGCACCAGCGTCACTCCGTGCGACGCCGCCACCGGAGCGAGGTCCCGCAGCGCCTCCGCGATCCGCAGCAGCGTCACCTGCTTCTGTTCGTACCGCGGCACCTCGTCGCCGAACACGCGCACGAAGGGGCAGCCCAGATCGGCCGCCAGTTCGATGAATTCCCGAACCTGCTGCTTATTCTCGGCAACCTTCTTCTTGTCCTGGAAATGAAATGCGTTTCCCGTCCCCAGGCACGCCAGATCAAGCTTCGCCTCCGCGAACCGCTTCGCCACCGCCGCCGGATCCCTGGCCAGCGCCGCGCACGCCGGCAGGTGCATCTCCCCCCGGATCCCGCGCAGCTCCACCGCCTCGAACTGAAGCGCCGCCCCTTGCGCGATGATCGTATCCAGATCCCAGTCAGGGCATCCAATCGTCGAAAAACCTATCTTCATGCGTGCATCCCTGATCCTCTGTTTCGGTTGCGGGCAACGCCCGCGCCCGACCCCTGCAGCTCACCGGCGCCTGGCCCGCCCGCCTGACCGCTCCATCATTCCTGCAACTCACGCCAAATTAACCGAACGGCGCACCCGGTCAAACGGGCCCGATTCGAGAAACTATCCCTACGCCCTGGGCCGCCGCGATGTAGTCCCGATCCCGTTCCCTTTCGACTTTCGACTTTCGATTTTCGACTTTCTACCTCACCGTCGGAAACTCGCTGATCCGCAGCCGCGCGCTGCCGTACGGGATAAGCTCCAGATCCACGATCGGCTCATCGGAGGCGACCGGACTCGGCGGCACCGGCCCGGCCGAGTGACGCTCCATCTTCCACTCCGGGATCTGCCGGCCCTTCACGTGCAGCACCACCGGCGCATCCGCCGTCGCGAACGGCATCTTCCCGATCGTGCGTTCCTCGACCCGGATCGATTTCTCCGGATGCTCGCGATCGAGAACCAGCCCGTAATTCCACGGCGTCGTCGGCGAGATCTGGTAATCCGCCACCGGCAGCGTCTCGTGATACGACTTGAGCTTCTGCCGCTCCTCGCCGATCTTGAGCACGTACACCACCGGCCCGCGATAGATGCTCACCGCGTTGTCGCGACGCGTTTCGCAGCGCAGATCCATGGGGATCTCGAGCTCGACCACGTCGCCGCGCTTCCAGCCGTTGTGGGTGACCGCAAAGTAGGACCCCGGCTTGAAGCTGTCGCGGCGGGCCGCCTCCATCCCGTTGACCTTCACCGCCACCGTCGCGGCCCACGACGGCCAGCGCAGATACAGTGGGAAATCCGCGCCGCCCGCCTGCTCAAACGTCAGTTTGACCTTCCCCTTGAAGGGATAATCTGTTTCCTCGCGGATCGTGACCGACCGACCGCCCGCCACCTTCGCCGTCACCACGCTCGGCCCGTACGCCGCCGCCGCCAGCCCCCCGTCCGGCGCGGCCATCCACAGGTGCGAGACAAACTTCGGCCAGCCCTGGTGCATGTTCGCCGTGCAGCACCCATAATTGGGCTCCAACCCGTAGATATTGGAGTTATCGCTGTTGGTGCTCCACCCGCGCTTCGCGATGCTGCACAGCACCTGGTTGGCCTGCTGGTCGTACTGGTGGCACCAGTAGTCCTCGGTATGCGCCCCGGCGTTCGCGTTGTACGCCAGCATCTCCAGCCGGTCCGCCAGTCTCGGCTCCCCGAAGATCCTCAGCAGATTCTCGAGCGAGAACATGTACTCGACGACCGCGCAGGTCTCCGTCCCCTGCGTCGGGCGCGTGCCCGAGAGGTGCTCGTCGCCTGAGAACCGCCCGCCCACCTGCCCGTGGTGTTCGTCCAGCGCCCGGATCCCCGCAAAAGAGGCCTCCTTGTCGCGGGCCTCCCCCGACTGCTGCCACCAGACCCCCGGATACTTGAGGGCCATCGCGATGTTCACCACGTGCGTGGGGTGCCCGCCGATCGTCTTGTAGTTCGACAGCGCGGCTTCCACTTTCTCGCGCGGGTACGGAAAGTCCATGAAGTAATCGGCCCACTTGAAGCTGTTGTCGTGGATCGATTTCGCGACGTCCAGCGCGTCGGTGTCGCCCGTCCGGTTGTAGTACCAGTAGAGCGTGACCGCCGTCTCCATCGCCCGCACCCCGCGCCATTCCTTGTCCGGCCAGTCCGGCGGATGCGTCTTGAGGTACCCGATGTACCCCTTGATGACTTTCATCGCCCGCGCGTCGCCGGTCGCCTCGTAGTACTGGGCCAGAACCTTCATCGCGACCGCCAGCGGCCAGCGGTCCTTGTTCTTCTCCGGGCCGAACCAGCCGCCCGACTGCGGCGAAGCCAGGATCGGCTCCATCCACGTCCTGACCTTCCCCAGCAGTCGGTCGTCGTTCACCAGGAACGCCAGCGGAACCAGCCCGTCCAGGTAATACGGCCCGCGCTCCCACGCATCCCCGCCCCCGCCCTTCCAGGCTGAGTCACTCACCGTTTTGTAGAACTCATCCAGATGCCCCGTCATCCCCCGCGCCTGCACCGCGAGTTGGTCGCGCAGCCAGCCCATCGGCAGCACCGACCCCAGCGGCAGCGCTGCAAACGCCGCCGGCTGCAGCGGCGCCCGGTT
This sequence comes from uncultured Planctomycetales bacterium, assembly GCA_964591605.1. GTDB lineage: Bacteria > Planctomycetota > Phycisphaerae > UBA1845 > PWPN01 > CAYLLT01. The sequence continues at coordinate 14,434 of CAZQEN010000001.1, forward strand.
CCCCGGCGCCTCCAGCGTCTCCCCGCACGCCGCCAGACCGCTCAAACCGACCAGCGACACGGCAATTCCTCTCTGAAGTGTCTTCATGCGTCGTCCCTCAATACCGCGAGAATCTTCGCGGCCGGCAGATGATATCCTGCCCCCGCCCCCGGAGCGACCAGACGCTCTGTGCCACCGGATCCGTGCATCACCGGCGGGGCCGGATGTGCCAACCGTCAGAAGCCGGAGTCCCGACGTACGTCGGGAGGCCTTGCGCCCATCCGTTCGAGGATCAGGCCCGTTCGCCGACGCCCGGCGCGCGGATCAGGGCCCCGCCCGAAGGGTCGCGGGCCCTGTGCCAGCGGGTGCGGCTTCCCTCACGACCGCTCCGTCAACTTGAACAGCGCCCGCAGCGTGTCCGCGTACACGCTCGCCGCCCCGTTGGCCGACTTCTCATTCAGAAGCTGCACCGGATCGTGCAGCAGTTTCTGCGTGAACCGGTGCAGCATCTCCTCGATCAGCTCGCGGTCGTGCGGCGAATTCGACTGCAGCTTGGGCAGAATGCGCTCCAGCTCCGCCCGCCCGAGGTCATGAAAATGCTGCTGCAGCTCGCCGATCAGCGGGCCGATGTCGCGCTGCGCCTGTTTCGAGAGAAACTCCACCACGCTCTGCTCGATGATCGCCTGGCACTGCTGGATCGCTCCCTTCCGGTTCTCCAAGGTGGCTTCAACTACTGCCTGCAGGTCGTCGATATTGTAGAGGTACACCTCTTCCTGCTCGCCCACCGCCGGCTCGATGTCGCGCGGCACCGCGATGTCAATCAGCAGCAGCGGGCGATACCGCCGCCGCTCGGGAATCGGGGCAAACGCCCCCGCCGTCAGAATCGGCTCGTGCGAACCGGTGCAACTGATCACGATGTCCGTCTGGGCCAGCCGCGAGATCCACTCCGCATACGGCACCGCCCGCACCGGCACCGGATGCTTGCGGGCCAGACGCTCCGCCAGCGACGCCGCCCGCTCGTCCGTCCGGTTCGTCACCCACAGTTCCCTCGGCCGGGTCTCCATCAGGTGCGTGAGCGTCAGCTCGCCCATCTCCCCGGCGCCGACCATCATCACCACCTTGTCGTCGAACCGCGAGAAGATCTGCCGGGCCAGCTCGACGGCCGTGCTCCCCACGCTCACTCGACCGGCCGCGATCGCCGTGTTCGTCTGCACCTCCTTGCCCACCGCGAACGCCCGCTGAAACAGCGCCCCCAGCGTCGGCCCCACGCATCCCTGAGACCGCGCCAGCTCGAACGCGTCCCGCGCCTGGGCCAGAATCTGCGTCTCCCCCAGCACCATCGAATCCAGCGCGCTGACCACCCGGAACAGGTGCCGCACCGCCTCCGCATCCTCGTGGTGATACAGCGACGCCGCGAACTCCGCGCTGGGCAGCCCGTGAAACCGCGAGATGAACTCGATCACGTCCCCCACCCGCGGGCGGTCCTGCAGCGCGCGCGCCACGTACCATTCCATCCGGTTGCACGTCGAGATCAGCACCACCTCGCACGCCGGGTAAGCCACCTTCAGCTCCTGCAGCGCGCGCACCACCGCCCCCTCGTCGAACGCGATCCGTTCGCGAACCTCCACCGGCGCCGACCGATGATTGCACCCTATGACGAGCGTTCTCATCCCGAACCCGACAAAACGTGGGACGTTAGACGTGAGACGTTAGACGTGAGAGGTATTGCATGAACGTCTCACTTCTCACGTCTCACTTCTCACGTTCCTACCGATGCAGATCGTAGGGTCCGCTGTGCGGACGAAACGCCGCTTGGGTCCGCCGAGCGGACCCTACCGGTGCAGCGGCGACACGAACTCCACCACCAGAAACACCATCGCCACCAGCCCCATCCCGCACGTCACCATCGTCGCCGCCCGACGGCCGCGCATCTTCGGCTGGAGCCACATCGACCCGATCAGCAGGGCGTACACGCCCCACGTGATGAACGACGCGATCACCAGCGGATCCGCCAGCCACGCCCGCGGACCGGGGTCCGTCGTTCGCGACAGCTCGCAGATGCCCGTCAGAATCCCGTACGTGAACAGCGGAAAACCGATCACCAGTGCCCACCACTCAAACCGCTCGATGGTCTCCAGCGGCGCCACCGCTCCCAGCATCTGGGGGGCCCGCTTGCGGCGGATCACGTAGCTGGTCAGCAGATACGCAACCCCTCCCGCCCCGCCCGCCAGAAAGCACGTCGCGCTGATCTGAAACGCCAGCGAGTGGCTGATGAACCACGGCTTGTACTCCACCGTCGATACCTGACGGTGCATGACCGTCAGCGCTCCGGCCTCCACGACCGTCGCGAGGACGAACAGCAGCCCGTCCAGCCCGCGCAGACGCCGGGCCAGGTACGAGAAGAACGCCACCAGACCCAGCAGCGTCGCCAGCAGCAGCGTCGACTCAAAGTTGTGCCGGAACGTCTCGACCGCTCCGAACCGATAGATCCAGCGCACCAGGTGACACACGTTCGACCCGACGCCGATCACGGTCCCCACGATCACCAGCGGCCCCGCCCACTTCACCCCGCGCCGCACCGCCAGGTACCCGGCCAGCGTCGCCAGCCCGAAGCCCACCAGCCCGGCCAGCACTGTCACGATCGGCATACCACACCTCCCCCGTGATCAGGCACTTCCCGCCTGCGGCTCGACTGAGCTCGCCGAAGTCCGGACGGGGCCACATCCTGCACCTGACGGGCACACCCTCGCGGCCCCGCGTCGCCGCCATGCCCGTGCCTGTCGGGCGTGCGAAGCCCACGCAACAGAGCCCGACGCGCGGCTCGACTGAGCTCGCCGAAGTCCAGCGAGGGATCCGCGGGGTGGGCGATGTGACCGCACCAGCGCCCCCTGCCTGGCGATTCGGGATCCATCCGCACTCCGATCAGCACGTCCGCACGCTCCGCGGAACACCAAATCCCGGCGACCATGTTTCGCTTCCTGTCGTTGATCCGGAGCGGTCGCTGTGTTCTGGCTCAGGGATGTCCCACCATCGTCACCCAAGGGTCCCAACCCAACAGGCGGACGGTCCGGCATGACAAAACGAACCCAATTTCGCCCGACGCCCGGCATCACCGACGATCGCACCCGCCAGCACGGCGCCCCCTGGCCAGCTCGCGACCTGCCATCCCCCGCGCCGACCCGGCCCCCAACCCGCTCAGACCGGCTCCCCGGCGCGCCGGCGCAAAACGAACCCAGTTCCCACCACCGCCCTTCAGCCACAAGACCATATGTTAAGGAATCTTACCACAAATCACGACCTCCCGGCTTGCACAGGGTGCATGTCCGTTCCTGCGCGCCCGGGGCTGGCCCGCACGAAGCGGGGAGGCGGGGGGGAACTCCAGGCTCGGATCGCGGAGAACCCCGCCGGCTTCGCCCGGGGTGCGAACGATTCCGCCCCCTGTCGCGTCCCCCACCGCTGCGCGATGGGCCAGGCGGTGGATGGGGCATCGGGTCCCCCGGCGGAGGCGTTGCACGGGGGCATTTCGAGATCATGGCCGCGGCGATTCTGATCCGTCGGTGCACGCCGGGTCGTAGGGGACGTTGGCGCGGGCCGAGCAGGCGGCGAGGCGCTGGTAGTCGTCTGTGTCGACATCGGCGTCGGGGTCGAGGCGGGCGGGGAGGCAGGAGGCGGCGAGTTGGGGGACATCGGCGCCGGTGAGGCAGACCTGGAATGCGCCGAAATCAGTCAGATCCACGTCGCCGTCGCCGTCGAGGTCGCCGGCGCCCCGGACGGTGAGGCTGACTTCGTCGGAATAGACCTGGCCGGCGACGTGGGCGACGCGGCAGCGCAGGTACGCGGCGTCGGAGCTGAATACGGGGCCGATGGTGAGGGTGTGCGTGGCGCAGCCGGAAAAGTGGCCGTCGTCGACGAGATCGACACCGTTACGCTGCCACTGATACGTCAGCGTGCCGTCGCCGGTCGCGACGACGGTGAAGACGGCCATGTCGCCGAGGGCGAGGTTCAACGCAGCGGGCTGCTGCGTGATGTCGGGCGGGGCGGGGGTGTAGGGGGCGAGGGCGAAGACCCACCCCTCGCTGACGCCGTTGTGCAGGCCGTTGCCGGCGATCACGGAGGCGTCGGAGGAGAGGGCCCGCACTTCCTGCAGGTTCCATCCGCTCAGATCGAGGCCGTAACGGGTCGTGAGCCAGCCCTGGAGTGGGCGGGTGCCGTTGGTCGCGTCCCAGATGAAGGCCTCTCTCGGCCCGCTGGCGGCGCCGTCGCTGCGGTAGGTGTAGCCGCCGGCGAGCGAACCGTCGCCATTGAGGGCGAGAACTTCGCCGGCGTTGTCGTTGTCGCCACCGGCGATGAAGGGGATCGCGGTGGGTGAGCTGGAGGCCCGCCAGACGACGGGTTTGGAGAGGGCGACGGTATCGACGTAGTAGCTCCAGCCGCCCTGGGTGGCGCCGTCCCTCGAAATGGCCTTGACGACGGCTTCGTTTTTCGTGCTGGGGGCGCCGATGAGGGTGTTCAGAGCCGTGCAGGCGGAGCCGCCGGTGTATTTCATCGCGTTGCGAGCCCCGCCGCCGGGTGCGGTGCCGCCGTACTGGAACTGGCCGCCGGCGTAGCCGTTGTCGGCGACGGCGTGGAAGTCGGAGTGATCGTGGCCGTTGGCGGGCAGCGTGAAACCGGCCGTATCGTTGGTGCTCTGGCGGTACCGGCCGGCCCTGCGGCCGCCGCCGGCGCCGCCGTTGAATGAGCTTCCGGCGATCCAGACATCGCTGCCGCTGGCGCCGATGCCCCGCGTCGTCCATTCGAGGGTTCCGGCGAGCAGGGGCAGGCTGGCGAAGGTGCCCACGCCGGCCGCGGTGCCGGTCCATTTTTTGGCTTTCGAGCTGGCCGTGTTGGTGTTGACGGCGACGACGAGATTGCCGCCGGGACCGACGGCCACGCCGCTGGTGCTGCAGGAGGTTGCGCCCGCCGGCAGGCCGAGATCCATGATCGCGTCGGTGCGGGTCCAGATGAAGCCGCGGGAGCCGCTGGAGCCGCTGACGACCGAGCCGTCGGCCGTCACGCCGCTGATGGTGCTGGCGGTCTGGCCCGGCAGGGCGCCGACTCCGGTGAACAGGGGGACGTGCAGCGTGAGGGTGGCGGTGTTGGAGGCGGCGGTGCCGTAGGGATTGCTGACGACACAGCGATAGGCGGCGAGATCATCGATGCCGACGTTGTAGAGGGTGAGGGTGGCGGTGGTGGCCCCGGTGACGTGGCTGTCGTCGGTGAGGTCGACGCCGCTGCGCTGCCATTGATGGGTCAGCGGGGCGGTGCCGGTGGCGTTGATGTGGAAGCTCACGGTGTCGCCCGCGACGGCCGGCTGGCTGGCGGGGTGGCTGGTGATGGCGGGCGGCTGGCCGACAACGCCCTCGCCCGCGGCGAAGGAGTAGAGCGACGCGTTCTGGAGGACGAACCGAAGCCGCAGAGTGCCGTAGCCGGGCGGGAGATTGCTGACTGCGTCCCAGGTGACGATCTGGTCCGTGCTGTCGCCGGTCAAGGGCGTGCAGTCGGCGGCGCTGTAACCGGGGATGACGTTCTGGTTCTCATCGAGGACTTCGACGGCGAGCGAGCCGCCGCTGGTCGAGTAGTTCACGTGCAGCATTCCGCCCGCGCTGACGAGGGGGTGCGTGGTGACGGTGCCGGGGGTGCTGGCGGCGTCGAGCGAGGCGAATCCGTCGCGGCGGAGGGTGGCCAGGCCGATGGCGCAGCTCAGTTGGCGGGTGGCCGTGCCGTGGACGCCGTTGCAGGCGCCGTAATAGACGTAGAGCTGATCGCCCACGAGGATCGGCGCGCGGGCGGTGTAGAGCTGCCCGTCGTCCCAGGCGTTGTTCGGGCCGAGGGGCAGCATCGGCGGGCGATCGCCCTCTTCACGGATCCAGTTGATGCCGTCGTGGCTGCTGACGATCTCCGAGTACACCGGGCCGATGTAGTAGCCGTCGATATCGGTCGCCCGGAAGATCCAGAGAAACGCCAGGTACATCGACTGATAGGGGAAGACCGAAAGGCCGTAGAAGTGGGTCCGCTGGACGGTGCCGGCGGGAACCCAGCGGTCGTCGAAGGTGTCGGGCTCGAAGATGAGGGAGGGGATGGGCCAACTGGCGATGTCGGTGGTGGTGGTAAGTCCGACGCTGCGGCGCTGCAGGCCGTTGACGAAGGAGTTGAGCTTGACATAGCCCAGGAATTGCTGGGTGTGGGGGTCCCAGGTGAACTGGCCGACGTCGCCGGCCTGGGTGATGACGGGGTTGTTGGGCAGGTCGCTGGTATGGACGCCGTCGCTGGAGTAGGCGCCCCAGAATCCGCCGGAATCGAAGTTCATGAAGGTGTAGCGACGCTGCGGGTCGGGGTTCCAGGGCGTGTGCATGACGGAGGTGATGCCGCTGTTTCCGGGGCGGACGTAGATCATGTTGTTGGCGGTGGAGCCGTGCCAGGAGCGGATGCCCAGGATGGGCTTGGTCCAGGTGATGCCGTCCGTGCTCTCGGCGTAGAGGATGTTACTGCCGTCGTTGTTGGGGTCGTCGACGCGGAGCGTGTGATACCACATGCGGTAGCCCGTCTGCGTCTCGTTGGGCATGACCGTGCCGTAGATATAGGCGATGTCTTCCTCCCACGGCTCGGTGGGCACGAGGACGGGGTTGCCGGCGTGCTTCTGGAACGGATGGTAGGTGCGGGTGACGTTGGTGCGGGAGGCGACGGGATGATCGTCGACCATGAGGATCCAGGGGCCGGTGAGGTCGTCGAGCGAGTCGGCCGCGACATGGGTACACAGGCCAAGAAAAAAGAGCCCGGCGAGCCAGCGGCGGCGGCGTAATGCTGTGCTGGCCTTTGGAATCCCCTGCAAGTCCATCCTCGTTCCCCATCCACGCGCCTGGAATCAGACGGAAAGCCGACGAGCGGCTGGCCGCCGTACCGTCAACAGAAAGGGTGGCATCGGCATTGACTCCGGGCTGTTTCTGCCTGAATTCGCACAAGCACCCAATTCGCAGTAAGAGATTACTCAGCAACAGTTTAGCCGCTGGGACGCAGATGTCAACTCGCTGCTCTGTTAACAGAAAACCGAGTGAATGATGGACATCGACTTACCGCCACATGCATGGAGGAAGCCCTGCTGGAAGGCCGGGAGCGATTCGGATCGATCCCGGATACACGGTGGCGCGTCAGGATCTGGCGAAGGCATTCCCGAGCATGCCTTTGTCGGGTCGGGCGGCACCACAGCCGCACCGCAGGCCGACGATGGCTCCCGGCCGGTCTTCGTTGACTCGATCTGCGTCACGCGGCGGACGGGCGTGGGCCTGGGTCGGGAGCCTGCGGGCAGGGCGGAGCCGGTGCGAGACGTGCTGCGGCGACGGTCCTGGCCGGGTCTCTGGTGGCGGGTCGAGCCGGAATTCCGAGGGCTCCTCCGGGACCGGGCAGGAAGCCCATGCGTCATAACATGTGGTCATCAAACGAGTTGATTTCGATACCCTCTTCTGCTGCCGACCCATAATGTCAACCGATTCTCAGAAATGCAGTTGACATGGGTGAGCCGGATCGGTAACCTGGGAGTGTGGCCTCATCCTCAGCCGGGGTGAGTGGGCCTGCCACAGGGAGGGCGCGTGCCACATCTGACTGGACGCACCCATTTGGAGGGTAAGGCAACCCATCGTGACATGATCGGGTGATCGGAACCGATTGCCGGTTGTTGCCTGTTGCGGTTGCATTCTGGTTTTTCGGGCCATCGTGCAGCGCCCGGAGGAGGAAAAGTAATGAGCATCGGGTACAGGTTCAAAGATGTCAGTTTCCTGGCTGTGGCGGCCGGGGCGCTGTGGGCTTCGAGCGCGCTCGCGGCGGTCGGGCTCTATCAGGTGACCGACGGTCCCGGCGCCCTCGCGACCACGACCACGAACATCCGGGCCATGGCGGTGGACGGGAGTGGACTGGTCTACGTGGCCGGTCTGGCTCAGAACGCCAGCAACGCCGCCAACGCGACCTATTGGACGTTCAACGGCACGACGGTGAGCGCGCCCAATATCCTCAACGCGAACGCCGGCGGCAGTGTGCCGAGCCAGGCGGTCGGCATTGGCGTTCTGCCCACGGGAGCTGTGGTGGTGGGCGGAAACATCACGGGCGGCGTGGGGGACTGGGTCAGTAACTGGACGGCCGGCGACGGCAGCAGCGACGGCTGGGTGGTCCGGACGCTGCCCTCCGACGGCGGCGGGCAGGCGACCATTCCAGGTGACGCCAATCAGATCGCGATCCAGGCGAATGGAACCCGCTATTACAACCTGGGGAGGACGAGCACGGGTTCGTTTGGCTACCTCTATGATGCGGATTCCACCGCCGCGGGACGCCCGTCGACTTTCGACCGTTTTGCGCTGACTGCCGGCACCGGCACGGCCAACTCGAGCAACCGCGTGCAGGGGATTGCCACCGACGGCACGGCCGTCGGCGAGCTCCGGAACACCGGCGGCGTTCGCCGCGGGTACATCCGCAGCGGCGGCGTGACGACACTGCTGCCGGGCAGCCCGACGCGCACCAATGAAGTGAATCAGCCCTTCGCGATCAGTGCTGATGGCCTGACCGCCACGGGCCTCGCCCTCCTGACTGATGCTGATACCATCAACGTCCCGGTATTCTGGACGAATACGGCCGGGACATGGTCATTCCATAAGCTCGGGCGCCTTCCCGGCTCGACGTCGACCGGAGCCGGCCGCGGCGTGAGCCAGACGGGCAAGTTCATTGTGGGGACCGATTTCGTCGGCAATGAGCTCAGCGTGTTCTGGGACATGAGCATTCTGGACGGAAACGGCGACCCGAAAGCCTTCAACACGCTGGCCTACCTCGCGAGCCAGGGTGTCGATGTGAGCGGCTGGACGCGCCTGGGGCGCACCTATTCGGCCTATGAGCTTCCCGACGGCAAAGTGGTGATTGCTGGCGACGGCGTCACGACCGACGGCCGGGTGCGAGGGTTCATAGCCATCGTTCCGGAGCCGGCAACCGGGCTGCTGCTCCTGGTGAGCGGGCTGCTCCTGCGCCGCTCCCGGCGCTGATTCTCGAGGATTGCCTCCTGAATCGATCAGTCAGCACAAAGCGGGCCACGAGGCGAATCTCACGGATTCGCTTCGTGGCCCGCCGACTGATGCGGAGCAGCGTTAACGCCCGTGCGCATTGGCGAGTCGAATCGATCAGGCTTCCGGCTGGTCCCCCCTTTCTCTCAGACGGTGGGAGCTGTTTCTGAGCGTTGAAGCCGCCCGAGGAGCGTGTTAGATTCCGAGCTGATGAAGCAGCCAGAAGACGGGCAGGCGGGCGAGGTGTTGAGTTCGGGTTTTCGCGGCTGGCCGGCGCGCGAGTGGCTGAAGAGTTTCCTGCTGGTTGCGGCCACCCTCCTGGCCTACTCGCCGGCCTGGTTCGGAAAGCCGGTCTGGGACGACGATGCGCACATGACCCGCCCGGAGCTCCGTTCCCTGTCCGGTCTGGTCAGCATCTGGCTCGAGCCCGGGGCGACGCAGCAATACTACCCACTGACCTTCAGCGCTTTCTGGGCGCAACACAGGCTGTGGGGTGACTCGACGCCGGGTTACCACCTGGTCAACATTCTGCTGCATGCTGCTTCAGCGTTGCTGGTGGTCCGGATCCTGAGACGACTGGGCATCCCGGGGGCCTGGCTGGCTGGGGCCATTTTCGCCCTGCATCCGGTTCATGTGGAATCGGTAGCGTGGATCTCGGAGCTCAAGAACACGCTTTCGGGGGTGTTCTTCTTCAGTGCGGTGCTGGCGTACCTGCATTTCGATCAGACCAGGCGGCGGAGCTGCTACGCGCTTGCCCTGGTCCTGTTCATCCTGGGTCTGACCACCAAAACCGCCATCGCGTCCTTTCCGGCGTGCCTGCTGGTGGCGTTCTGGTGGAAACGGGGAAGGCTGTCCTGGAAACGGGACGTGCTCGCGCTGCTGCCGTTCTTCCTCGCGGGGCTGGCGGCCGGTCTGGTGACCGCCTGGGTGGAGATCACGCTCTACGGCGCCCGGGGGGATGAGTTCCAGTTCTCCCTGCTCGAACGCTGCCTGATTGCCGGTCGGTCGCTCTGGTTCCATCTGAGCAAGCTGTTCTGGCCGGCGAACCTGGCCTTCATGTACACGCGATGGAAGATCGACTCAACGGTGTGGTGGCAGTACCTGTACCCGATCGCGGCGGTACTGCTGCTGACGGGTCTGTGGGTGTTGAGGCGGCGGAACCGCGGACCTCTGGCGGGAATGTTCCTGTTCACCGGGATCCTGTTTCCGGCGCTGGGCTTCTTCAACGCGTATTCGTTTCGCTACTCGTTCGTGAACGATCATCATCAGTACCTGGCGAGCGTGGGGGTGATCGCGGTCGTCTCGGCCGGGGCTTCGATCCTGTCGGCCCGGCTGCACTCTGTACGGGGGCCCGGCGCCGGACTGCTGTGCGTCCCGCTGCTGGCCATCCTGGCCGGTCTGACGTGGAGTCATGCGGGGGCATTTCGCGACAGCGAGACGCTGTGGCTCGACACGCTGGCAAAGAATCCGGAGTGCTGGATGGCTCATCATAATCTGGGCCTTGATCTGGTCGAGCGGGGCCAGTTTGAGCCGGCCGTTGAACATTATCGCTGCGCGTTGCGTCTGTACCCTGATGCCGAAGCACATCTGGCGCTGGGGGCCGCGCTGGGCGCGCTGGGAAAGACGGACGAAGCGGCGGCCGCGTACCAGGCGGCGATCCGGTTGAATCCGGACTACGCCGAAGCCTACAGCAATCTGAGCAACCTTCTGGCCAGGCAGGGAGACGGCCAGCAGGCGTTCCAGTACGCGGCGAAAGCGGTCCGCCTCAAGCCCGACTCCGCGCAGGCACGCTTCAATCTGGCGAATGCGCTCAATCTGCTCGGAAAGCCGGAGGCAGCCGTGTCGGAATATAAGGCCGCTATTAACCTCCGTCCAGACTATGCCGAGGCGCACTACAACCTGAGCGGCGTTCTGCTTGTCCTTGGTAGAACCGACGAGGCCGCCAGACACATTTCGGAAGCGGTCCGGCTCCAGCCGGATCGTGCGAACGTCCGTGTCAAACTGGCCATTGTGCTGACACGGCAGGGCCAGACCGCCGAAGCCATCCGGCAGTATCGGGAAGCCCTGCGCCAGGAGCCGGAATCGGTCGAAGCGCTCAGGAACCTGGCGTGGCTTCTGGCGACGCACCACGACGCACAGTATCGTGACGGCCCTGCGGCGGTGGGCCTGGCCGAAAAGGCCGTCCGGCTGACGCAGGAGCAGGACGCCGGGGCTTACGACGCGCTGGCGGCGGCGTATGCCGAGTCGGGGGACTTTTCCCGAGCACTGTCGGCGGTGGAACGTGCCCTGGTCCTGGCCGCAGCCGCGCCGCCGGCCGTGCGGCGTGAGCACATCCAGGCGCGACAGGCTCTCTACCGCGCCGGTCGTCCCTGGCGGGAATGAACTCCATGCCGATCACTCCTCCCCAGCGCCGACCGCATGGGCCGGCGGGTCAGCCCCGTCTCCCGGCCGGCCGGCGGGTGTTGGGGGCGTGCGCCATCGCCGTTTTCACGCTGATCGCCCATTTTCCCGCTCTCGATGGTGGCTTTATATGGGATGATCATTCCTACGTCGAGGACAACCCGGCGCTGTTCGGCCCTGGCGGTCTGAAGCGGATCTGGTTCTCACTCGAAGCGCCACAGTATTACCCGCTTGTTTTCACGTCGTTCTGGCTGGAGCGGGCGGTGTGGGGGGTCAACCCTGTCGGTTACCACTGGGTGAACCTGCTCATTCATACCGCCAACGCGCTGCTGCTCTGGCGGCTGCTGGAGCGTCTGAACGTGCCCGGCGCCTGGCTGGCGGGGGCATTCTTCGCTCTGCATCCCGTGAACGTGGAAACGGTGGCCTGGATCACCGAGCGGAAGAACACGCTGGCCATGCTGTTCTATCTCCTGAGCCTTCTGTGTTTTCTGCGTTTCGATGAACTGGCCGCTCGGCCGCCTCTGCCGGGCGAACCGCGGCCCGGAAGATCCTCCTCGGGGCTCCCGGCCTCCCGCTCGGTTGCGGCCTCCATCCTGTCTTCTCGATCCTGGCTTTACACTCTGTCACTGGTTTCGTTTCTGCTGGCGATGCTGAGCAAGACGGCGGTTGCCCCGCTCGGGGTGGTGCTGCTGGGGCTGGCCTGGTGGCGGCGGGGCGGTATCGGGCTCCGGGATGTGTTGCGCAGCGCCGCTTTTCTGGGTGTGGCGCTGCTGCTGATGTGCATCACCGTTTTCGTGGAGCGCCGCGCCGTATCGGAGATTCTGCGTCCGGATCCGTTCTTTGCGCGGCTGGCCGGCGCGGGCGCGGCGTTCTGGTTTTACCTTTACAAGGCGATTGTGCCCGTGAATCTGATGTTCGTCTATCCTCGCTGGCGGATTGACCCGGCCAACGTGCTCTGGTATGTGCCGGGATTGCTGGCTGTAGGAACGTTTTGGCTCTTCTGGCGTTTCCGGCAGGTGTGGGGGAGACCCTGGCTGGCCGGGCTGGGCTATTTTGCGGTGATGCTGTCTCCGGCGCTCGGGCTGGTAAACATCTTCTTCATGCGTTACTCGCTGGTGTCGGACCACTGGACGTATTTCGCGCTGATCGGCCCCCTGGCCCTCGTGGCCGGAGGAATCACGCGGGGCCTGGAACGATTCGGCCGGGCGGCAGTCTGGCTCCAGCCGGTCATTTCCGGGCCGCTGCTCCTGGCGCTGGGCGTACTCACGTTCCGCCAGAGTGCCATTTACCAGGACGAGGAGACTCTCTGGCGGGACACTCTGGCCAGGAATCCGGCCTGCTGGATGGCCCGCTGCAATCTCGGCGTCTCGTTCGCCGCGCGGGGGAAGGTGGATGATGCCATTGAGCAGTACCAACTGGCGCTCCAGCTCGAACCCGACGCCGTTGAGATCCATTACAACATGGCCAACGAACTGGCCGCACTGGGCAAGGTGGACGAAGCGATTTCGCACCTGGAACGGGCGCTCGAGCTCGAGCCCAACTACGCCGAGGCTCATAACAATCTGGGGGTGCAGTTGGCCAGGCAGGGAGAATCAGACCAGGCCCTCGCGCACTTTGAACGAGCGGTTCAACTGAACCCCTCCTACGCTGAGGCCGGATACAACCTGGGTCTGACTCTGGCCCGACAGGGAAGGATCGCGGAAGCCGTCCAGCACTTTCGCCAGACGTTCCGGGTGGCCACTGCTCAAGGCAAGGCTTCGCTCGCGACCGACAGTCGGGCCCAGATCGAGCGGTACCCGTCCGCTCCGGCGGCGCCGACCGTGCCCTGATGAGGTGGCGGCAGCCGGAACGGCCGACCCTGGTGTGAATGGGTTTGCAGGCCGTGTGCCGGGAACCGCGTCGTGCCCAGCGGTCCGGCGCGGCGGGTTCGCGCGGCAAATCGATTCGTTTTCGTCCCTCGCAGGGAGCTTATGGGACTCATTGACGTAACTCGTTTATGTTCAATGTATTATACCCCAAAGTGCCCTTGTTGCCCCGTGCAAGTTGTCAACGCTATTTTGCGAAATACGGTTGACGTGCCGGGGGGTGTTGTGATAACGTGATGGTAGAGGTCGTTCTCGGAGGGAGAACGGGACCTTCGGACCAAAGGCGCGTCGCACATCCTGACCGGCGCGTCGTTGGAGGGCAAAAGCACACAAGCGTCAACAAACACGCGCCGGCCGCAGGAGTCATGGCTCCTTCTGTCCGCGCATCGTGCGTACACGGGATGCCCCGTGTGTGATGACAGTCAGGGAAGTATCGAGCGGAAAAGCGCCTGCCGCATCATCGATCATCCGGACGGAAAAGGAATAACTCAAGTGGCGCCGACAGGAGCAGGGAAAATGAAGAGAGTACTAACCCTCTCGAACGTGGCAGCGGTTGCTCTGGCGCTGGGGGCGGCCAACGTCTTCGGAGCCAGCCTCACCCTCATCCCCCAGATCGCCGGGGATGCGGAGAGCAACAGTATGCAGGTCCGCGCGATCACGCCAGACGGGCAGTTTGCGGTCGGCCTGTCGGGCACGCGGGGTTTCCTGTACAACTCGGGCAACGGAACCTCCTACAACGTTCTCAGCAGCGATAATGCTCAGTCCACCATTGCGAACGGCGTCGGCTACCGCACGTCCGGCGGCAATACCGAACTCCTCGTCTCTGGTATGTCCTCCGGCTTCCCGACGGAGTGGATGACGACCGACGGTGGCGCGACCTGGGGCATCAAGCGCCGGAACGCATCCATGCCCGGCTCCCCGCAAATGGGCGCCTCCAATCAGATCGGGGCGCAGCTCGGGACGGATGTTTATTATGTATCCAGCTCCCGGAACATTGCGAATCAACCGGTTTACCTCAACCAGGGCTCTGGTCCCTGGGTGGCGACCGTGACCTGGGACAACAAGGGAATCGCCAGTGGCGACTCTTCTCTGATGAACGGCGTCTCGGCCATCGGCCGGGCGGTGGGCAAGCGAGGCACCGGCAGCGCCACCAACAAGACGTACGTGCTCGATTGGGCCGCTGGTACGCCCACCGCCTATAACATCACCAGCTTGCACGATGGGTTGAATGGCGGTACCACCACAATGGGAGAACTCCACGCGGTGAGTCAGGATGGCACCGCCGTGTTCGGCCGGTCATTCCTCACGGGCACCTCCGGTGATCAGTATTCCTTCAAGACGACCATCTCGGGCTTCGGTGGCTCTAAAGTCCAAGGGGCCGTCATCCAGTTGCCCGAGCTGCCGGGCACGGCGGGTTCTGCCACCCGCACGGTCACTTACGGCGCCAGCGCGGACGGAAGGTACGCGGTGGGAATGGACTATGTTGGCACAGAAATGGCGGCCCTTTGGGATACGGGTGATCCGAACCCGGCGAACTGGACGGTGACGGATCTGACGGCATTTGCCGCCTCTCAGGGGATTCTGGGCAACTGGGTCCGGCTGACGCGTGCTTACAGCGTCGGCGTGGATCCTGGCACTGGGAATCCGGTTGCCGCGGGCTTAGGCGTCTGGTCGCCGGACGGGGGCACGACCCTGTACACGCGGGCCTGGATCATGCAGGTCCCCGAGCCGACGACGCTGATCCTCCTCGGGCTTGGCGGGTTGATCATGTCCCGGCGTCGGCGTTGACCCTTCCCCTGGCTGGCGGTGGTGTCGCTCTAGGCCGCTGGTACCGGGTGTAGGTCGGATCTGTACATTGAGCAGGAAAGCTCAGGCGGGCCACGGAGCGAGTCGACGATCTCGCTTCGTGGCCCCTGTCATTCATGGTGCGAAGGAAGAGGTGCAACATGTGTCGGAAAACCTGGAGAAAGCGGCTCGCGCGGCTTGTGGCGGTGGCCGGTGTCCTGGCGGCGGGGAGCGTGAGCCTGGCCCAGACGCCGACGTTTACGGGGGTCGGGCAACTTGGCGGCGGAACCAGCAGCAAGTGCCTGGGCGTTTCCGCGGACGGGACGCTGATTGTCGGTGAAGCGGTGGACAGCAACGGGAAGACGGTGGCCGTGCTGTACGATCGCGTTTCGGGCTCGCCGACGCTGGTGAGCCTGGGGTTCACCGACGCGACGAACCAGGAGACGCGTGCGGCGGACGTGGGGACGGACGGGAACGCTACCGTGCACGTCGCCGGCCAGGGGCGTAATGCGTCGAACCACCTGCAGGCGTTCCACTGGAGCGGGAACCGTGCGGGCACGGGATCGTACTTCCTGATTCCCTATCTGCCCAACTCGAATGCGACGCCGCAGTCGTTCGGCCGGAGCCTCGCGGTGGATCCCACGAACACCGTGTTCATCGCGGGTGAGAGCAGCAGTTCCTCCGCGACCGAGAACCCGCCGAACAACCTGCAGGCGTTCCGCTACCGCTCCGATAATCAGTCGGTCCTGGCGCTGGGCTTCCTGGGCGGCGGCAGCAAACGCAGTATCGCGCTGGGCATGAACTGGCATAACGGAGCCACTGATGTTGTCGGCTGGAGCTGGAGCAAGTTCGGCGGGGGCAACAATCAGCCGGAGGCGTTTATCTACAACTCGGCCAGCGGCGGCAGCATGGGCGGTGACAAGAATCTCGACTGGGTGTGCGGCGGCGAATACTGGCAGATCGCGGCCGGAGACAATGGCACGGCCGAAACCGCGGCGAACGGCGATAATATCCAGATTCATCCGGTCGGCACCAGCGGTCTGAATCCCAACGATGTCGTGGTTTCCTGCGGCCCGGATAATCAGCTCAAGGATCAGGTCAATCCGAGCGGTGATGACATCACATGGCCTGTGGGCTCCAGTCCTACCACTTCATCGGCGAGCCGATACAACGCCGTCTCCCCCGACGGACGGTACCGGGTGGGGCGCAGCACGTATCCGGGCAGTGGATTGTTTGAGGCGCACCTGCGGGACATCCGGAACCGCGACTACAACGGCAATGACAACTGCGGCGGGATCGGGTTCCACTGGCCGCTGGGATTCCTGCCGGGCGACAACTACAGCGAGGCGTACGGCGTGTCCAACAGCGCGGCGATCCCGAGCCGCGAGGGACTGGTCGTGACGGGCTGGAGCCGGCACACACCCGGATCCGGCTTCGACAACGACTCCCGTGCGTTCGTGTGCTTCATGACGGATGGGCCTGACCTGTACTGGCTGAAACACAGGGACGCGCTGCCGGGAGACAATGGTGCGGCGGCGGCGACACGGTACAAGGGCATGCTGGACCTGAAGGAATGGCTGATCAGCAAGGGCATCGACATGACCGGCTGGAATCTCTGGGAGGGCCGGGCGGTTTCGGATGACGGCAAGGTGATCGTGGGGTGGGGCATTCACAACGGCGTCACGGAGGGCTTCGTGGTGACGATCGAGCCGCCGCCGCCGACCGGGGCGTGCTGCGTGAAGACCGGCCTGGGCACGGGCACGTGCAGCGAGATCAGCCAGGAAGACTGTCAGAGTACGCCCGGCGGGACGTGGAACGGACCGGGTTCGGTGTGCGGCGTGGACAACGCCAACTGCGACTTCTGCCCGCCGCTGTTTGCCGACCCGGACGAGGATGGCGATGTGGATCTGGACGATTTTGCCTACTTCCAGCGGTGCTACACGGGTCCCGGAGGCGGCGTGCCGACGGGATGCTCATGCTTCGATCGCTTCGTGGATTCGCCGGCGGGCATCGACGACGACGACCTGGTGAAATTCACCGACTGCGTGACGGGCCCGGAGGTGCTGTTCGCCCTGAACCCGCCGCCGGCGTGCGTGCCGTGACGTGTGAATGAATTCGCGAGGTTCTGCGCCGGGGTGTTTCTGTCGTGGAGCCCCGGATGGCAGCGCTGCAAAAGGCCGGCTCCGCCGCCGCTTGAGGTAGATCTTCCGGCAGTGGCCGCGGTCGGCAACTGTCGCGGGCGGCGTCGAAATGCGTGATTTGTGGTCGCGGAGCGTGTGACCGGTATCCCGGGGTGAGGGATACTGCGCATGGACCGCTTTCTGTTGCCAGTGCCTGTTCGGAGGAAGGAGCCTGAAATGAGAAGACACACCCTCGTCGGATGTCTGGCTGTTCTACTCTGCGGGATGGTGGTGAAGGCTGACATCCGGCCGGGCGCTGACCCGGCGCCGGTGCGGGTCATCTGGGCCGACAACTTCGATTCCTACAATCAATGGGCCTACGACAATCGGAACAATCCGGATTACCAGCCGAACGGAACCCTTTGGCAGGGCGGACCGGTGCCTCCTGGTAGCCCCTCGGGTCTGTACCCGGTCATCGTGGGAGGTCCTCCCGCGTACGGTTGCGGGAGTGTCATACAGACGTTTCCGGGGACACATGAACTGGCCCGCGCCCAGTGGCTCAAGGAGATGCAATGCAACGGCATCCTGACGCCGGCCGGGTTCGGCGCCTCCGACGGCGCCTTTGAAGCCAACTTCGATCCCAACTGCGGATTAAGCGGCGAGTTTGTCACCTCGCGAGGCGAATTCGCAACCGCAGCGTATACGTGGGGCACCGGCGGCTCGTTTGAGACGATGCAACTGTTCAAACACAGCTTCAAGGATCGGATCGTAGCCCGCGACCCGACCAAGAACGCAGTCAACGGCACCGACGCCAATCCGCTGATTCTGGTGTTTTTCCTCGGTGAAAACGCGAAACTCTCGCCCTTCAAGAATAATGCGTACATCGAGCTGAGTCTTGACGGCGAACATGCTCCGACGGATTACGTCTGGCGTGGAGACCCCGACAGGAACTATCCAGATCCGGACGGCTGCCCTCAGGGTCCATACCCGATTGTCTGCCAGCAGGCGCGCGAAACGAACGGGAGCGGCAGCGAGGACGGGAGCGACCTGGCGTGGGTGAATGCGAACTGCCCCCCGCTGAGCACCAAAACCTGGAAGAGCATCGCGTTCGGCTTCATGGCCATCATGGACAAGGATCCCTGCGGTATTCTCGAACAGGGCAGCGACCCGCATGTGCCGAGCGTCGATCACCCGGCGGTTTTCGACGGCAACCAGTGGCGGCAGTTCCGCTCCGGCCGTTTTGCCGGCCTGCAGCCCGGCTACAACACCATTGCGCCTAATCCTCCCTGGTGGTTCGATCCGAACATGCATGTGGGCGCCGCCGGTGCTTCCACCGACTTCCCCTACAGCAACGGTGGGACCTACCAGGTGACGATGAAGATCACCACCGACTGGATCCTGATTTACATGAAGCGCTACGGGGCGGTTGGCGTGCCCGGAGGCGATACTCCCGAGGACAACCACGCCGCGGTTCCCCGCGTCTACAAGGGGCCGTTCAATATGATCTCGTTCGGTGTGGGGCCCGGATGCGAGCTCGACCCTGCCACGGGCGAGTGCAAGGTCAACGGCACGCCCACGCGGTGCCTGACCTATTCGCGCGTCAGCAACGGCTACAACCGGACGCGGGTGGACACCATCAGCCTGTATGACGGCGAACTGGTCTACTCGACAACCGACGGCGCGTGCTGCCTGCCCAACGGGACGTGCTCCGTGCAGGATGAGCTCGCGTGCGAGACTGCCGGCGGGACTTTCGGCGGGCAGTCGACCGCGTGCAACAGCCTGAGGTGCTGCCCGCACGATCCGTTCGTGTGGGCCGACCGGGACGCCGACGGGGATGTGGACCCGGATGATTTCGGCGGCTTCCAGATCTGCTACAGCGGTCCGGGCGGGGGGGTGTCGGGGACCTGCAAGTGCTTCAACCGCGACAATGACAACGACGTGGACGTGGATGACCTCACGGCGTTCACGAACTGCGTCACCGGCGCCAACGTGCCGTACGGTCCCGGTTTCCCGGCCGCGTGCGTTCCGTGATGCCGGGATGACGTGGTGTGATTCTGTGCGGGGAGCGTCGTTGTGGTTCGGCCGAGAGGGGGGCACCACAGAAGGCCGGCTCCGCCCCGCCTGGAGTCATTCTTTCGGGAGTCGCCGTGTCGGCGCCGGAGGAGGCAATTCAGACCCAGGGGCGGTGTTCTTTCGCCCCTGCCGGGGCTCAGGCATCACGCCGCGGGGAATCCCACGGATTACGCCGTGGGCTACCATCTCGCGCCGCTCCGCGGCTTTGAGATGGCGCCTCCGGCCTGTGGCACGCTGCCTGCGACTTTGGCGTGCCGCCCGCGGCCGGTGCACGACGGTAAGGCAATCGACTCAGGTGACTTGAGACCTCCCGAAATAGTTGCATCACCCTGCAGTCGTGGTCGATGAAATCTGTTGACGAACCGTGGCCAAACACGTAAACTGAAAGCAGGTGCTCGGACCACCAACGGAGCTCTTTTTCGGGGCTCGAGCGGAGAATTCCAACAGAACCGGCGGTGCCGTTTTTTGGGGGGGTGATCTCGGGCGTGCAGTGATGCGCGCCGGCGGACGTGCCCGGGCGGCGCGATGGCGGCGGAAGAACGGCCGGTCGCGGAGTTGAGGGTGTTTCTCTTGCGGCAGTCCGATGCGAGGGAAAACTCCCTTTGGAAGACAAAGGAGGACGGAATATGAGACAACAGTGCTTCATCGTATCTGTTCTGGTCATCGCGGCCGGCGGCTCCCTGGCGAAGGCGGCCAGCATTATTCCAGGCTGTGATCCGGCGGACAGATCGCGGATCATCTGGGCAGACCCATTCGACTATTACGCGCAGTGGAACTACGACAATCGCGCGGCCGGCAATAACACCTGGATGCAGTGGGACAGCGGCACGAACTCGTTCAATAACGATCTCACAGCACCGTTCCCCATCGGTTCACCCAGTGGCAGTCTTCCCGGCAAGCTGGCCTGCAGTTCGACGACACCCGGAAACGCGGTCCAAACCACGCCGGCTCCCTATGAGATGGCCCGGGCGCAGTGGGTGCAGACGATGAACTGCAGCGGCATCGTGACACCGGGCAATCCTTCGGTTACCACGAGCAGTCTGGCTTTCGAGACGGGTTTCGACTCGTGCAGCGGTAACTGGGTGGAGACCAGCCCGCAGTTCGGCAGGCTGCCTTACACCTGGGGTACCGGCGGCTCGTACGACGCGATGACCATGTACCAGCACAGCTTCAAGGGTCGGATTCAGGCAATTGACCCTACGAAGAACGCCGTGCAGGGCACTAATGAGAAGCCGCTTCTTCTGCAGTTTGACCTCCGCGAGGCGGCCGGCCTGGGCATGCTCAAGAACAACGCCTACGTCGAGTTGAGCCTTGACGGCGATCACGCGCCGACCGACTACATCTGGCGGGGCGATAACACCAAAACCTATCCGGACCCGGACGGCTGCCCTCAGGGTCCATATCCGATCGTCTGCCAGCAGGTGCGCGAGATCAACTCGAGCGGCAGCGAAGACGGCAGCGACCTGACGTACCTGAATGCCAACTGCCCGCCGCTCAGTCCGAATATCTGGAACAGTTTTGCGTTCGGTTTCCTGGCCATCATGGACAAGGACCCGTGCGGCATCCTCGAACAGGGCGGCGATCCGCACATCCCCAACGTGGACCACTTCGCCTACTTCGACGGCAACGCATGGCGACAGCTCCGCGCCAACCGCGGCCTGGGAGAGGAACCTAAACTGACCGGCCTGGCTGCCGGGTATGCATTCTGCAATCCCAGCTCGCTCCAGCAAAACACGGCAGTCGGCTGCGGGAGCTTTTCGTACGGCGACGGCGGCAACACCCGTGTGATCATGAAGATCATGACCGATTACGTGCTCGTTTACGCCCGCGTCAACATCAACAAGCCGGGGGCGACCGATTACACGGCCGCCATTCCGCGAGCGTACAAGGGGCCGTTCAACATGATCTCGATCGGCGTGGCGCCAGGTTGCGAACTCGACCCGACGACGGGTGAATGCAAGGCCGGCGGCACGCCCAAGCAGTGTATGACCTACGCCAGCCAGACCGGCAACGGCTACAACCGTACGGTGGTCGATGCCCTGAGCGTTCTTGATGGCGAACTCGTGTACGTCACCAACGAGGGTGCGTGCTGCTATCCGAGCGGAGTATGCGTTGTTCAGGATCAGCTCGCCTGTGAAGCGGAGGGCGGCACATTCAACGGCCAGAATACGACGTGCGGTCAGTTCACGTGCTGCCCGCACGATCCGTTCGTGTGGGCGGACCGGGATGCGGACGGTGATGTGGATGCGGATGATTTCGGCGGCTTCCAGATCTGCTACAGCGGTCCGGGCGGCGGGGTGTCGGGGACCTGCAAGTGCTTCAACCGCGACAATGACAACGACGTGGACGTGGATGACCTCACGGCGTTCACGAACTGCGTCACCGGCGCCAACGTGCCGGTCGATGTTCAGAATCCGCCCCCCGGCTGCGTTCCTTGACGCCGGGGGCACCGGCAGGACTCGACAGGACCAGCAGGGGGGGGGCCAGGCCCGCCCGGAGGCAGATGATGCCACTCGCCATGGCCCGGCAGGGTGCGTGATCCCGGGGCGGGCGGCGGAGCCGCTCATCGTGGTGCGGCCGTCCCGATTGCACGTGCAGGCGAGACGCCTGCCCCACATTCGACCCGGCCCGCGGATTCTGTCACCGACCCCAGGGAGCATTTCGGACGACGTTTTCCGTTGACATATCCACGGGTTTTCTGTAAACTTTCCGATAACCTGTGAGGCAGCGTCCGCAGGCACGGTTTCACAAGCCCCCCTGGCTGAACGCGGAGGACCGGGCCCCGGATGCCTTGACAGTCGGTTCGCCGCGGAATGGTTCTTCGCTGCGCGATCCCAGCCCTTGAGCCGAGTCCGCCGGCGGGCGTGATTGGAAGTTTTTCCATTTCTGATCTTCCTGGAGGTGGCACATGGTCAGAAAGCGTGTCGTCGTCTGTCTGACGACGTTGGTTTCCGCGGGCAACTCAGTCGAGGCCGCGACGATCCGGCCCGGCGCTGATCCCGCGCCCGGGCGTGTGATCTGGGCGGAGCCGTTCGACTACTACAACCAGTGGGCCTGGGACAATCGGAACGACCCGAGCTACCCGAGGGGCACGCTCTGGCAGGATGGGCCGATCCCGGCCGGCAGCCCGACCGGCGGCTATCCGGCCAAGGTGCCGGGTCCTCCCTCGGGGTGCGGAAGCACCGAGCAGAGCCTGCCGGGCAACAACCAGATGATGCGCAACGCCTGGCCTCAGGTGATGCAGTGCGGCGCGCTGGTGACGAACGCCGGCTTCACCACGACGATCGGCAACACGCGGGCGATGTTCGACCAGCGGTGCGGTCTGAGCGGAGAGTGGGTCTGGACGCGCGGCCAGTACGGCGTCGCGTTCTACACGTGGGGCACCGGCGGGGCAAACGACGCGATGCTGATGTTTCAGCACAGCTTCCGCAGCCGTATCCAGGCCATCGACCCCACGAAGAACGCCGTCAACGGCACCGATGAGAACCCGCTGGTTCTCGTTTTCTACGTAGCCGATGGCGCGTTCCCGAGTAACCCGGGTCTGAGCCCGCTCAAGGACAACTCGTATGTCGAGCTGAGCCTCGAAGGCGATCATGCTCCGGTCGACTATGTCTGGCGCGGCGATCCGAATAAGACATTCCCGGATCCCGATGGCTGCCCGCAGGGTCCCTTCCCCGTCATCTGCCAGCAGGCCCGCGAGGTGAACAGCAGTGGCAGTGAGGACGGGAGCGATCTGACGTGGTTGAACGCCAATTGTCCGCCGCTCAAGACCCGGACGTGGAAGAGTCTGGCCTTCGGCTTCCTGGCCATCATGGACAAGGACCCGTGCGGCGTGCTCGAGCAGGGCAGCGACATGCATTGCCCCAATGTGGACCACCACGCGGTGTTTGACGGCAACAAGTGGCGGCAGATGCGTTCCGGGCGGTTCCCCGCCCTTCAGCCTGGTTACAACCAGTTGGCGCCGAACCCGCCTTACTGGTATGACCCCAACATGCACCGGTCGGAGACCGGCACGTGCAACGACTTCTCCTTCCAGGGCGATGGGGTGGATCCCACGCAGCGCGTCACGATCAAGATCATCAGCGACTGGATGCTGATTTACGTGAACAACGCGGCCGGCGACTGGCACGCGGCGGTCCCGCGCGTCTACAAGGGGCCATTTGACACCGTCTCGTACGGCGTGGCCCCCGGCTGCGAGCTCGATCCGGCCACGGGCGAGTGCAAGGCAGACGGAACCCCGTACCGGTGCCTGACCTACTCACGAGCCACACACGGCGCCAACAACCTGGTCAACGGTTACAACCGAACGTCGTACGACACGATGAGCCTCTACGACGGCGAGCTGGTCTACGTCACCACGGACGGCGCCTGCTGTCTGCCCGACGGCACGTGCAGCGTGCAGGACGAGCTCGACTGCCAGGCGGCCGGCGGGACCTTCGGCGGACAGGGCGTCTTCTGCAACCAGGTGACCTGCTGCCCGCACGATCCGTTCGTGTGGGCGGACCGGGATGCGGACGGTGATGTGGATGCGGATGATTTCGGCGGCTTCCAGATCTGCTACAGCGGTCCGGGCGGCGGGGTGTCGGGGACCTGCAAGTGCTTCAACCGCGACAATGACAACGACGTGGACGTGGATGACCTCACGGCGTTCACGAACTGCGTCACCGGCGCCAACGTGCCGTACGGTCCCGGTTTCCCGGCCGCGTGCGTTCCGTGATGAGCGGTCGGCCGCTTGGAGACCAATCGAGGTGAAGGTACGGCTGACCGGCGTTGCGGTCGGCCGTGGGGCGGGCCTTTGCTTGTCCTGAAGGCCAATCGAGTATATGCGTCTCCTGCACAACGGCCGCCTGGTGGCGGCCGTTTCTTTGCGCCGGGATCGGAGACTTGCGCCGTGTGGATGCCGTCGGCGGCGCTTACGGGTGGTTGCTCACGATCTCGAGCTGGCCACCCGCCCCCGCGGCCGCATAACAGGCACGGACCCGTGTCTGCAGCGGGTTGGGGGCGTCGATGAGGGTCAGCGGGCGGGGGGCGAGGAGGCCGAGCATGTCGGGGACGTCGGCTGCGCGCAGCAGGTTGAGGAACTGCGGTGCGGCGGGGTCCATGTGCGTGGTGGGGGGGTTGACGAGGATGATGCGCTGGATGGCGGGCTCGAGCAGCGCGGCGTAGGCCGCCAGGATGCCCGCCGGACCCTGGCCGGTGACCACCAGTTCACTCTCGGGATACCGCCTGTGCAGATACGCGGCGGCGGCGGCGATGTCGCGCACGCGGCCGGCATCGACCGTGGTGCCGATCAGCGCGCAGGCCCGCTCCACGCGGTTGGGCGGAGCTTTGCGGCCCCAGCGGGTCTCACCGACGCCGCGGGGCTGGCAGAAATAGATGGAATCGTCGGCGCGCGTGACGCGTTTGAGCCATGCGGATGAGGTGGGCGACTGGGCATCGTCTTCCAGGCTGACCCTCAGCAGCAGGCGACGCCCCGCGGCCGGGAGCATGTCATTCTGCGTCAGCAGTCGCAGCTCGATGCCGGGCTCTGAGGTGAAACGGCCGGAACCCGGCGGCCCTACCGGCTCGGCGGGGGGGGGAGGCTCGGTCAGCGCGGACAGCCGCATGCGATCGAGCGCCTTGAGCAGATCGCTGCGCCAGGAGTCGAAGCCACCCTCAGCGGGCGGCGGGCTTGCGGCCGCGGGCACGAAACGCTCGTCGATGCTCGTGTTGAGCTGGTCCGCGGGCAGGGCGCCTTCGGCGAACACTCTGAGCATCGGCGGGGGGATCGGGAATGAGCTTGTGTCGTTTCGATCCTCCTCCAGATCCTGCTCGCTGTCGCGCACGATGGAAGGATCGCCCTTCAGGTGCGTGTTGAGGAATCGATAGACGGCCTGTCGGATGTCCTGACGGTAGGCATGGTCGCCCGTACTGACGACGGTGTCGAACAGGTCGCCCGCGCCGAGCCGGCCGTAGAAGCGTTCGAGGCGGTTGGCGACGCGTTCGTTGGCGTCGAGGGGGAAGAGGCGGTCCTGATCGCTGTTGACGAAGAGCATCGGGCGCGGGGCGATGAGTGCGGCGATGCGGGTCCATGGCCAACGGCACGCGTTGTGGAGGAACATGCAGTCGCAGTGCACGTCGGTCTTCTGATCGGCGACGTACGCCTGGAGATCGGCCATTCCGCTGACGGGGACGGCGACTTTGACGCGCTCGTCGGCCGCGGCGATCCACATGGTGTACGCGCCGCCGCCGCTGATGCCCGTGACGGCGATCCGCTCGCCGTCGACGTCCGGCCGGGTGAGCAGATAGTCGATGGCCCGGATGCCGTTCCAGCATTCGACGGCGGCGGGGGAATAGCCCCGCGAGAGCCACCAGGAGCGGCCTTCGCTGTAAAGACCGCGATGCATGCCCTTGATCTCGCCGCGTTCGAGCGTGTCGATGAGCAGGGCAACGTAGCCGTGCCGGGCGAGCCAGATTCCGTGGGACTGGTAGCCGGCTTTCACGCCCTCCGGTCCACGGTAGCCATGGCCGCAGACGTAGAGCACCGCGGGCGGCTTCCGGCCGGGGTCGATGCGGGTGGGGCGGTAGAGGTTTCCGGTGACATACAGGTGCGGCAGGCTCTGGAAGTGCAGTTTCTCGACGGTGAAGCCTTCGCGATCCAGCGAGCCGGTCACCGCGGCGTGCAGAGGCGAGCGCTGCGGCATGGGCGAGAGGCCGAGCATGAAGAGGAATTGTTCGCGCCACCGGGCCCGCTGGTCGTCCCAGGTCGCCGGGTCGGGCAGCTCCTCGTCGAAGCGGCGATCGAGCTCGATGGCCTGCTTCGAGAGAAAGGTCTGGATGGCGGCATCGCCGGGTTGGGGCGGTTCGGGAAGCTTCTGGGGGTTGGCGGCCGCCGGCCTGGAGGCGGGCGGGGCCGCCGTGACGCAAGGGGGGATAAACCACTGAGACACGGAGATCACGGAGAGAAGTAACGCACATCCGATGAACCCGGCAGGGGCAGGTTGTGCGGCCACGCTGTTTGCATTATCTGCTCTCATTGTCTTCATGTTCTCCGCTACCTGCTGGTCTGTTTTGCCTACCGGTCTCAATCTTCGATCAGCAGCCAGCCGAGGGAGGCGGGCACGTGGAAATCGGGCTCGGGCGTTTTGGGATCGACCCAACTGATCCAGTCCTCGATGGGCGGGGGGCCGTCGAGCCTGCGGCCGAGCATGTGCTTGCTCGGCGGGGCGGGCCGGCCGCTGCGGTCGTGGCTGAACTCGGCGCGGTACAAGCCGCAGCGGATGCGTGAGCCGGATTTCAACCGCCCGAAGCCGAGTTTCTCGAAACTGGCCTGCGGGATGCGGCCTTCGACGACGTAACCCTGCTCGATCGGGGAGGCCGTGGCCTCGAAACCCTCCCACTTCCATTTCGTATCGAACTTTCGATAGAACGCGCCGCTGTATTCCAGGAAGCGTCCTCGGGAGTCGATTTCGACGCTGTAATACTCCTTCAGTGCGTCGTCGCGGGAGAGAATCATCTCCACGCGGTCCTCGAACACGATGTCTTCCTTGTCGCGGATCTGGTCGAGAACGACGATGTCGGGGTCTGTCGCGCGATAGGTGAAATAGAGGTAGTGATCGTCGCAGAGGGCGCGGAATTCGGTGGGCGGTGCGGCCACGGATTTCCAGGGGAAGGAGAAGCGTTTCTCGACGGCGGCCTGCGACCAGGCGGACTCAGTGGGACGGCCGTCGAGGGTGATTTCCGCCTGCCGCAAGTATCGCGCGCGGTAGGTGTGGCGCCAGTCGCCGGCGAGACGGTCGATGTCTTTGGCGGGCACCTCGCCGTCGCAGGCGACCATGCGATAACGCAGCATAAGCGGCTGGTCAGGCTTGAAGACGACGGAGCCGAGGGCGGTAATGCAGGGGTTGATCATCCAGACCGCGCGGTTGTTGTGCCATCGGGTCCGCGGGTTGTCGGGGTGATCGATCACGGCCAGGCCCACGCTGTTTCCCGCGGACGGTTTGAGCGAGAGAGCGTACCAGTCGGCGGAGGGCCAGTCGGTCTCGGGTTTGAGGTGATGCGGATCGGGCAACGTGACGACGCCTTTGGCATCCAGGATCGTGAACGTGCCGTCCTTGCGGGAGCGGACGCAGAATCCGCCGAATGCGGATGGATCCAGCAGGACTTCGGTTCGCGGGGTCAGGCGCGTGCTCCAGTCGATGACATAGAGCGCTCCTTCCCGCCGGGCGGAAATGCGGAGTTGTTCGTCGATCATCACCTCGCCTTCGACCATCCATTCGTTACGGATTGCGAGCGTGGCGTGATCCGCGTCGGCCGACGCGAGTTTCACGCTGCGGTTCTCGATGATGCGATCCTTCGTCGGCGCATACTGACCCCAGCCCCAGAAGTCGGCGTCTTTGGCGCCGTGCATCGCGAACCATCCGAGGAATGCGCCGCGATGATGGCGGTGATCGTCGGGCGCCAGATCGGTGACGACCTGGCCGGCGGGGGTGTAGATCGGGTGCAGGAAGCAGGCGCTGTTGGCACTGAGCTTACTGTCGGCGGGATTCTTCGTGACGTAGCGCAGGACGGGCTTGCCGTCGGGGGTCTTGAGGAGAACGGCGCCGTCCTGCTGATCGAGTGTGAAGCTTGATTGCGCGGCGGCGAATGCCGGGCTGAGCAGGAGGATCAGGACGCTGGACATCAGGCCGTGGGTTTTTCGATGCATGTGTGACTCCCTGGGTCCCGCGACTCGATGTCGAGTGGTGCGGGATTACAAGTACTTGACCCGCAGGCCGTAGCGGGTCCAGAGGCGCTGGTTGGCGACGCCGAAGTCGGGGGTGTTGATGCTCCGGATGACGGGCGGGTCGGCGCCGGCGTCCAGGAGCATCTTGACGGTCGTGGCGAACATCGCGTGCAGGGCGAAGCTCAGAAGCACGCCGCTGCTCGGGGCCACAGGAAAGATGCAGCCCTCGAAGCGGAGAATCGCGTCGCCCATGGGCATCGGCACGTCGATCAGGACTTCGGGCTCGCACTCCTCGGCGTTGCGTTTCGAGGGATGGCGGCTGGGGTGTTCTTTGGGGATCTCCTTTGCGCACGCGGTGGATGTGAGCAGAATGGCCCGCAGTCGCCTGGTTTTCGCCTGGAGCAAGGTTTCGATCGTGAAGCCGTTCATGCCGTAGAGGTTGGCGACGATGATCGGGTCGCCCGGCTGGAGAGGATGCATGTCCAGAAGGGCGGCCACCGGTTCGGGCCGCCGCTCCTGGTCGGTGATGTAGCGAACGCCGCTCTCCATCGGCAGGGCAAAGATCGGATTGACGTTGGCCAGGCCGCCGGCCCGGAAGAAACCGTCTTCGGCGGCGAGGCGTGAGTGCACGCCGGTGCCGATGAGGTGGATGAGGCGGTCCTCGCGCGTGGCGTCGGCGAGGATGCGGGCGGCCTGCTCGATGCGCTCGAGTTGGGTCCGCTCGATGTGGTCCATGAGGGCCTGGAGCCGCGTGTGGTACTCGTGGACGACCTGCGATGCCGTGCTCATGCGTCACCCTCCCGAAAAAACGCGTCCCTCGGTGATCGAGCCGGGGGCGAGCCGCTCGGCGTACGACATCATGCCCCAGGTCATCACTTCCCAGATCATCAGGCGCGAGACGTTCGGCGTACCGCCATCGAGGAGCAGTCTGCGGATGTAGCGCAGCTCCTCGTCGGCCGGGGCGATGAGGCCGCCGCAACGGTTCGGAGCATACCGGGCAAAGGCGTACATGAGCGAGGGCATGGCGGCCATGTCGACGTTTTTCTCGGTGTAATCGGGCACCGGGGCTCCGCGGCTTTTCTGGTTGCGGCTCAGCCAGTCCGCGGCCGCATCAAACTGGTCCAGAATGCGGGTTCGCGTCGTCGAATCGAGGTTCTCGAGACGGATACCCGTGGCGTAGTAGTCGAAGCAGTAGAAAATCGTGCCCGAGGGGCGCTGTTCGAAGGTGATCGGCTTCAACTGTCTGAAATCGTGGCCGGCCAGCCATCTCACGCCGCGCAGACCCACCAGTCCGTACCGCTCCTCGCCGGTCGCCCGGTGCATGAGCAGGGCGAGCTTGCCGACCGTCGCGGTGGAGCACCACCACGGGCCGGCGTACTCGGGCCAGAGGCCGTTGCTGATGCCGCCCTCGGACTTGACATAGTTGTCCATGACGAGCGTCAGGAAGGAGCGCACGGAGGCGAGGTACCGATCGCGCTCAGCTCCCTCGCAGCGCAGCGCCGTCGCCAGGACGCCCATGCCGACGGTGCCGCTGTCAGCGGCGTTCCATTGCCCGCTGTTTTCGCCGGGGGCACGGGAATGGTTCATGTAATACGCACCGGCGGGGATCATGCGGGCCTGGCAGTCGCGTGCCCACTCCGCCCAGTGCCGGCAGGCGTCGAGATAACGGCGCTCGCCGGTCAGGTCATAGGCGACGGCCAGGGCCCGCACCGCGTGGGCATCCTCGAAGGCCGGCATGTGGTGGGTGGCCGGATTGTCGTAGCCACGCTCGAAGACCCGGAACGCTTCGTAGGGCTTCTGCAGATCGGCGCTGGCCAGATCGCAGAACTGCAGGAAGGTCGTGCGGAACTCGGCCGGCACGTCGGCGGGGGCTTTGGCAAGAGGCGTCGTGGCGCAGCCGCTCATCAGGAACAGCATGGAGGCCATCGACAGGTGGGCGACTTTGGAAGCGTTCGGCAAGGTGAGACTCCTGTGCGAGGCAGGGACGGGCTCGGCGCGGCCGGCCGGGGTGAGTTCATCACCGCAGGTAACGGTCGATCGGCGGCGACAGCAGCTCGCGAGTCCGCGGCTCGTTCATGTTCTCGGGCGTTGCGATGGTGCAGCCGGTATCGATCTGAGACGGCACGGACTCGCCGCGGAGATACGCCGCGAGCGTCTTGACCCCCATGTAGCCGATGTTGAGCGGGTCCTGCAGGACCAGACCACTGATCTCGCCCGCGGCCAGGGCGGCGATGAGTTTTTCGGAACTGTCGAAGCCGACGAGCTTGACCTTGCCCGCCTTGCCGGAGCTCTGGAGGGCGCGGAGCATGCCGAAGGTGGTCGACTCGTTGGGGCAGAACACGGCGTCGACGTCGGGGAAGCGCTGCAGCAGGCTCTCGCCCTTGTTCTGGGCCAGTTCGGCGGTCGCACCGCCGTACTGATCGGACGAGAGGATGCGGACGCCGGGGAATTCGCGGCTGATGGTGTCGAGGAATCCCTTTTCGCGCCGGGTGGTGCCGACGAAACCCACCGCGCAGCGCAGGAGGATCGCGCTGCCCTGGCCCTTGAGGATCTCTCCGAGCCGGCGTGCCCCCAGGCAGCCTCCCTGATAGCTGTTCGTGGCGACCTGGCTGGCAAAGTCCGTGCACACCTGGGCATCGAGGTCGCTGTCGAGCACCACCACGCTGATGTCCGCGCGGACGGCGTCGCGGACCGGCCGCACGAGGGCGACATTGTCGAGCGGAGCGATGGCGATGCCGGAGACGCCGACGTTGATGAAGTTTTCGAGGACGCTGATCTGGCCCTCGCGGTCGTCTTCGCGGATGGGACCTTTCCAGATGATCTGCACGCCCTTGAGTTCCTGCTCGGCCTTGACCGCGCCGGCGTGGATGGCTTTCCAGAATTCGTGCGTGCTGCCCATGGGGATGACCGCGATGGTGAGGCTGTCGGGATTCCGGACCGGCTCGCGGCGGCATTGCGTCGGTGCGCCGGCTGATGCGGGGCCCGTCGAGGCGGATACGGGCATGGTTTTGGGGCTGCTGCCCGAGCCGCCGGAGCCGCCGCAGCCTCCGAGGCCGGCCAGGAGGGCCAGGCACGTCAGTATCGGGATTGATCGTCTCACGCGGACAAGGTACTGTCGGGAGCGAAACCGGGCAAGCCGGTCTTGTTGAAGCGTTTTTTTCGGGTTCGTGACAGAATCGGCGGGGTGGGCACGCACGGGCAACGTCGGCTTCGCTCATCGAAGCCGACGCTGCCCATGCCACCCCCAGAAAGCAACACCCACACCCATGTGCAGGCAGAAACGAGAGTGGGATATGAGTCCACCGCGCTATCCCGATGTCGAGCTCGATGGTCCTGCCCGCCAGACGGCCTTGAAGGCGTGCCTCACGCAGATCGAGCGCTGGGGGATTCCCGTTCCCACGGACGCGCTGCTCGTGCTGAATTTCGGGCTTGACGAGTTCGAGCGGACGGGGCTGATTGAATTCTGGGTCGCCAACGAGGTGGATTCGGGCTACTGCGGGAAGTTCCTGTATCTGGCCGACGGGCAGACCTGCCCCGAGCATCATCACCGCATGAAGCATGAGACGTTTTACATGGTGGCCGGGCAGGTAAGCATGGTGGCCGACGGCCGCGAGCGACTCATGAGGCCGGGGGACCGGCTGGTCATGCCTCCGGGCGTGCGGCACCGGTTCACGGGGGTCGGTCCGGCGCTCATCCTCGAAGTGTCGATGCCTTCCATCCGCGGGGATAACTTCTTCGTCGATCCGCGCATTGGAAAGAATGGCGTGCTGTGAGGGGGCACAACTGTGGGAACCCCTCGCTGGCGCTTCGGGCTCTATGGCGGGGGGGCGATGTCGACGGTCTGTCCGGTGCGCTGGGATTCGAGGGCGGCGGTGAAGAGGCGATGGCTCAGCGCGGCCTCGTCGGGCGTGACGCAGGCGGCGAAGCGGCCGGGGGTCTGGCGATGCTCGAGCTCGTAGAGAAACGCCGCCCACATCTGCTGAATCGCGTCGGCGAAGCCGAACTCGAAGATCGCGCCGCTGACCGTCCTGTAGGCCGTCTCCATCCCCATATCGATCCATCGCCACGCCTGCTCGCCGCCGCCGTAGTCGAGCCATTCGAGGCGCCGCGGGTTGCTCGTCGAGAAGCGCACGGAGGTCTTCGTGCCCAGAATCGACACATACCACGTGTTCTTCTCGCCCGGGGCGATGCGGTGACAGCGGAGCGTCCAGGGGAAGGTCTGGCCGCTCGCCGGATCCTCCATTTCGCACAGGAGCGTGGCGTTGTCCCAGGTCCGGCAGGGGACCTTCTCGCCGTTGGGCCCCGGGCGCTCGTGAACGATGTCGCTGAGCACGGCCCGCACGTTGCGCGGCCGCCAGCCGGCGCGAAACGGCACGTGGCAGGCGTGCATCCCCAGGTCCCCCAGAACGCCGTACTCGCCGTTGAACTCGACGATGCGTTTCCAGTTGATGGATTTGGCGGGATCCAGGTCGCTCGAATGCAGAAAGCCGGTCTGCACTTCGATGATGCGACCCAGGGCGCCCGCTTCGATCAGCCGGCCAATCCGCTGGACGGCGGGATAAAACGGGAACTGCGAAACGCACCGGACGAAGACCTCGGGATGGCGGGCGATGGCGTTCATGATGGCGTCATTGGCTTCGAGGTCCATGCCGAAGGGTTTCTCGCCGAGCAGATGCTTGCCGGCCTCGATCGCCGCGCAGTAGACCTCGCGGTGGAGATAGTGCGGCACGGCGGCGTAGACGGCCTCGACCTGCGGATTTGCCAGTACTTCCTGGTAATCGCCGGTGACCTGGGTGAGGCCGGGGAAGTGGCGGCGGAACCAGTCCGAGCCGGCCGGGGTGCGCTTACACAGGGCGACGATCCGGGGTTGAACGTCGATGTCGAGGAGGTGGCACCACCGGGCGGCGGCGGATGCGAACTCCCGTCCCATGAGACCGCCGCCGATGATGCCGAATCGCACGGTTCGCATATCATGAGCCTCATCGTGCCCGCGGATGGGCGGGTCTGAGTCCGCGCGGCTGCCGCGGCGGCGACCCGCGCATGCCCGGCCGTGGACGGCGCCGCAGGCAGTGGGTCGCCAGCGTCATGGAGTATAC
>CAZQEN010000001.1:47629-76516 GCA_964591605.1 uncultured Planctomycetales bacterium
GTATACTCCCGCGCGGGGTCGCGAGGTGAGAGATGGTCGAGCCTCTTCAGGCAGGCGCGGCGAGCGTTGAGATCACGCCCAGGAATCCCCTGTTCCTGTGGGGCTACCCGCACGTGGCCCGCACCAGCACGGGGGTGCACGATCCGCTGCTCTCGTCGGCCCTGTACGTGACGGATGGGGCGAAAAAGGTGCTTTTCGTCGCCAATGACGTCATTTTCGTGCCGAAAGCGGTGGCGGATCGGGCCCGGCGGCGAATCGGCGGGGCCACCGGCGTGCCGGTCGAGGGCATCATGGTGACCGCCACGCACACCCATTCGGGCCCGGCCACCGTGCGTTATCTGAGTAACGAAGCCGACCCGGTTGTTCCGCCGCCCGATCCCGCGTTTCCGCGGCAACTCGAGGATGGGATTGTCGCCGCCGCGGAGGAAGCGGTGGCGAAGGCCGCGCCGGCTGAGGTGGGACTCGTCATCGCCGACGGGTCGGGCGTGGGCACGAATCGGCGCGACCCGTCGGGGCCGCGCGATCCCGACGTACCGGTGCTTGTGGTACGCCCTGCGGGCGGCGGGCCGGCCGTGGCCGTGATGTGGGTGTGCTGCATGCACCCGACGGTGCTCCACGAGGATTCGACGCTGGTGAGCGGGGATTTTCCGGCATTCACACGGAGTTATCTGCAGTCCGCAGTCGGGGAGGCCTGTGTGATGCTGCATCACATGGGACCGTCGGGCAATCAGAGTCCGCGGCACGTGGTCCGGGCGCAGACATTCGCGGAGGCCCGGCGCCTGGGCGAATGGCTGGGCGGGTCTATCCTGGCTGCGATGGAAGGGGCCGTATACAGCCCCGCGGCAGGGCTGGAATGCCGCCGCGCGTCGGTGGATCTGCCGGTGCGATCGTTTCCCTCAGAGACGGAGGCGCAGGCCCGGCTCGACCTTGCGGCCTGGCGGCTGGACTCGCTCCGCCAGGCGGGCGCGCCGCCGGCGCGGGTGCGCACGGCCGAGTGCGACTGGTTCGGGGCCGAGGAAACGCGGGCGCTGGCTCGTGCCGCCGCGGAGGGGCGTGTCCGGGAGTACGCCGATGCCTGCCTGCCCGCCGAGGTGCAGCTTCTTCGGATCGGGCGGTGGTCCTTTGTCGGCTGGCCGGGAGAGGTGTACGTCGAGTTCGGGTTGGAGGTCCGCCGCAGACACCCGGATGCCTTCGTGATCACTCTGGCGAACGGGGAGCTGCAGGGCTACCTCGTCACGGCGGAGGCGGTCGCGGAAGGGGGCTATGAGGCGTCCAACGCCCTGTTCGCCAGCCCCGAGAGCGCCCGTCGGCTCGTGGAGACCAGCGACATCCTGCTCACGTCCTCCTGAATGGGTCACGCTGCGGGGCGAACATGGCGTCCTGTTCTCCAGATGTCTGTGCGTGACCGGGCGGGCGGAAAGCCTGATCCAGGCTGGCCGAACCTTTCAGGATGCCACGAGGGACATGCATCCGTGCCGTCCTGCCGCGTGGCAGTCGTCTGACGGGCGGATATACTGCGGGCCGGTGCTGTCGGCATTTCTGGACATTGGTCTCTGCGCAGCGGCTTGAGCGGACATTTGCCCATGGTTGCCAATCCCTTTCTTGGTCTGGCGCTAATCTCCGTCGGGGGAGCGGCGTCGGCGAGTTTCTATACCCCCTTCAAGAAGGTGCGGCAGTGGTCGTGGCAGACCTACTGGCTGGCGTTCGGGTGCGTCAGTTGGCTCATCGGGCCGTGGGTGGCGGCTCTTTTGACGGTGCCGGAGCCGCTGCAGGTGCTGCTGGGGGTGTCGCCGCGGACGCTGGGCATCTGCTATCTGTATGGGGCGCTGTGGGGAGTCGGCAGCCTGACCAATGGCCTGGCGCTGCGATACCTGGGGTTGTCGCTGGGTTATGCGATTCCCCTGGGGCTCTGCTCGGTGCTCGGGACGCTCGTGCCGCCGGCGATGGCCGGGCGGCTGGGCGAACTGTTCGGCAGTCTGTCGGGCCTCATCATTGTGGCGAGTGTTTTCGTGGGTCTGGGCGGGATTGCCATCTGTGCGATGGCGGGCATTGCCAAGGACCGTGAACTCCCGGCCGATCAGAAGCAGGAGGCGGTCAGCGAGTTCAATTTCGGCAAGGGCGTGACGCTGTCGGTGCTGGCGGGGGTGATGAGCGCGTGCATGGCCTTCGGCATTGCCGCGGGCCGGCCGATCACCCAGGCCGCGGTGGATCACGGGGCGCCCGAGCTGTGGCGCAACGCGCCGCTGTTTATCGTGCTGCTGCTGGGGGGTTTTACGACCAACGGCATCTGGTGCCTGTGGCTGGGACTGCGAAGCGGCACGGTGGTCGAGTACGTCAGCCCGGTCCGGGCTCCGCTGCTGAGGAATTACCTGCTGTGTGTGCTGGCCGGATCCGTCTGGTATCTGCAGTTCCTTTTTTACGGCATGGGTGAGACGCACATGGGGCGGTATGGTTTTGCCGCGTGGTCGGTGCTCATGGCGTGCATCATCATTTTCAGCAACCTGTGGGGGCTGGCGTTCCGGGAGTGGCGCGGCACGAGCCCGCGGACGCACCGGCTCATTTTCGGCGGACTGCTGGTGCTCACGCTGTCGGCGCTCATGACCGCGCTGGGCGGGTATCTGGCGATGCGTGGGGGCTGACATGTTCGAGCGGGTGCGCATCGGCGTGATCGGGGTGGGTAACTTCGGGCGGCTCCATGCCCTGACCCTGTCGGGGCTGGCGGAGGCGGAGCTGGTGGCGTGCGTCGACCTCAACGCGGCGAAGCTTGAGGGCATCCGCCGCGAACTGCCGCAGGTGGCGACGTACCCGCAGTTGGAGGCGGCGCTGGCCGGGTCGGCCGCCGAGGCGTGGGTGATCGCGAGCTCGAGCGCGTCGCACGTGGAGCTGGCGGGTCAGGTGCTGGCGGCGGGCCGGTCGGTCCTGGTCGAGAAGCCGGTCGCGGAAAGCGTCGAAGAGGCGCTGCGACTGCAGACGGTCGCCGCGGGCAGTCCGGGGCGGTTCATGGCGGGCCACATCCTGTTGTTTTCGACTGAGTTTCGCCGCCTGCTGACGGAGGTGCGACGGCGCGGGCGCTTGACGTTCATCAACAGCGTCCGTCACCGCCCGATGGCGACGCGGGAGCTCTTTCCCGATGAGACGCCGCTCGATCTGCTGATGGTCCACGATCTGTACCTCGT
Organism: uncultured Planctomycetales bacterium; assembly: GCA_964591605.1. Classification (GTDB taxonomy): domain Bacteria; phylum Planctomycetota; class Phycisphaerae; order UBA1845; family PWPN01; genus CAYLLT01. The sequence goes on from CAZQEN010000001.1 coordinate 50,806, forward strand.
GTACACGCTCATGGACGGGGTTGCGCCGGAGCGGTTTCATGCAGGCATGCCGCGCGGGCGCGGCGGGATCGAGCTGGCGCTGGCGGAGCTGCAGTGGCCCGACGGAACGCTCGCCTCGTGCTGCGCGTCGTTCCTGACGCCGCCGGGCATGCCGCCGGACGGCTTTGACCGGCTGGAGGTGTTCGGGCAGGGCTGGGCCGGGCGGATGCTCGCGAATCCGCGGCCGGTCGAGATGTGGGACGAGAAGGCGAGCTGGCCGATGGCCCTCGAGATCCATGACGACCCGCGGGCGCCGAGCGGGATGCTGGCCGAGGAGCTGCGGTGTTTCTGCCGGGTGGTGCGGGGGACCGACGAGGTGCCGGTGGGGGCGCGGCTGGGGGATGCGGTCGAGCTTCAGAAGTGGATGGAGGCTCTGCGGCGGGCGGCGGGCGGGTGAGACGCGGTTTGTCCATGAAAACGGCACCGGATAGCACAGCGCAGCCGGTGGCCGCAACCCAAGAGAAATCAACCACAGATGAACACAGATCAACGCAGATGAAGACAGGGCTTACCAGTCAATCGGCGTTCATCTGTGTTCATCGGCGATTCCCAGTATCCTGCCAGAACTACAGGATGTTGCGCGTTTGCAGTACGGAGAAGAGCGTTGGCAGGCAGCGAGGGCAGGATTGACACTGGTTGCCTGGAGCGAAATGCCGGGCTGTGGTCGACTCCTTGGCGGCCGCATGGCACGGAGGGTGCGGTCATTGCGTGAACCCCTCGCTTGCGCTTCGGGCTCTGTTGGGGAAGGGTTTTGGGGAGTCTTGCGTGTTCGCATCATCGATTCTGCTGAAAAAGCCCCACTTCAGCATCTTTCAACCGCGATACCAGTACTGGTAACGTGTATGCACGAGCGGCAAAGGGGACTTTTTCAGCAGAATCCATCATCGAGACCCCACCCTTCGCTGCGCGAAGGATGGGCCGCCCGGCCATCCGTCCGTGTGGTTGTCGGTGTGTGATGAGTGGAGGGTGACGACATGCGGCCGGTGTTTGATGCTCACATTCACGTCTGGGAACGGCCGTGGGGGGATCTGGTGGTGGGCACCGGACGGTCGGGGAGATTCGACCAGTCCGCGATGATGCTCGAGCTGATGGATCGGCACGGCGTGGAACGGGCCTGCGTCGTGGCTGCATGCGACGAGGCTCAGCCAGACAATCATGAGTTCGTCGCGCAGCTCTGCCGCTCACACGACGGCCGATTCGTGATGCTCTCGGAGTTTTCGCCCATGGCGGCGGATCGCGACCGGCAGCTTGGCCGCACGATCAGCGAGTGGCCCGCGCTGGGTTTCCGGTACATCGTGAAGGCCGATGAACAGCCGGAGGTCTGGGCAGAGTCAGCGCACGACGCGTTCTGGCGGAGGGTGAACGATGCGTCGCTTTTCGTGGCGCTGAACCTGGCCCCGCACCAGTCGGCGCAGCTCCCGCCGCTGATCGAGCGCTGGCCGAAGGTGCGGTGGCTGCTGGACCACATGGGGCGGCCGCGCAACGACATGAGCGACGAGGCGTATCGCCCGGTGCTGGAGCTGGCCCGTTTTCCGAATGTCTACGTGAAAGTGTCGGGATTCTACGCGTTCACGGCCGATGCCGCGGAGTATCCGTATGCCGATCTGGCGCGATTCGTGGTGGCGCTGCGGGATGCCTATGGGGCCGAGCGAATGCTGTGGGCCAGCGACGCGCCGTGCGTTCTCGACTACAGTTCTTATGCCCAGTCGTACCGCTGCCTGGCCCACGTGGAGGGTCTCAGCGAGGCGGATCTGATGTGGATTCTGGGAGGGGCGGCGCGTAAGCTCTTTGCTTCGTGACATGATCTGAGCAGCGGGAAGGCTCCGCGCAGTGTCGATGTGAGCGATGGTTGTTCGAGCCGTGGGCGCATCGGGGGAGGCGCGGACGGCACACGGAGTGTGCCTGCTCCTGAAGGGAATCCGGCCGTGCAGCGATTCGTGGACAAGGTGGCGCTGGTGACCGGCGGCTCGCGTGGGATCGGGCGGGCCGTTGTCGTGGCGCTGGCGCGGGAAGGGGCGAAGGTGGCGGTCGGTCATTCGGGCCGATCCGGCTCTGAGGCTGACGCGCTGGTGGCCGGGATCGGAAAGGATCGGGCGATCGGGGTCGCGGGCGATGTGGCCGACGCTGCGGCCGCGGTCGCGATGGTCGAGCAGGTGGTGGCGCGGTTCGGGCGGATCGACATCCTGGTGAACAACGCGGGCATCTGCCCGTTCACCGATGTGCTGGAGCTGACGGTCGAGGAATTCGACCGGGTGCAGGCGGTCAACGCGCGGAGCATCTTCGTGCTCTCGCAGGCCGCGGCGCGGCACATGCGGGAGAGCGGCGGCGGGGCGATCGTGAACGTCACGAGCATCAGCGGCGAGCGGTTCACGAACCCGCGGCAACTGGCCTACTGCACGAGCAAGGCGGCCGCGAACATGCTGACCCGCGGCCTGGCCGTCACGCTGGCGCCGTACAACATCCGCGTGAACGCCGTGCTGCCGGGGACCGTGCCGACCGACATCAACCGCGACGTGCTCGCGACGCCGGGCGTGAGCGAAGCGATCGTCGAAGCGACGCCGCTCAAGTCGCTCGGTGCGCCGCAGGACATCGCCGCCGCCGTGCTCTACCTGGCCGGTGACGAAGCGAAGTGGGTGACCGGCACGCTGCTGGTTGTCGACGGCGGCTTTGTCGCCTGATCCAGCCGGAGTTCGCAATGGGCCTCAAGCAGATCGTCGATCTTTCTCACCCGATCGTGCCCGGCAAGACGGGCCGTAAGTTCGGCCTGACGCGCGTCGGGGCCGAGACCGTCGCGCCCGTGCAGCGCAAGGCCGACGAGTGGTACATCATGCACAACGTCGAGATGGTCAACCATCTCGGCACGCACATGGAGGTGCCGTACCATCTGCGGCCCGACGGGGTGGACCTGGCCCGGTTTCCGGTGGATCGGACGCTGGGGCCGGCGCGCATTCTCGACGTGGGTCGGCCGCCGCCGGGCGTATCGATCGGCGTCGAGGAGATCAAACAGGCGTCCCGCCGTGCCGGCGGCGTGCAGCCGGGAGAGATTGTCTTCGTGCGCACCGGCTGGAGCGATCGGTTTGACACGCCCGAATACCTCAAGAGCCCCTGGTTCCGGCCGGAGGGGCTGACGTGGCTCGTCGATCAGGGGATGGTTCTTTTCGGGGTCGAGTCGGCGGGCGTCGAGGAACTCTCGAGCACGACGCACGAATCGCACCTGGCGCTGTTCGACCGCAACGTCCCGCTCATCGAGAATCTGACGAACATGCAGGCCCTGGGCGATCGCACGCGGGCCATCGCCGTCTGCACGCCGCTGGCGATCGCCGGCCTGGAAGCGTGGCCCGTGCGCGTGCTGGCGATTCTTGACCCGTGGACCTTTGGCTCGCCAGCTTGGTTCAGGACGAAGGCTATGGCGTCACGAACGCCTTCATCGTGATCCGGGCGGGATCCTTGAGTTGGGGGATGACGTCATTGAGCTGTTCCATGGTGAAGCGGTTGGTGATCATGGGTGAGAAGTCGAACGCGCGGCGCTCCAGGATCTCGATGGCGAGCGGGAATCCGCCGGCCTGGCCCCAGGCGCCGTGGATCGAGAGTTCCCTGGTTGATATCTGATCGATGGGCACGCTCACGTCGCGTCCGCCGTGGTAGCCGCACAGGACGCCGCGGCCGAACTTGCGCAGGACCTGCAGCCACGGCCCGCACGCCTTGTCGGCGCCCGAGCATTCGATGGACAGGTCGCAACCGCGGCCGCCGGTGAGCGATCGGACCTTTTCGACCACGTCTTCGCGGTCGGCGCGGACGATACTCTGTTCGCTGACGACGCCGATGCGGACGGCCAGCTCGAACCGGGCGGCGTCGGCGCCAACGCCGATGAGGATGGGCGTCGCTTTGCGGTACGTGGCGACGGCCGCACTGCCGATGCCCTGCGGCCCGGGGCCGAAGCATGCGACGAACTCGCCCGGCTGCACGCGGCCGATCACCTCCGTCCAGCGCGCGGCGTTCGCCAGGAACGCCGTCGCTACGGCATTCTCAACGCCGACCCCTTCCGGGATGCGATGCGTGATGGCCTGGGGATGCACCATCAGGTAATCGGAGTACATGCCCCACAGGCCGTGTTCGAGGGAGAGCGGCATGGAGACGCCGTGCTGGCGGTTGAGCTCGCAGAGCTCGTAGCGGCCGGCGCGGCAGGGCGCGCAGGCGTCGGGGCTGCCCGCGTCGCAGGGGATCATGACCTCGATGGCCACCCGATCTCCGACCGCCAGACCGCGGCGTGCGGCGGCGCGCGGCCCGATGGCCGCGACGACGCCGATCCCCTCATGGCCGAGCACGAGCGGATAGCGCCCCTGTGAATGCGGATGCCGGCCGCTGTAGACGATCGTGTCGCCGCCGGCGCAGCCGTAGACGCCTTCCATTTTCACGAGGACATCGTCGTCGCGGATGGGGGGGAGGGGGATCGACTCGATGCGGCCGGCGCCGCTTCCGTCGACCACAAACGCACGGCTCTCTTGGGGAATGGGTACGGGGCTCATGCACTCGAAATTAGCACGGTTCAGACCCATAATAAACCCCGGATCGTCCGACGAAACGAACATAACCGCGGAGGTTGCACCGATGAAATCGCTTCACGCGCTCGGCTCGCCCGGGCGTACGCTGGTCTTTCGGCTCGCGCCGGGTACCGATCTGATGAACGGCCTCAAGCAGATGTGCCGGGAGGCCGGCATCCGGGCGGCGGCGGTGCCGGTCATCATCGGGGGCGTGAACCACGCCAAAGTGGAGGTGGCTACACCATCGAAGGAGAGCCCGGTCGGCGTGGTGGCGAAAGTGATCGAGCTGACCGGCCCGCTGGCGATCCTGGGCGCGCAGGGCATGATCTGCGAACTCGACAACGGCGACATCGAGCCGCACATCCACATCACGTTCGTCGACTCCAACGGCCACGTGCACGGCGGGCATTTGGAAGCCGGCACGGCGCCCGTCACCACGACGGCCGACGTGATCGTGCAGGAGGTACTGGGCGTGAAGTTCGGGCGGGGGTTCGATCCGGATGTGAAGACGACGTTGTTTTTCCCCGCAGCGGGGTGAGACGTGAGATGGCGGCTTCGCCCGGGGGGTACGGCGAGGTTGCTGCGATTCGATGGCTGAGTTGATGCGGGTGACGACATGTATCACATCCAACCGCTCAAGGTCGGAGAGTTTCACGGCGAGCCCGGGCCCAAGATGTTTTATCTCTCTGAGTGGGATAAGACCTACACCACGGCGTTCTACTTCTGGTACATCGAGGGGGCGGGCACGCGTATCCTGCTCGATACGGGCTTTGACCCTGAGGAATGCCTGATGCGGGGCATGGTGCAGCGGCCGGAGTGGCGGGTGGCGGCCCGGCTCGCCCGGATCGGCGTCGATCCGCGGTCGATCGAGCACGTGATTGTCTCGCACCTGCATTTCGACCACCTTTCGAGCACGATCGATCTGTTTCCGAGGGCGCGGCTCTACCTGCAGCGCAAGGAGTACGACACGGTCAAAAACCCGCCGCACCCGTGGTTTACCGCGTTCTATCTGCCGCAGATCATGCAGCGGCTGGACGGCGATCTGCGTTCGCGGCTGGAGCTGATCGACGGCGATGCGGAGATCCTGCCCGGCTTGCGGCTGATCTGGACCGGCGGGCACACGCCGGGGCTGCAGTCGGTGTACCTGCCGACCCCCCTGGGAAAAACCACCTGCCTGGCCAGCGACCTGTGCATGTTCTACCGCCACGTCGAGGAGGATACACCCATCGGCGTGTGTTCGAGCCTGGTGGAGGTCTACACGTCCGTGGCCCGCGTCCGGCGCGAGGCAGATGTCGTCCTGCCCAACCATGACCCGCTTCTGGAGGTGCGATTTCCCCCGCCCGCCGCGCCGCATCGCTGAAAGGAAGCCGTCTTGAGCAGGGTCCGTGAAGGGACCGGCGGGGTGGCATGTAATGCCCTGAACTCAAGACCCGGAATTGGGGGGCCAATCGCGTGAACGGCTCGAAGACATGAAGCGGTTTCTCGCTCCCCGTCATCACGGGCTCGCACTTCGCGCCGTCCCCACCGAACTCGGCACTCGCTGATCTGCGCTCCGGGGCGGCGATCTCGCGTCCCGGTTGCTGGCGGGGTCGGCGAAACTGGAGGAGCATGTCCGAAATGGTTAGGATGGGCGGCCAGGCGGAGATGTGACGATCGAATGCTTTTCAACTGGGATGGCTATGACGCGCCGAAGCTCACGCTGTCACTGTCGGTTGCGGGCGATGATGTGCTGTATGACCGTCGCCCTGGTCCTGACCCTAGGGTCGCTTGGGGTCGATGCCCACGAGGGTGAACACGGCCAGGCGCCGCCGCGCGTCCCCGATGCCGTGCTCCACCAGCCCTCGGCCATGCCCGACCGCATCGTGCTGACCTGGACGGATGATCCGGCCACCACGCAGGCCGTGACCTGGCGGACGTCGACCGACGTGGATCGGGCGTATGCGGAAATCGCGCTGGCCGATGGCGGACCCGGCTTCAAGGATCGGGCCCAGCGGGTGGACGCCCAGACCACCTCGTTTCGGTCGGACCTGTCCAAGTGCCATGTGCACAGCGTCGAGTTCCAGGCCCTGCAGCCGGGGACGAAGTACGCGTATCGCGTGGGCGACGGGGCGAACTGGAGCGAGTGGTTCCAGTTCCGGACGGCCTCCTCGAGGCCAGAGCCGTTCTCCTTCATCTATTTCGGCGATGCCCAGAACGACATCCGGAGCATGTGGTCGCGGGTGATCCGCGAGGCATGGTCTGATGCGCCGAAGGCCGCTTTCATGCTCCACGCGGGCGACCTGGTCACGACGGCCGAGAGCGATGCCCTCTGGGGCGAGTGGTTCGGCGCGGGGGGGTGGCTCAACGCGATGATTCCCGTCATCGCCACGCCGGGCAACCACGAGTACGTCACCGAGAAGAAACCTGACGGCACCAGGGCCCGGCGAGTTTCGCGCCACTGGCCCGCCCAGTTCGCCTTTCCCCGCAACGGCCCGGAAGGGCTTGAAGAAACGGCGTACTATGTAGATTACCAGAGTCTTCGGGTGATCTCGCTCAATTCGAACGAGCGTCAGGCCGAGCAGGTGACCTGGCTCGAGCACGTGCTTTCCGAGAACGAGCGTCTCTGGACCGTCGTCGCGTTTCACCACCCGATCTTTTCGATGGCCAAAGACCGCGATAACCCCGACCTGCGCAACGCGTGGAAGCCGGTGTTCGACCGGCACCGCGTGGATCTCGTTCTCACCGGGCACGACCACAGCTACGGGCGGAGCGGCCTGCTGGCGGGGGAGAACGTCACGGAAGGCACGAACTGGCGATCGACGCCGACGGGGACGGTCTACGTGGTGTCAGTCAGCGGCCCCAAGATGTACAAACTCGACGAATCTCCCCGGGCCGAAATGCGGCGCGTGGCGGAGGATACGCAGCTCTACCAGATCATCCGCATCGACGGCGGCGTGCTCCGGTACGAATCGCGGATGGCCACGGGCGAACTGTACGATGCGTTCACGCTGAAAAAGCGCGCCGGGCAGACCAATGAGATGATCGAGTATGTTCCTCCGACGCCGGAGCGGCGACATCCGCCCGCCAAGTGATGTGTCGTGCGGCCGGATTCTGGATGCCCCACTGGTTGTATGAGGTGGCGTCCCTGCGACGGGTGCATGAGACGTGCGGCCTTGCCGCTCGGCCTCTCTGATTCCGGGCAGTGCCCCGCCAACGATTTCGGGGGGCATTTCCTTGACAAAACGACTTTTCAGTGTATATTCATTTTTGGTTTTTCAAGTCTGCGATCTGTCCGTGATGTCTGTCAGTCGGTGTGATGGAGGCTGGCTGGATCGTCGCCGTCCTTTAGCGGTTCACATTCCGGGTGGAGGCTCCGTCTGTGCGCGGACGGGGAGCGGAGAGCCGCGGCGATTAAAGTGAATTTGAAATCAGTGCGAGCGAGGAAGCCTGCCGGATACCTAGCGAAAGATCCAGCTTGCTTCCGTTTTGCGGTGCGTTATTATTATTGAACTTGCGCTGGTGTTTTGGGGTAGAAGTGCCGCGCGTTTCCCCGTGCGGCATGCTGCGGCGATCGCCGATGACCATTCGGTCAGTCGTTAGGCCAGTCGCACAGTGTTTCGTTCAATTTCGTGATGGAGGCGATTTCGGGCTCTGCGGAAATGCCCGTCCGGTGGTCTTGCGCACACCTCTTTTCACTGGGATGGAAGGGGTGACGCGCGGACTGCTGCAGGACGGGAGGTATCAGCGGCCGAGAACAGGTTTTTTGTTTTTCTGCAGATTACCGCGGAAGAAGACCGGCCGAACGTCGTTATTTATATATGCCGGGGCTTGCCTGCGGTGTTGTGCCCGGCTTGCTGGCAGGCCAGGGGGGTCAACAACGTGTGAGCCGGCGGTCGTTCCGGAAGCTGGCCGGGGCGTTTCGCGGGCTCGTCGGTCGATCTGTGTGCCGGTCATCGGCGCGGATCTGCTCGATGCACAGCGACGTCGCTCTCAGGGAAACGAGTGACCGTCGCCCAGTCAAAGGAGGGCGTGTTTAAGGTTCTGCAGTGTTCGTTGCGCTGGGTTGCGTGCAGCCAATGACTGGCTGCCCTGGGAAACACATGGTGACGCCGGAGTGAACGGAGCCTTTCCGTCACTGCGGTGCGAGTTGTCTGGCTTTATGGCCGGCAGGACGCCGGATGGTTCTGCTGCGCCGCAACCTGAAAAGAGAGCGCACGTGATAATGGCACAGTCAGCGAGAAGCACCTTGTTTGACCGATCGGAACCGGATCCCGATAATGGGTTCCCTGCCCCCTGCATCATTGCCGAGTTCAGCGAGCAGCGGCATCTGACAGCGCGCGAGCATGAGATTCTCTCGAAGGTCTGCCTGGGCCTCAAAAACATACAGATCGCACGCGAGCTGGGCGTCTCCAATGCCACGATCCGGCTGCATATCGGCAACATTCACCGAAAACTCGGCAGCACCAGCAAGGTCGATCTGGTTCTGCAGCTCTGGCAATGGTCCTGCCGGAACGGCCACGCCGGCAGGGGCTGACGCGGCGCGGTGCACCGGCCGTTCACCTGGCCGGCACACCGGCTGCCCACGCGGTTCCCCGCTGCAGCAGCCGCGCGAAGTTGGGATCGCGGCAGGCCTTGGCGTCGTGACCGAGCATGAAGCCGAACACGCGCCCCTTGCCATAGTCCAGCGTCCAGGCAATCGGCTCGGTCTGCTTGCTCCACTCTGAGTCCGCTTCCACGAGCACATTGATCGGCGCGTCGCCGACCAGTTTGGCGTAGAGTTCGTCGTCGGCCTCGAAATCCGACGTGCCCTGCGTGATCGGATGGTCCTTCGCCTTGACCCTCGCTTTGAAGGTCCCGCGCGGGCCGTGCCCTGAGCCCTTGGTCCAGATGCGTCCCACCAGATCGCGGTATTCCGGCCAGTCTTCGAACGCCCGCACCGAGAAGTGGAACGCAATCAGCCCCTTGCCGTCTTTCACGAAGCGGGTGAGGTTCTCGCGGGCCTTCGGCGTGATGCCCGGCCGCTGCCAGTTGTAGTAGTTGAGCAGGATTGCGTCATAGCCGTCGAGCGCCGAGGATTCCAGCACGAGCGGCTCCTCCGACACCACGACTTCAAACTGTCTGGTCGCCTCGAGGTGCTCGCGCAGCGCCGGCGACGTCTCGCGCCAGTTGTGGGCGGGGACATCGCGGCCCGTGACCAGCAGAATGCGCTTGAGCTTCGCCTCCGCCGGCTGATCGGCCGACTGTCCAGACACGAGCAGGCCTGCCACCACCCAGAGTCCCCACATCACCAGTTTCATCTGCCACCTCTGTCAAAAACAGAAAGGATCATGCCGCTGCCGTCCGAATGACTGGACAGCATACTCGACCGGGCCGGCGCGCGCCTGCCGGAAGGGCAGGTAAGAGCATAATGCCTTGCCGGGTGGGGCGAAACCACGGGAACCGCCTGGATGCAGGTCCACGGGCGGATGGCGCGCTCACCGGCGGGCGCATCACATCTCGGGCGGCAACTGCTCGACCTGGGCGGCGGTGAAGACGGGGCCTTCCTTGCAGATGTAGATCGGGCCGACGTTGCAGCGCCCGCACTTGCCCACGCCGCACTTCATGCGGTTTTCGAGCGTGGTGTACACGTCCTCGGACCGGTAGCCGAGCTTTTTGAGGCTCGTGAGCGTGAACTTGATCATGATCGGCGGGCCGCACAGGACGGCCACGCGATTGGCGGGTGAGGGTTTGACGGCCTCGACGAGCTGCGGCACGAAGCCGGTGTAGCGGCGGTGGGCGGGGTCGAGCTTGCTCGCGCCGGGCTCCTTCAGGTTGAGCGGCCGCCAGCCTTCTTCCGCCGGCTCTTCGGCCAGACCGCCCTTCCCGCCGGGCTTCCAGTCGATGCAGAGCCACAGATCCACGTCCGGGCGGGCTTCCCACTCGGCCAGTTCGTGCTTGTAGACGTGATCGGACCACGTCCGGGCGCCGTAGACGATCGTGATCTGGCCGTAGTCCTCGCGGCGGTCGAGACAGTACTGGATGACGCTGCGCATCGGCGGCAGGGCGATTCCGCCGGCGATGAAGAGCAGGTCCTTGCCGCGCCACGACTCGACCGGGAACGAGTTGCCATATGGCCCGCGGAAACCCATGACATCCCCGACGTTGAGCCGCCGCAGGGCCCGCGTGACACGACCGGCCTGGCGGAACGTGCACTCGATGTAGCCCGTGCGCGTGGAGGCACTCGCGATGCAGAACGTCGACTCGCCCTCGCCCAGCGCGCCGTAGAGCCCGAACTGGCCGACGCGGAAGGTGAAGGCCTTGCCTTCCTGATCATCGGCGAACTCCAGGCGGAGCGTGCGAACGTCGGGCGTCTCGTCGCGCAGATCGGCGATGCGCATCAGGTAGGGGCGGTAGATGTTGATTGTGTGTTGTCTGTTGTCTGTTGTTTGTTGCGGGCTGCTGGTCGGCTGGACCTGCCTCTCCGACGTTTGTGCGCCGCTGCTTAACTCTTCCAGGTCGGCGAGCATGTCCATTCCGGCGGGGCAGAGGCGCAGGCAGCGCCCGCAGCCGGTGCAGAGCACGCGGCCGAACTTGTCGGGGTAGTAGCGGAACTTGTGCGAGAGCCGCTGCCGCCAGCGGGCCGCCTGGTCGGGACGCGGATTGTGACCGGAGGCGTGCAGCGTGAACAGGCCAAACGCGCAGGCATCCCAGTTCTTCTGGCGGATTCCTTCGCGGCTGCCCATCTCTTCCTGGATGTCGAAGCAGTGGCAGGTCGGGCACACGAACGCGCAGGTTCCGCAGGCCAGGCAGGACTGAGCGCTGCGCGCCCAGAGCGGATCGTCGAACCGCTGCTTGAGCGCGACGCGCACCGTCGGCGCCTCAAACCGCTTTGGCACGCTCAGTCGCACCCGCTCGCGCATCGCTTCGAGTGCCGGATCGCGGGGGGCGGGCTCGAACGCGCCGATGGTCGCCAACAGGTCGCGGCCCGCGTCCGTCCGGGGCTGCGCCCGAAATGTCCCGTCGGGCAGGGCGGTCAGCAGCAGGTCGCCGCAGCCCTCGCCGGCCGGGTCCACGCCGACGCTCGTGCAGAAACATCCGTCGTCGACCGGCCCCTCGCACGCCAGCACAATGATCGCGATGCGTTTGATCCGCTCCTCGAAGAACGGGTCGTGATAGTCCCATCCAAAGAGCGGGGCGAGAATGTCCGGGGCCGCCGCGTCGCACGGCCGGGCGCCGAACAGCACCACCCGCGGGAACTCGCCTGCCGGATCGCTGACCGCCCACTGCCGGCCGTCCCGCTCCAGATGCAGAATCGGTTCCGTGCGCGGGAACCAGGCCGCCTTGGGGCTGATGCGGGGCAGGCCCTTGCCCAGGCCGCTCGCGGCGGCGTCTTCTTTCGTGAGCAGTCGATACTCGACGCCCGCACCAGCAATGACCGGCGCGAGGACCTGCCGGCCTTCGGCGAGCAGCCGCGCGGGCCAGGCCTCGACTTGCTCGCGAGAGATGATATAGCCGACCGGAATCTCATCCCGATCGGTGCGGCTGTCCTGGCTTTTTCCAACGGAGCTGGTCATGTCTGATCTTCGCCTACAGAATAAACGCCTCGTCGTCATCCGACCGGAACGCCGCCTGCAGGGGCGGATCGCTCATGGAGAGCCCGGCGCGGAATCCAAAGTGCTTCAGTGCGGATCGGGCCATCGCCGCCGAGAGCAGATTGATGGGAATCCCGCACGGGCAGGCGCTCTCGCAGGCGCCGCAGCCGATGCAGCGCCCGGCCAGGTGAAACGCCCGCACCAGGTGCCACGCGAAGTTGCCCGGGCCGTCGGCGGCGGTCGGGAACCATTGCGGCTGGTTCCTGTCCGCGAAGCACTCGTCGCAGTTGCACAGAGGGCACGACTGGCGGCACGCATAGCATTTGATGCAGCGGTCGAACTGCCCGGTCCAGAAAGCCCATCGCTCCTGCGGCGTGCGGGCCATCAACTCGTCGAGCTGGGCCAGCGTGCTCTCGGAGAAGCCGACCAGCGCGTCCCACGAGAGTTGCGCGACTCCGGGAAACAGCTCCGCGGCCTGCGGGCCCGGCGGCATGCGGCCGGCGAACTGGCCGCCTTCGTCGACGACGAACATCACGATCTGCGCCGGGTCAAGCTGCTTATCCTGCAGGATGACGTTGATAGCCAGCCATTCGCGGCGGCGGGTCACGATGCCGACAGGCGCCGAGGCCTTGATCCAGGGGTGCTTGAGCAGCCGGGCGAGGTTACCGCCTTCGTCGGGCAGCATGAGTTCGTCGACTTCGGCGGCGGACATCATCCATCCGGCCCGCACGCCGCCGAGTGTCTTGCCGCGCATCCAGCCGATCATCGTGCGGATCGTCCCGGATTCGAACGCCTCCTTGATGGAGGCAATGAGGGCGGGCGGGGCCGGCTTTGGTTCGCTGCGCGCGGGCGGCGGTTTCCGGTACATGGGAAGCGCGACGGCCGGAGGCGCGGGTGCCGGCTTGTGATCCGACGCCAGGCGCCGCATGGCGCTGTAGGGGCCCAGGTCGCGGATGAAGTCGGTGAACGAGGCAATCGTCTTGACCCATTTGGCGCCCTCGGCCGCGGAAATCCACGCGAATTGCAGGCGGCGCAGGTCAAATCCGACCGTATCGAGCAAATCGCGCAGCAGCGTCCAGCGCCGCCGGGCCCGGAAGTTGCCGGCCGTGTAGTGACAGTCGCCGGGGTGACACCCGCTGACCAGCACGCCGTCCGCGCCCTGCAGAAACGCCTTGATGACCAGGCTGATATCGATGCGTCCCGTGCACGGCAGCATGATCGCTTGCACGTTCGCGGGGTATGCCATGCGGCTCGTCCCCGCCAGGTCGGCCCCGGCATACGTGCACCATTTGCACACCAGCGCCACGAGCCGCGGCTCGAACGCGGCATCGACGCCCACCGTGCCGGGGATGTTCTGCGTGGCGTTCATCTCTTGCCCCTCCCCCGCGCCCCCGCCCCGGAGAGGCCCAGGACGGCAGCCCCGGAGAGATGTAACACAGCACCGCCGGAGGAGTGTAAAAAAGCAACCCCGGAGGGGCGCAGAATGACAGCCCCGGAGGGGCGTAAGGTGGTAGCCCACGGCGTAAGCCGTGGGAACACGCACAAACCGGATTCAAAGCCCCGACAGGGGCGTGAGAAAGCAGCCCCGGAGGGGCGCAAGGTGGTAGCCCACGGCGTAAGCCGTGGGAACGCGGCCGCGCCAGACGGATAGCCCCGGCAGGGGCGTAAGAGGGCAGCCCTGGAGGGGCGATAGAAGTCATTCCCAGATGTAACGCTCGTCATATTCGATTCCGTGCCTCTTCAGGAAAGCGATGAACTCCTCCTGAAACGTCATTTTGCGATGGTGCTCTTCCTGATTGGCGATATAAGCGGCCACCTCCTGTTTCAGCGATTCGCTCACGCTGAACGCGCCGTACCCGGTCTGCCATGCGAAGTCGGTAAGCGAAGGCCATTGCTCGTGCACCCAGCGCGACGCATTGGTCTTGAGGATGCGCATCACATCAGACAGGGCCGCCACCGGCGGGATCAGGGCGAGAATGTGCACGTGGTCGGCCGGACCGTTGATCGCGAGGCATTTTGCCTTCGTCTCTTTGAGGATTCCCCCCATGTACGGGAAGAGCCGCTCTTTGACCTGGGGGTCCAGATGCGGCCTGCGGTCCTTGGTGCTGAAGATCACATGTGTCAGGAGGTTGGTGAAGGTGTGGGCCATGTGCGTGCTCCGCGCTTCTGACGCCCCTGCCGGGGCTGGGTCCTGTAATCGGCTCCTGACCCACGGCTTGCGCCGTGGGCTACCATCTTACGCCCCTGCCGGGGCTCAGGATTGGCCATTGCTGCGTACCCACGGCTTGCGCCGTGGGCTGCCAACTTACGCACCTGCCGGGGCTGAGCGCCTCCTTGTCCCGTCCCGGGGTTGAGGAGTACCCACCACCTTACAGCATCTTCACCCACCTGTGCTACACCATCGCGGTCAGCGCCGCGTATACCTGTTCTTCCGTGAATCCGTCGAGGTCGATCGACTTGCTGCGGCAGAGCGACACGCAAGTGCCGCAACCCTGGCACAGGCCGGCATTGACGCGCGCCGCGACCCTGATCAGCGTGCCGCGGCGGTCACGGATTTCTTCCCGTTCGATCGCGTGATACGGGCAGCCGGCCTCACAGGTGAAACACCCGATGCACGTCGTGTAGATCGGGGGGGCGAGGCGGTTGACGCGGGCCACGACCGGATCACGCTGCAGCTCCGCTTTGGAGAATAGCCCGAGCACCTTGGCTGCCACCGCCGAGGCCTGAGCGACGCTCTCGGGGATGTCCTTGGGCCCCTGGCACGCACCGGCCAGAAACACGCCGGCCGTGTTCGTCTCGACCGGTCGCAGCTTGGGATGCGCCTCGCTCAGCCAGCCGTCGCCGTCGTAACCGATGCCGAGTGTCTGCGCGAGCCGGCGGACGTCCGGCTGCGGCACGGCCGCGGTCGCCAGCACGATCATGTCGGCGCGGATGTCGATGCGATGCCCGCCGTCGAGCGTGTCCGCCGCCTGGACGACGAGCTGGCCATTGTCGGGATACACGCGGGCGGCGCGGGAACGCAGGTACACCACGCCGTCGCTCTCGACTGCGCGGCGATAGAACTCGTCGTAGCCCTTTCCGGGCGTGCGCACGTCCATGCACAGCACGATCGCCCTTCCGCCATGCACCTTGTGCTGGTAGAGCATCGCGTGCTTGGCCGTGTACATGCAGCAGATCTTGCTGCAGTAGCTGCGGTTCTTCGCGACATCGCGCGAGCCCGCGCACTGGATGAACACGATGGTCTGCGGCTCTTTGCCGTCGGAGGGCCGGCGGATCTCGCCGCCGGTCGGCCCCGAGGCGGATGCGAGCCGCTCGAACTGCAGGCCGGTGAGCACGTCGGGGTGATCGCCGTCGGCGTACGCGGGCAACTCGGACTTTTCGAGCACCTGGAAGCCCGTCGCGGCCACGATCGCGCCGACCTTTTCGGTGATCAGCTCGTCCTGCTGGTCGTAGACGATCGCTCCGGCGGGGCAGAGTTTCTGGCACACGCCGCACTTGCCTGTCTTGAAACGCGTGCAGTTCTCGCGATCGATCACCGGCTTGTTGGGCACCGCCTGCGGGAACGGCACGCCGATCGCCGTTCGCCGGCCGAGCCCTTCGTCAAACGCGCTGGGCAGCTTCTTCTGCGGGCACTTCTGATAACACGAGCCGCAGCCGGTGCACTTGCTCCAGTCGACGTAGCGGGCCTTGCGGCGGATGGTCACCTCGAAGTTGCCGACGTAGCCCTCGACCTTCTCGACCTCGGCATAGGTTTCGAGCCGGATGTTCTTGTGCGTGGCCGCCTCGACCATGCGCGGCGTGAGGATGCACTGCGAGCAATCGAGCGTGGGGAACGTCTCGGAGAGCTGGGCCATGTGCCCGCCGAGCGAGCTCGACCGCTCGACGAGCACGACCTCGACGCCGCCCTCGGCGATGTCGAGTGCCGCCTGAATCCCCGCGATGCCGCCGCCGATCACCAGCGCCCGCCGGGTGAGCGGCACGCGGATCGGCATGAGCGGGGCGTTGCGCTGCACGCGGGCGACGATCGAAGCGATGATGCGGATGGCCTTGGCCGTCGCCTGCTCGCGGTCGGTGTGCACCCACGAGCACTGCTCGCGCAGGTTGGCGATCTCGCAGAGATAGGGATTGAGCCCCGCGGCCGCCACGGTGCTGCGGAATGTTTTCTCGTGCATGCGCGGCGAGCAGGCCCCGACCACGACGCCGGTCAGCTTGTGCGCGGCGATGGCCTCGCGGATCTGGGCCTGGCCCGGCTCTGAGCAGGTGTAGCGGTAGTCCACCGCGTACACCACGCCGGGCAGCCCGCGGGCCGCCTCGGCCACACGCGGGCAATCGACGGTCTTGGCGATGTTTTCGCCGCAGTGACAGATGAATACGCCGATCCTGGACACGGTTCCTCACGCTTTCGTCGATGCGGCCTTCTGGCCGTTGCCGCGAGCCGCCTGAGCCTGTTGAACGCGATCGGCCGCCGCTTTCAGGGCTGGCTCCGCGGACACGAAGTGCCGGTCGAGGCCGAGTGTCGCCGGTGAAATCCCGAAGGCCAGCCCCGCAAGCTGCGTCAGATACACGATGGGCAGCCGCTCCTGCGGCGGGATGCCGATCGCCCCCTGGCGCATGTCGAGATTGGCCTGGCACATCGGGCAGGCGGTGCAGATCACATCCGCGCCCGCGCGGCGGGCCGATTGGCAGATGATCCGGCACTGACGCAGCACCACTTCCTGGCGCGACAGCGCGAACGAGCCGCCGCAGCATTCCAGCGGCATCGACCAGCGCACCGGTTCGGCGCCGGTCATCGCCACGAGCCGCTCCATCGCGCGTGGCGCCTCCACATGCTTCTCGCCGGTCACGCCGGGCGGTCGAACCAACAGACAGCCGTAATAGCACGCCACCTTCAGTCCGGTGAGCGGTTTCGTCACGGCCGCCACGAGCTGCTCCCGCGGAATGGCCTCCAGCCAGTGCAGGAGGTTGCGGACGCGCACGCGCTCGAGGGCCAGGTCGCGCGGCTCGCCCAGCGCCTCAGCCAGCTCGCCGCTCAGGCCCGTGTTGACGTTCATTTCGTGCACGGCGCTCGCCAGCCGCGAGTAGCACATCGCGCACGGGGCGAGGATCTCGTCGATCTCGGCTCGGCGGGCCTTCGCGAGCGTGTCGGCGGCCAGGCACAGGGCCGCGGTGTGGTCGATGGCGTGGGCCGAGGTCGCGCCGCAGCACACCCAGTCGGGCAGCTCCTGCAGTTCGACGCCCAGCCGCCCGCACACCGCGCGGAGCGATGCGTCGTACTCCGCGGCCGTGCCGTGGAGGCTGCAACCGGGGTAGTACCCGATCCGGTTCATCTCGAAACACTCCCTCTGTCGTCAGGGCCGACGGCGGAAAGCGAGGGTGGGCGCTTGGCGCGGGGTCCTTACTTGCGTTTCAACCGCTCGACGGCGGCTTTCACGCGCTCTGCGCCCGGCCGATGACCGGGCCACAGATGCAGCTTGCGTTTGAGCATCATCGCGGGCCCCAGCATCGCGTCGGCCAGCAGGTGGCCGGTCCGCAGCTTGTAGCCCAGCACGAGAAAGAGCTCATGAATGCGGCCGCCGCGCAGCGCACCGCCGAGGAAGGTCTTGTGCAGCGCCACGATGTCGCGGACGCGCCGGCTCCGCGGGACGATGCCGCGCCGGAGAGATTCCTGACGGAGCACATCCATCGTGGCGGCGATGTCCACGTTCTGCGGGCAGCGCGTCGTGCAGGCCTGGCAGCCGGCGCACAGCCAGGGCGTCTCCGATCGGAGGACGCGCTCGGCATAGGCGGTCGCGATCTGCGGCTCACACGCGAACGCCACTTCGAGCTGGAGCAGCCGCATGATGCGCGTGGGGCTGACATCCATCTCGCCGTCGACGTTCTGCGGGCAACCTGCTGCGCAGCGTCCACACTGATAGCAGTGAGTCGGGGAAACACCGGTGGCGAAGGCGATCGACGCGGCCACCGTGCCGGAAGAAGGTAGACTCTCGTGTTGCGACATCGTGATGCATGCAGGCCCCCGGAAACGTCACCGCGGGGAGTCCTGCCACCTTCAACTCCTATTCTTGGCTTTTACGACCGTCTGTCAAGCCGGGGGCGAGGCCGGCGGGAATGCGGATATCGCTCGATGGATCGTGTACGCTCGGCACGTGCGAAACACTTCTCCAGAGGGCGGCCGTGGGTGGTGTGCTCCTGCGTCGGGCTGAAAACTCCCGTCAAAAAGGATACCATGTGACCGTTCGGGTGCGTCTGTGACCGGAACCTGCACGGTCTGCCGATGGAGCCGGGTTGCAGAGGGTGCGCCGGAAGTGCACACTGTCCGGTCCGGCGCACCGGGAGGTTCCGCCGGGTCCACGAACGGGAGGTGACGGTTTGTTGATTCGTACAACCAGGCGCGCAGTGATTTGTCTGTTGTTCCTGGCGGCCGCGGGTTGCGCGACCCCGCGCTACACGTTCGACGTGACCGCGGACATGCGCTCGTACACCCCTCCGGAGCATGCCGGCCCGTCGTACTTCCAGGGAGTGGCAGAAGCGATCCGCGATCTGGGGCCGGGCGATTTCATGGTCACGGCGGGCGATCTCGATCCGCCGGACCGCGTGAAGGCGGTGCTGGACGAGATGCTGGGTCCGGATTATCCGTTTTATCCTGCGGTGGGCAATCATGAGCTCGACAAGCCCGAGCACATGGTCTGGCTGCGGGCCTACAACGAGGGTGGCCGCAAGCTGCCCGGCATCGTCCGAGCCGGACCGCCCGGCGCCGTCGAGACCTGCTACTCATTCGACCACGAGAACGCCCATGTCGTCGTGATCAACCAGTATTACGACGGACAGCGCGACAATGTGAAGGGGGGCGTGATCTCGCCGGCACTCCTGGCATGGCTCGAAGAGGACCTCGCGGCGACGCGGCAGCCGCTCATCTTCGTCGTCGGGCACGAGCCGCACGTTTCGGTCCCCGACATCACCAACGGCCGGGTCCGTCACCGGGGCGATTCCCTGGACGCCGATGAGGCCAGCAACCATCGCTTCTGGTCGCTGCTGCGCGAGCACCGGGTGTGCGCCTACTTCTGCGGCCACACGCATAACACTTCCATTTCGCGCATCAACGGCGTGTGGCAGATCGATGCCGGCCACGCCCGCGGGAAGGGCGACAAGGGGGCATTGAGCAGCTTCGTGAAGATCGCCGTCGAGGGCGAGAAGGTCCGCTGCGACATGTATCGCTCGGACGACCCGGGCACGAGCCCCTACCGGCTCGTCTGGAGCGAACCGCTTCGCTGAAGTCGCCGGGTGGTCGGTATCACCGCTTCCGCATCGATCTCGAAGAGCAGCTCGTCACGGCAGACGTCCGCGACCACCCACACCGCGGGGAGTCGATCGAGACCCATCTCGTCGAGCACCTCCCGGGCCTCTTGGGCGTCCTGGCCGTGTTTCAGGAAAACCGTGGCCGCACAGATGTCGTGCAGCGAAGCGCCGGCCTGTTTGAGAAGGGACTCCACCCGCTCCAAGGTGGCGCGCGCTTGAGCGCGGACATCGCCGGGATGGAGGCTCCGGCCGTGTTCGTCGATGGCGGCGGTGCCCGAGATCTCGATGAGCGTCTCACGGTCACCACGAATGACGGCGCCCCGCGAGAAGGCCGAGCCATAGCGGAAGGCCTCCTGCTGTTGGGGATTGCGCAGTGGCTCGACCCGCGGGACGACCCCCACGCCGGCGATGGCCAGGAGGTCGAGAGAGCACGCGGCGCCGCCGGGGGACTCCGCGCCGATGCCCGTGCTGGCCGGCAGGCGCGACGCACGCTCCTGCGAGCCGGGCAGGCATCCAAGTTCGCCGTACATCTGCGTACGGGCGTGGTTGAACGCGTCGTACCAGCTCAGAATCCGCGAAAGATAGAACCACGTGCGTACGGTGCTGCGGTAGCAGAGGCCGTGTTCCCTCAGAAGGCGGTCGGCACGCCGGATGGCGTGCCTGGCCTGCGCGTCGGGCTGACCGTCTTCGTATCCGCATCCCGGCAGCCCCTGGATGTTCTGCAGGATGACATAGCGCATCTCGTCGGTCTGCCAGGCTCGGCCGCAGGGAGCCCCCACGTCGCAGATCGCGCGCACCCGGTCGCGGGGCACCGCGCGCACGATTGCGCCGGCAAAGCCTTCGCCCGACACCGGGCCGCCCTCCACATAGGTCGAGGGCCCATCTGCGCAGGCGCCGCAGGCACTCAGTGCCTCGCGGCGGGCGGCTCTGACGGCGGCCTGGGCGCTCAGGCTCCCGAAGATGCGCTCCTGGACGATCTCCAGCTTTGAGGCCGCGAGGGTCTGGCCGATTTGGCGGTAAGCGCTGGCGGCCTCCGCGCCCGGTTCTCCGCGGGGTGAGCCGGCGGCCACGATGAATGCGCCGTTGCAGACGGTTTCACGATGATGAAACCGGCCGGGCGCAGGTGGGATCAACGTCTCGTTACGGATGTCCTGAAGCATTGGCTCTCCGAGGTGCGGTGTCCCTGGTGCGTTGAGTGGTTGCGGGCGTGCGGCCTGGACGAGGGGGCGGCGGCGGTGAGAAGGTCACCAGGAATTCCTGGGCCGGCACGAGGTGCCGATAGGCGAACGCCTGCATCATGTCCTCCGCCGGCACGGCCGTCCGGGTCACTTCCTGCTCTTGAATGCGTGCCCGGCCTTCGAGGGTGAGAGGCAGGGGCGCCGGCGAGGGCGTGGGCGGCGCGGTCAGCGTGACCCGCGCCTGGTCCTGTCCTTCGGCTATCCGGGCGCCGCTCAGGCGAAACCCCGGGGGTGCGTCCTTGAGGGCCAGTTCGATCGCCCCGGTGAATCCGTCGCGGCGAATCGCGTGCACGGTGACCGCGGCGCTGCGCCCGCGGACGTGGATCGCTGATGGCACGACGCGCAGCTCGAAATCGGGGCGGGGGGGGCTGATGCGCAGCCGATAGCCGTACTCCGGCCCGCCGTCGTCGCGGGCATCGCCCACATACAGGTAATAAGTGTCATCTGCAGGTAGCGTGGCGCGAAACGACGAGTCGGCGTGGTGGGTGATCAGCCCCGCGGCCTTGTCTTCGCAGTCGTCGTTGAACGCGAGCGGCTGACCGGCGGAATCGGTGAGCCGGAGCACCGAATCGAGCGGCGAGCCGAGTCGCCGGGCACTCACCTGAGCGACGATCTCGTCGCCTGTGCGCCCTTCCCAGCGCAGCACGTCGCGGTCGCCGCGCCGCTGGATGCGGCCATTGACGATGGTGGGAAGTTTGATCGTCTGGGCCGAGGGCGGCTCGTCATTGGGCTCCTTTTCCATGCATTCCGGTAGCGTATCGAGGGCGAAGGGAACTGTATTGGACGCCTGCTTCCCCCGGCGGACCGACAGCGGGGAGATACCGGCCTCGCGGCTGGTCGCGTCGTGCATCAGGATGAAGGACGGCAGGTTCCAGCCCTGCAGCCCCACGCGCGTCGCCTCGCCCGCCCGTCCGCCCAGCGGGAACACCCCGGTCAGGAAGGGGAGTTCACCCACGGTGATGCGGTAGACGAAGTCCTCGCGCCCGCGGTAGAGGGCGTCCTTGATTTCGAGAACGTAGTGCCCATCGGCGGGGATTTCGCAGGAGAGCACCGGATCGGGGTGAAACCGGTAGTCGTCGTCGTAGGCGAGTTCCCGGCCTTCGGCGTCATAGAGGGCAATGGAGGCCTGAAACCAACCGGGGACGGCGTCCGCGAGGTAGGGCATCAGCTCGCGTGCGGTGACGGATGCCACCAGCCGCTGACCCTTGCGCGCTTCAAAGCTGAACCGGTCCACGTCGCCGGGCAGGATCTGGCCGTTGATGACGGCCGGCAGGGTGATACGCTGATCGGCATGATCCGCGGCGGCTGTCCTGGGGGCCGACGGGTCGCGCGGGCGGGGCGGCGACGGTTCCGCGCGCGGCGGCTTTGCCTCGCCTGACGCTTCATCTTCGGAGAACTCGGTCAACTGGCCGACGCAGAAGGCGAGCGGATTCGTCAGGCCCTGCCGCGTCTGCAGCCTCAGTTCCCTCGGGCCCGGCTGAGCATGCGGAGCGATCGTCACCTGGAGCGTGACGGTTTCCGCGATGGCCGGGTTTGCCTGCCGGTTCGGCGGGTTGGCGAGTTTTCGCTTGACCTGGGCCAGCTCTTTCTCATCTTCGGGCGTCCATGGTCTTGTCGTCGCCGGCCGATGGGCTTTCTCGGCCGCCTGGGCGGCGGCCTGCTTGTCCGTCAGCTCCTTGAGTTTGTCCCGCAGCAGGAGGAATTCCCGACCGGAGAGCGGCCGGCTGTATTCAACGACCCCGGCGGTCACGCCCGCGCCGCAGAGCCGCACATCATCGGTGCCTTCGAGACGCTGGCCGCCGACGGTGGCCTGGAACGTCGAGCCTGCCCGTCCGCCCGCGGGGTAGATGTAACCAATATGAGGTCCGGTCTGCTGCCCATGCAAAGGGAGGGTCAGGGCCAGCAGAGCCGTGCAGCTCAGCGCGGTGTGACCTCGAGATGGAATCGCAGGCGACAGCATCGTCTCACATGATCTCGCTGAGTCTTCCGGATTTTTCGCCGCCATTGGCGGCAGCGATGACGCGGATGTCCTTGCCCTGCGGATGCGGCAGCCTGGCCCCGGGATCGATGCCGAGCAGTTCGTACATGCTGGCGATCAGCTCGGCGGGGTGGACGGGGCGGTCTTTCACCGTCTCCCCCTTGTCGTCCGAGGCCCCGACCACGCAGCCGCCCTTGAACCCGCCTCCGGCAACGACCGCCGAGAACACCTGTCCGTAATGGCCCCGGCCCCCGTTCCACGGGGCTTCCAGTTGAACGCGTGGAGTTCTTCCGAACTCTCCGGACCACCAGACGATCGTGCTGTCGAGCAGGCCGCGCTCCGAGAGATCCCCGAGCAGAGCGGCCATGGCCTTGTCCATCTCCGGCAGCTTGCGGCGCATGGCCTGGAAGTGCTGCTTGTGCGTGTCCCAGCCCTTCGAGTTGATGGTGACGTAGGGAATGCCCCGCTCCACCAGCCGCCGCGCCATGAGGCACGACTGGCCGAAGGTGTTGCGGCCGTAGCGCTCCCGCAGGTCGCCGGATTCCTGCGAGAGATCGAACACCTTGCCGGCGTCGCCCAGGATCAGCTCGTACGCCTGTTTTTCGGCCTCCTCGAAGGCGGTGAGCTGCGGATCACCCTGCATGGCCCGCTCGAGCGTGCCCAGTTGGTGCAGCAGCTCGCGCCGATGCCTCTGTCGCTCCTCCGAGATGCCCGCGGCCACGACGCCTTCGACGGCGAAGCGGGTCTGGGCCGGGTCACCGCCCGTGGCGAAGGGCTTGCAGCGCGAACCCAGAAAGCCGCACTCGGAGAACCGCCCCTGCAGCTCCGTCAGAACGATGTAGGGCGGGATGAGGCTGCGGTAGCCGGCGTTGTAGCCCTTGAACAGCGACACCACGGCGCCCACGGCCGGATAGACGATGCCGTCACCCGGCTTTCGACCGGTCTGGACGAGGTAGGCGGCCGTCTCGTGCGCGTTCACGCCGTGGGTCATGCTGCGGATGATCGAGTACTTGTCGGCCTGCCGGGCCAGCAGCGGCAGGAGTTCGCCGATCCGGATCCCGTCCACGTTGGTGGGGATCGGCTCGTTGAGCGGGCCGCAGTAGGCCTCGCCCGCCTCCGGCTTGGGGTCGAACGTGTCCAGGTGCGACGGCCCGCCCCACATCCAGATCTGGATGACCGCCTTCGCCCTGGCCGGTTGCGTGGCTGCCGGTACGCCGAGGCTCATCCGGTCGGCCAGCAGCAGACCCGTCGCTCCGATCACGCCGCAGCGCATCAGCTCCCGCCGCGAAATCAGCCCGTCGCTCAAAGCGTCGATGAGGCCGCCCGCGTCCGGACGTTTTGGATGATTCGGTATGACGTCTCTTGCCGCCATGCAGGTCCCCGCTCAATGCCGGTAGAGAAACTCTGCGCTGTTCATCAGCGCCCAGGCCGCGTCCACCAGTCCCTCACGCGGATTGACGCCGCGCACATAATCGCCGATCGCCGTCAACTCCTCGGGCGCCGGAAATCGCGAGAGCACCGTGAGGTAGAGTTCCTCGATCGCCTCGCGCGGTTTGCCTTTGGAGAATCGCAGAGCACGCAGGAGCTGCCCCTGCTCGAGTTTGCGTTGAATGTGAGTCGAATTGAGCAGATGCAGCCGCTGGGCGGCGCTGGGCTGATTGTTACGCTCCGATTCCAGGCCCGTATCGCGCGGCGGACGGCCGAACAGCTCGAGAAACGGGCTCGTGGTGCTGCCGTCGGCCAGCGCGATCGAGCGCTGGTCTTCGGGGATGAACGTGAACGGCTCGGGGATGGCGCTGGAATACTTCTCGCCTGTCCCGGTGATCTGGCACACCGCGTCGATCAACACCTCCGCCTCCAGCCGGCGAAGGGGGTAGTGCGCGAAGTGAACGGCGCCCTTGCGCGGATCGCCACGCGGAATCGACGAGAGCTGATATGTTCTCGAGTTCAGGATCAGCCGGAAAATGTGCTTGAGGTCGTAGTGAGCGCTCACCAGCTCGCGTTCGAGCAGGCTCAGGAGCTCCGGGTTGGCGGGCGGATTGTCCGGGCGGATGTCGTCGGGCTCATGGATGATCCCGCGGCCCAGGAGCCACGACCAGACGCGGTTGACGATGTTGCGCGCGAACCACGGGTTCTTCGAGCGGATCAGCCAGCGGGCGAAGACCTCCCGCGGATCGTCGTCGGGCGGGAGCGGAGGCGATGTTCCATCGGGCAGCACGGCGGCCGGCGCAGCGCTGAGCGGCCGGGAACGATCGAAATGGACACTTTCCTCTTTCCACTCGCCCGTCGGCTTGAAACCGATCCGCGAGAAAAAGACCGCCATGCCGGCCAGCCGGTCCTGCGGCCAGTTCTCCGCCCGGCAGCCCATGAACGTCAGAGCGACCGCCTGGGCGAGCGCGGCGGGTTCCCGCCCCTGGACAGCTCGGTAGAAGTTCACCGGCGGTACACGAAAGTTGCTGCCGCCGGACGTCAGCATCTCCCGCACGAACCGGTCGTAGGGCTTGTTCTCGCGGATGCTGGTCCGGATCCAGCGGTGGTACGCCTGGACGGCGTTGGGCCACAGATTGATGGGGAACTCCGCTTTGACGCGGAGCAGGTCGCACCATTTCATCGCCCAGTAGTCTGCGAACTCTTCGCGCTCGAGCAGGCGCTCGACGAGGAGGTTGCGTTTGGCGGGGTTCGCATCGAGCAGGAACGAGCGGGCTTCCTGCGCGGTGGGCAGCGTGCCGATGGCGTCGAGATAGACCCGGCGGACGAAGACCGCGTCAGAGCAGGGCCGGGCCGGCTGCAGGCGCAGCCGCCGGAGCCGTCCGAACACCGGCGTGTCCAGCTCGTTATCGGGCACACGGTTGTCCGGTGACTCAAAGGGAGTCAGCGTCTGCGGGAGGGCAGCGATTCCGCCCGAGCCCGCCGCCAGGGCGACCGGCACCCTCAGGGAGGCACTCATCCAACATCCTTGGGCCGACACAGCCACACGTGTGGTCGAATCAACGCAGCCTTGAGCCGTGCTTGCCGCGAAGGCGATGCGGACTCTTCCTTCGCCGCGGTGCTCGTCCAGCCAAACGATCG
>CAZQEN010000002.1:0-1821 GCA_964591605.1 uncultured Planctomycetales bacterium
TCCAGGAAGCCGCAGCCCGGCACCCCATGCACCTGGATCGCCGCGCCGATGATCGGGTACGTCCGCGGGTGAAGAGAGGGCTCACATTCCATCAGCGTCCATCTGCGTGCATCGGCGGTTCCAAAAACTTTGTCAGAAAAACAAGAAGTTGCGCGTTTGCCATACAGTGCAGACCGGGCCGGCAATCCAGGGACAGCAGCTCACCCGGAGGCGCAAGGGGGGTCCGTGACACTTTGGGTGATTCTGTCACGGACCCGGCGCAAGGATCTGAAATCTGAAATTTGAGATGAGGACGTGTGCGTGGGACGTCGTGCCAGGACACCGGGGGCGCACCGACCGGCGAGACGCTGGTGCCATACCAGGCCTCTGTCAGAAAGATTCGTGGAATTCGGCGCCGGAGGGGATGAGCAGCACCTTGGATTTGCCCATGGATCGCAGGATGAGGCGGAACTGGCCGGTAGAGCGGATGTGGAGGCGGCGGGTGCCGTCGGGGGATGGGGGGTCGCAGGTGAGGGAGGCGGTGATGCCGGCGAACCAGAGGTTTTCGACGCCGCAGCGGCGGTTGCTGGTGATGTTCCAGACGATTTCTCGCTTCGGGGCGTCGATGCGGATGCCGATGGCGTGCTCGATGAGGAAGACGATGGGGGCCAGGCCGGACCAGCCGACGAAGTCGGGGCGGCCGCGCTGGCCGCTGACGGTGCCGGGGGCGGGGGCGTCGGGGGCGTAGAACTCCCAGATGGTGCCGGTGGACTGGAAGACGGCAGTGACGTTCTGGAGGTGGTTGAGGGCGATGTCGCGGGCCAAGTCGTGCCGGCCGTAGCGCTCCAGGCCGCGGACGATCATCATGTTGATGGGCGCCCAGACACCGCCGCGCCAGTATTCGCCCACGCCGCTGTAGCCCTTCTCGTCGGCCGGTACGGTCGGCACGCGGTGCAGCCGGTTGAACTGCCGCGGGTCCTCGAGATGGGCGATGAGCCTTGCGGCCCGGGCCTGGTCGGGGACGGCGGCCAGGAGCGTCCAGTAGGCGGCCACGGTGCGGACGTTGTGGCGCTCGCCGCGGTCGCTCCAATCGTGATAGAAGGCCGTCTGATCGTCCCACAGCCGCTGGTTGATGCGATCGACGAGCGAAGCGGCCTCGCGCTCGAAGCGCTCCGCCTCGGAATGCCGGCCCAGCACGCGGGCGATGGCGGCCAGATCGCGGGCAAAGAGCACCATCTCGGCGGTGGTGTCGATGCCGCAGCGGAGCCCATCGATGCGGGGCGAATTGTCCATGCTGGCCCAGCTCGTGCGATAGAAGCCTGAGTCGGGGTCGCGGATCTTCTCGTAGGAGCGGTAGTATCGCACGAGCGGATCGTAGACGCGGGCGAGGCGATCGCGGTCGCCGGTGATGCGATAGGATTCGCGCTCCGCCCAGGCCAGCACGGGGTGGTTGAGGCTGTCGGGGGTGCCGGGAGCGGACATGGCGTGCGGCTGGCCGGTGCGTTCATTCACTTCGCGAACGATCTCGCCGTCCTCGCGCTGCGTGCAGTAAAAGTTGTCGAGCGACTGGATGCCCGGCACATACGGGTGGGCATAGTTGCACAGCATGGTCATGAACGAGGTGTCGAACAGGAAGAGCGATTCGTTGAAGTTTTCGTCGATGTAGTTGGCGACAAAAGGGCTGCCCTCGGGCGGGCGGCGGAAGTGGTCGAACGCCAGCTCCCAGGCTTTCCAGTAGCACGCCACAAAGGCGGTGTTCTCGTCGTAGATCGGCGCGGGGAGCTGGGTACGCGTGTCGCGGAATGTCGGCAGCGGTCCGGTGCGGCGCGAGGCGTGGAAGTA
>CAZQEN010000002.1:1921-6343 GCA_964591605.1 uncultured Planctomycetales bacterium
TACGCGTGTCGCGGAATGTCGGCAGCGGTCCGGTGCGGCGCGAGGCGTGGAAGTAGCGCCCGAGCACAGCGGGCTGGGAGGCCGGCATCTGGCCCAGAACACTGCTGAGGGCCAGGAGCAGAACAACCGGGAAGATCACCACGAACGGGACTCCTGCCCCGCCTCTCCGGAGGATGCATGATAGGGGGCAAGGATGAATGATGAAACCAGAATGACGAAATCAGAATGACGAATGAATGACGAAGTCCGAAGTCTGAGTGAGGGCTGGGCAGGCGGTGCGGAGTCTGGACGCTGGGATACAGCCCTTCGGGTTTCATCCCCCGGTTTTTCTCCACCGAAACGCCTGCGCGGAGAGGGCCCGGTCGTGTATAATCAACGGATCCTGTGGGCCTGATGTCGCGGAACCGTGGCGAGGCGGAGATGTTGTTGAGAGCGAGGGTCCGGGCGACGTGCCGGGTGTGCGCGCGCGCAGTGGCGGGCGTGGCGATGCTGGTTTGCGCGGCGGTCGTCTCGGCCGAATCGCTGCGGATTGTATCCTACAACATCGCAGCCGACATCGACGGGTACACGACGGCCCGGCCGGGGCTGATGACGGTGCTGCAGGGGATCGGGGATGAAGCGACGTACGCCCCGGCCCGGCCGATTGACGTGCTGACCCTCCAGGAGACGACGAGCAACGTCACGACCGTCGCGCCGATCGTGGCCGATCTGAACGCCCTGTACGGGGCGAACACGTACGCCATGAGCACGTACCAGGCGACGGTCAACGGGGGCAATCCATCGACGGGCAACGGGCCCAACGCGCTGATCTACAAGCAGACCTCGCTGCAGCTCGTTGCGCAGCCGCCCACCCTGGCGGATGCGGTGGGGATCGGGACGCCGAGCACGTCCGGTTTTCCCCGCCAGCCGGTGCGCTACCAGTTCCGCCCGGTCGGCGGGACGGCGGCCGACGACTTTTATGTCTACGTGAGTCACTACAAGGCGAGCACCGGCTCGACCAATGAGACGCGGCGCAACGTCGAGGCGCAGGCCATCCGCGCCGACGCGGCGACGCTGCCGCCCGCCGCGCGGATTCTCTACACCGGCGATTTCAACATGTACAGCAGCTCGGAGCCGGCCTATGTGACGCTGCTTTCCGCGGGGCCGGGTCAGGGGTTCGATCCGCTCAACCGGCCGGGGAACTGGAACAACACGTCGGCGTTCAAGGACATCATGACGTACTCGTCCACGGACCTTCACGTGCGGTTCGATTTTCAGCTTTTGACGCAGAACGTCCTGGTTGAGGCGGGCGGACTGCGTTATGTAGCGGGGTCGTATCATACATTCGGGGTGAACGGGACAAACTATCAGGTCGCGGTGGACGATCCGTCGAACACCGCCCTGCCGGGGCTTCCGAACCGCTCGGCCGTGCTGGCCGCGCTCGTGACGGCGAGCGACCACCTGCCGGTGGTGGCGGATTACGAGCTGACGCTCGCGCCGCCCGCGGCGATCTCGGTGAGCCCGGCGGCGCTGGAGCGATGGGTCGTGCAGGGCGGGTCGCTGGCCGACGACGTGATCACGATTTCGAACACGGGGCAGGCGCCGCTGCATTACAGCGTGGAGAGTTCGGCGGGGTGGCTCAGCGCGACGCCGGCGACGGGCACGACCACGGGGGAAGCGGACCCGATCAGCATCGTGTACGCGGTGGTGTCCCTGGCGGTGGGAGAGTACCCGGCCAGCATCGTGGTGAGCGATCCGGATGCGTCGAACTCGCCGCAGAGCGTCGCGGTCACGCTCCATGTGGTCCTGTCGAACGGCGATTTCGATCAGGATGGCGACGCGGATATGAGCGACTTCGCTCAACTGCAGAGGTGCTTTTCCGACCTGCCGCCGATGGGGGTGTGCGTCGTTGCTGACATGAACGTGGACAACGTGGTCGAGCAGGCAGACCTGGCGATGTTTCTCAACTGCATGGCGGGGGCACAGGTCGCACCGGGGTGCTGAGGTGGGCGGTGCCCCCCTGTTTGGCGGTGTGATTAGGTCGGGAGGCGGTGGGAAAGTGGGAAGGTGAGAAGGTGAGAAAGTGGGAAAGTGAGAAAGCGAGTGAGTGGCGGGTTTTGACTGTGGCACCGGCTTGTGCGGATTTCAGCGGGTTGGACTTGCCAACGGGGCGGATTGTGTTAACATATTTATGGCAAATCTGTTGACCGGAAAACCCCTTTCGCAGGGCCGGGGGTATGAGCCTGACTCGGATATGGATTGCTGGCACAAGGTGCCGTCCCCCTCGGGCGGCGTTCACGCTGATTGAGGTGCTGGTCGTTGTCGCGATCATCGCGGTTCTGGTGGCGGTCCTGCTGCCGGCGCTGTCACGGGCGCGCGAGCAGGCCCGCGGAGCGGCGTGCCTGTCGAACCTGCAGCAACAGGGCTTTGGCATGTCTGCGTACTCGGCGGACAACAAGTCGCGGCTGCCCATGGTCGGGTCGTTCCGGTTCTCGCTGATGGAGGGCTCGTATTACACGATCGGGGGGACGCCGGGCGATGACTGGATCTGCGTGAACAACGGGCTGCTGTATCCCAAGTACGTGGGCAAGAACCCCGATCTGTTCTACTGTCCGAACAACCGCACGGCCGACATCAACGGACCGAACGGGCGGGCCTGCTTCCTTCAACGATTCCGGCATCCACGGCGGAGTGATCCGGAGTGGGAGAACTCGCATAACTTTCCGATTTCGCCGTTCGGGGCGTATGGCTATGCGGTGCCGGCGATGCCGGCGACAGCGCCGCGTGATGCGGGTCCGGACATGTACCCCGAACCGGTGGTGCGGCCGAGCCAGCCCGGCGAGACGTGGCCGTACTGGAACTACCTGACCGACCCGGCGGACCCGGATCCGTCGTTTCTCGGGACGTTTCCGATGCGGGGGCGCGGCAGGCACCCGATCCACGCCCTGCTGTCCGATGGGTATTTCGGAGGGTATGAGGGGTATCACCTCAAGGCATACAACGTGCTGTTCGGCGACTTCCACGCCAAGCGCGTGCTGGATCCGAGCGGCAAGATCCACGCGGCACAGCTCGGGCCGGTGCGTCCCTGGAGTGCCGGGGGGATCAACAGCGACTCGGCGAAAGTGTTCATGGTCTGGGACTACTTCTCGCGCAATCACTGAAAGCAGGCACGGGTGGGTTATTCTCCCTCGGGCCGGCGCGGGCCTCAGTTGGACGACGCGCCGCCGGAGGCGGGCGCCGTGAGCTGTACGAAGCCCTGCCCGCAGGACACGTGCTCAGCGGAAGGCGTGGTCGGGCCCGGGCAGACCGTCACCTTGTAGAGACCCTCGTTTTCAAAGGTGTGCTGGACGCGCAGGCCCTCGGCCGTCGTGCCGTCGCCGAAATCCCAGATCAGGCCGGTGGGAACCCGTCCGCCCTCGAGGGTGCCGGCAAAGAACGCGACCAGAAACGGCGCCCGGCCGCTCCAGGCGGAGGCGGTGATGGTCAGCGAGAGCGGATTCGTCATGTCCGTAGGCGATTCGACGGGGAACTCCGTTTCGTCGTAGGGCGTCTCGTCATCTGAAAGATGATCGACGGCGGGGTTCTTGGGTTGAGCATCGGGCACCTGGTCGGCCGGGGCTTCCGAGGGCACGATGGGAGTCTGGCTGCACGACTGCCCCACGCAGGCGGCGAGGGTTGCCGCACCCAAGGCCCATGTGACGAGCGGGCGGATCGCAGCCGGGAGCGCGGTGCGCAGGTTGCAGAGCAAGGCAAGCTTTCGATGGCGCATGGATTCCATCCGAACCGTGAAGGAGACGAACCCGGAGGTCCGAGAGAGCCTCCCGTCTCCATGCTTCAATCCTACGATACGCCGCAGTACGAACGGGCAAACGGCGACACGTTTTCTGCCCCCTCTGCCGGGGAGCGGACGGGTGCACGGGTCCGGGTAACGGGCAGGGACGGCTGACTATTGACGCACGGGAGCGGTGGTTGTGGCGAGAGGGGGTGCTCCCGGCGCAAGGAGCGTGTCGATGCGCTGGAGCCGGTAGCCCCGTCGGGTGAGTTCATCCAGCAGCGGGTCCAATAACAGGTACATCTTGTCCCGTCGGTCCGCGCCCAGGTGCAGGAGCAGGATGACGCCGCTCAGGCCGTGCGGGTCGCGCTGCTCGAAGGCGAGGATGTCCTCGAGAATCCGGCGGGACGGGCGGAACTTCGGGTCGGACTCGGACATGTAGTCGCGGTTGGAGCCGATGCCGGGGGTGAAGTTGACCATCTGCACGCCCAGGTCGCGTGCCCAGGCGACGTGGTCGCGGTTGTACCACTCGTAGGGGGGGATGAAGTAGATCGGGCGGCTCATTGTCGATTTCCAATTGCCGGTTTCCGATTTTCGGCCGTTGCCGCCGTCCTCACAATCGGCAATCTGACTCAACGCTCCCAGCCGGCGCAGCTCGTGAATGTTCCGCG
>CAZQEN010000002.1:6443-55687 GCA_964591605.1 uncultured Planctomycetales bacterium
CAATCGGCAATCTGACTCAACGCTCCCAGCCGGCGCAGCTCGTGAATGTTCCGCGAGAGATCTTCGACAAACTCCTCGCGCGTCACGAGTGAACGCTCGCGATCGTCCCACGGGGCGTAAAGCAGGTGGGCATCGGAATGGGGGCCGACGCAGTGTCCCTCGCGGACCATGCGCGGGACGAACGGGCGGTATCGCCCGTCGCGCAGGTAGTTGCCGGTGAGGAAGAATGAGGCCGGTGTCCCGCGGCGGGCCAGCACGTCGAGTACATGCTGCGTCCCCTCGCCATGCACATCGGCGGTGAAGACGAGAGCGAGTTCGCGGCGCGAGCGGTCGCCCCGTGTGATCCCATCGTGATCGTACGTGAACGCATCGACGCGAGCGGCCGGTACGACCGGTTGCCGGGTGGTTGTGCACGCGGCGGCCAGGAGCAGGAGCGGGAGCCCTACGAGCCCGCACGGACCCACACCAGTTGTGAATTCACGTCGAATCACGGGCAGAAAGTCTCACCGACGGGTTCCGCCAGGGCACATCTTCGACATCGGGGCTTCGTGCTCCATCGCTGTTTCTCACGGGGCCGCGCTATGCCTGGGCCGCCTGCCAACCGTAGGTTTCGTAGCGGTGTTCGAAGGTGCCGTCGGCTTTGACGTCGATGATGCCGAAGCCTTCGGGATTGCCGTTGTGGGGGCCCTTCCACCAGGCGCCGCAGACCGCGCCGTCTTCGATGTGCGTGGTGTGCTCGTAGCGGATCGTCTCGTTCTCGTGCTTGTGGCCGCTGAGGGCGAGGTTCACCCGGTGGCGTCGGAGCAGTTCGAGGATGGGCTTCGGGTTGCGGCAGACGAGGGCTCTGGAGACCGAGATGTCCGCGTTCCTGCCGGTCACGTCGACGCCGCGGAAGACGGTGACGCTGATGATGGGGATGTGCATGCAGAGCGCCGTGGGCCGGCCGGCGGCCGCCTTGAGATCGGCGTCGATCCAGTGCAGGTCCTCCTCGCTGAAGCCGCCTTCGTAACCGCCTGGCGCGGGCTGGATGTCATCGACGAGCACGAAATGCCAGCCCTTGTGATCGAAGCTGTACGTCGTGCGCTCGAGGCCGAGCCGCTCCATGGCCATCTTCTTGCCGTAGGAGACGTGGTCGGGGGCGATTTTGCCCTTACTCGACCAGCCGAAGACGTCATGGTTGCCGATGCACTGGCGCCAGGGGATGTCGCTGTCTTTGCAGATGCTGGTATAGAGGTCGAACAGCGATTTTGCCCGCGCCTCGGACTGCTCGAGAATGTCGAACACCAGGTCGCCGCCGGTGAGGATGAAATCGGGGCGGGGTTTGAGGGCGTGAACCGCCTCGATGCACTTGCGGAAACCCTCGGCGCCCTTGAGCTCGGGTTGGACGTGAATGTCCGTGAAATGGACGAACCGGAATGCCTCGGGGCGCGGCTCCTGCGCTGAAGCGAGGGAAGGACGGCTCAACAAGGTCGCGGCCGCTGCCACGCCGACGCCGCCGAGCAGGCTGCGCCGCGTCAGTTTCACATCATCGGGCACCTTGTGCATGGTCGATACTCCTGCGTCATGCGCGTCAATCGCAGACGGGAATCATATCAGAATCGATCAATGAAGTACCCGCTCAGATCGGACTGGGATGCGGTGCCCTGTTGGGCGATCTGCGCAATCGTCTCGGCGGGCGGGCCGGCGTTCTGGGCGAGCCAGGCGGTGATCTCGTCGAGATCGGCGCCGCGATAGGGCAGGTCTCGGGCGCGGCTGGCCGCGTAGTGGCTGTCGGGCAGGTAGATCACCGTGCGGGTCTTGAGCAGGTTGGCCACGAGGCGGCAGGTCTGGCGCAGGGCGTTGGCGATCGGCGGGTCGGTCACGAAGGAGGACCAGCGGGTCCAGTGGTACAGTTCCAGAACCTTCCGAAAGACCTGCGCATCGAAGCCCTCCGGCCCTTTCAGGACGATGTACCCGGCCTGGGTGAATTCCTGCTTCAGGGAGCTGTAGGCCGTGGATATATCGCGTTCATAGGCCCAGTCGGTCTTGGAGGCGGCGGCCCGCGCGGCCGGCGGAATCTCTGTGCCGGACCAGCGTGCGTTCAATCGCCCGGGAAGCGCCTCGATCTGCTCCCAGGTGAGGGCATGCCCGAACAGCGCGGTGAAATCCACCCGCATGAGGACCTCCGGCTCAACGCATGGACGACCCTGCCCCCGATCAACCCACCACGATCACGTGTTCGACCCGCGGCCCGTGTACACCCATGACGAGGGTGAGCTCGATGTCGGCGGTCTTGCTCGGTGCGGAGACCAGGACGGCCGACGCGGGCATCGGGGCCTGCCCCCACACATCCAGCAGATCGGGCACGATTCCGGCGGCCTGAACGACACCAATATGGATCGGCACGGCCAGGCTCGCCAGCCGCCGCCGCCCACCGCCGCTGGCTAGGACCATCGAGCCCGTCTCAGCAATGCCCGCCTCCACACCGGTGATGCCGATGTCGGCGGCGAATGCGGCGTCGCGGTCATCGGCGCTGAGCCGTTCCACCCCCGCCTGGCCCAGGGCCGCCGCCACGGCGTCGCGGCCGGGCCAGTCCTCCTCGGGCATGATCGCGGACCGTGCTCCGGCGGCCTGCGCGATCTGGACGATGCACCGCGCCAGCGAATCGGCGTCCGCGACGCGGTGCGGCACCATTTTCGCCTGTTCGACGCTGAGGAGAAAGCGGGCAACGAGATCTTCACCCCGCGCGACCACCCGCGAGACTTCGAGATCGCCAGGCGGCGGAAGCGAAGGCTCAGACTCGGGCGGATCGCCGGTGCGGCCAAGGGCGGCCCGGATGCGGCCCAGGAACTGTTCCTGTGTTTCACCGATCATGGCGCCTCAACTCATCCTGCAGCTCCCCCCACTGCTCGCGGAAGGAGCGCCTGGCCGGGGCGGGGAAGTCGCGATGATCCGTCCAGGCTGCGAGCGGGCCGGGGAGCCGGCCGATCCACCCGCTGCGCCCCACGAGGCGCATGAACCAGCGGTTCATTTTCGCGCCGATGCGATACAGCAGCGGCGAGCACATGCCGATCCGCCAAAGCCTGAAGCCGATGCCGAAGGATTTCGCCAGGCGTCCGCGTTTGAACAGATCGTTGCGCATGTGGATCAGCATGGTCGGGATGTCGATCCGCACCGGGCAGGCCTCCAGGCAGGCCCCGCACAGGCTGGAGGCTTGCGGAAGGTTCTCGTACTGTTCGAGCGAGTTGAGCAGCGGCGTGATCAGCTTGCCGATGGGGCCCGGATAGACGCTGTCGTAGGCGTGCCCGCCGATTTTGCGGTAGACCGGGCACGCGTTGAGGCACGCCCCGCAGCGGATGCAGCGGAGCGTCGCGCGGTATTCGCCGGCGAGGATCTCGCTGCGGCCGCGGTCCATGATGACCAGGTGGAACTCCGCGGGGCCGTCGGCGTCGCCGGGGCGCTTCGGGCCGGTGATCAGGCTGGTGTAGCAGGTGATCCGCTGGCCGGTGGCGCTCCTGGCGAGCAGCTTGAGGAACAGGGCGAGGTCCTTCATCCGCGGGATGACCTTCTCCATGCCCATGAGCGAAACGACGACCCGCGGGCGCGACGAGCAGAACCGGCCGTTGCCCTCGTTGGTCACGAGCACGACGGTGCCGGTCTCGGCCACGGCGAAGTTCACACCGGTGATGCCCATGTCGGCGGCCTTGAACTTCTCGCGGAGCACCTTCCGGGCGGCGGCGGTCAGGACCTCCGGGTCTTCGGTGTAGGGGATGCCCAGTTTTTCGTGAAAGAGCCGGGCCACGTCCTGGCGGTTCTTGTGAATGACCGGGGTGACGATGTGCGAGGGCTTGTCGTGGTCGAGCTGCACGATGTATTCGCCCAGATCGGTCTCGACGACCTCAAAGCCGCGGGCCTCCAGGTCGTGGTTGAGCTCGATCTCCTCGCTGACCATCGACTTGCTCTTGATGATCGTGCGGACGTTGGCGTCGCGGGCGATCCGGGCGATCAGTTCGCGGGCCTGCTCGCCGGTCCGGGCAAAGTGCACATGCCCGCCGAGCTTGCGGATGTTGTCAGCGAGCTGGGCGAGGTAATGATCGAGATGGGCGAGGGTGTGGTCCTTGACCCGGGCGGCCAGCTCGCGGGCGGCCAGCGGGTCGGGCAGCTCGGAGAGAATCGCCCGCCGCCCGCTGTCCTGGCGGCGCGTGCCGCGCTCCATGATCACGCCCAGCCGCTCGTTGGCCAGGGCGAGGGCGGCGCGCTTCTTGAAGTCGGTTTGCTCGACGGTCTCCGCTGCGGCGGTGTGGCTCATGTGAGCACCTCGCGACCGCGGCGGCCCGCCGGTGTTGGCTCTGTTTTTTGCATCGCCTGATCCAGGATCTGGGCGATGTGCCTGATCTCGATGTCGAGGCCGGCCCGGCGCAGGGCGCCGGCGATGTTCATCGTGCAGCCGCCATCGTTGGAGATCAGCAGGTTCGCACCGGTGGCCGCGATGCAGGCGGCCTTGTCGCGGACCATGGCGCCGGAGATGTCGCCGTATTTGACGGCGAACGTACCGCCGAAGCCGCAGCACTGTTCGATCTTGTCGAGCGGTCGATACTCGATTCCGCGGATGCGGGCGAGCATCCGCACGGTTTCGTCGGTCATGCCGATCCCGCGGAGGTGGCAACTGTAGTGATAGGTCGCGACCGCGTCGTAGTGCAGATCCCACGGGGACCAGTCGACCTTCAACACTTTTTCGAGGTATTCGAGAAAGTCAAAGGTCCTGCCGGCCAGGGCGGCGGCGCGGGCATGCTGGCGGGGGTCGTGCCGGAAGAGATGCGGGAAGTATTCGCGGACCATCGCGCAGCAGGAGCCCGACGGCGTGACGACCACTTCGGAGGATTCGAAGACATCAATCATGTGCGCCGCGACGCGGCGGGCCTCGTCGAGGTAGCCGCTGTTGAGAGCGGGCTGGCCGCAACAGGTCTGGTCGCAGGGGAAATCCACTTCGATGCCCAGCCGGCGCAGCACGCGGACCACGCAGATCGCCACCTCGGGATAGAACTGATCGGTCAGGCAGGTGACAAAGAGGGAAACGAACATCGAAGATCCTGGTTGCGGGGCGGACACGGACCGACCGGGCCGGCCCAGGTCCCATGCCGCACCGGTCCCGGGCCAGATCTCAGAACGTGACCACCATTTCCCCGCGGTTGCGAAACAGGAAGAAGATGACGACGGCCAGGCAGATCACACCCGCGCTGACGAAGAAGCCGAGCCAGGAGAGAGCGGGCTTGTCGTTGCGGCGCTGCCCGGCGCTGCTCCAGCCCATCCCGAAGGCGATGACGGCCAGGAGAATCGTGATTCCGGCGGCGGCCATGACCAACTGGCCGCGTGTCCGGCCGTAGGTGATGACCCATTCCTTGCTGTCGACGTGGCGAAACACGAGCAGCGCGAGTCCGGCCAGGCAGACGCACGAGATCAGGGACAGGATCGCGCTGAATCGCGCCTGAGCATCCGGACGGCTCAGTGAGAACTTGGCCACGGGAACCTCCCTCAACCGAATCCACGGACCGCCCCAGACCCGCCCGGCGGTGCTGGTGCTCAAGCCGGTCCGGTTCGCAGATGGGGCGCATCACTAATCTAGCCGATGGGGCGGACGGCTGCCAGTGCCGGCTGCGTGGTTAGGCGAAGAAGTGGATATCGGCCGTTCCTGAGGCCCTGTCGCGGGAGCCCCACGGGACCCGGGGGCGGGGCTCTGTTCCCGGCGGCACACCTGCCGCGGGCGATCTCGGAACGGCGTGTACGCCCGATGGATGGTGGTTAAGCGGGAGGTCGTGCCCGAGCCGATCTTCGGGTCCCACACCTTCCGGGTGGGCCACACAGTCTCGCCCAAGCCGGTCTTCGAGTCCCCCACCGTTGGGCGGACCACACGGCCCTGCCCGACCGGGCCTTCGGGTTCCCCGCCCTGCGGGTGGGCCACCCGGCAGCCACGGGGCCGTCGGGTCGCCGGGGGCCTGGGTGTGCGGGGCGGGGTGCCTCTTGCCCTCTAGCGCCGCACCCCCGACAATGCGCGGGGGTGACCGGGAGTCCCTCTCCGCATGGCCGATGAAGTCCCGCCGCGTTTGTTTGTTCTGCTCGCCCGTGAAGCGCCCGTCGGCGTGATCTTCCGCCGGGGGCCCACGAAATGGTGCGAACTCGTCAAATGGCAGACGGGGACGGACGCCATGCACCGCGGGCAATGGCTCCACGCGCGGATCTATGAGCGGCGGTCGGACCTGTCTCCGGACGGCACCAAGCTGGTGTACTTTGCCCTGGACGGACGTTATCGGTCCGAGACGCGGGGCAGTTACACGGCGATCAGCAAGCCTCCCTACTGGGCGCCGCTGGCGGTGTGGCCCAACGGGAACGCGGCCAATGGCGGCGGGTTGTTCATCGACAACCGCAAACTCTTCCTGAACCAGACGACCGAGACGCTCAAGGGCAAGGAGCCGCGCAACCTGGCCGTCGTCACCGCGCATCCGTATGGAGAACCGGTGGAGTCGGAGTGGCTGAGCGTGTACTACCCGAAGCTGCGGCGGGACGGGTGGGAGCAGACGGTGGCTGCCCCGGCCGGGGCGGAGCCGCGCGTGGATGTGTGGCGCAAAGTCCACCCGAAGGAACCCTACCGGCTGATCAAGGAAGTGACCACGCTGAAAGGGTCTCAGGACCCGCCGGTGCACGGCGGGACGCACGACCGCTATCGGATCGAGCTGGCCGATGGTTCGGTACTGGAGCTGACCGATGCGGAATGGGCCGACTTCGATCACCGGGACCGCCTGATTTTCACCCGTAAAGGCATTCTGTCCGCGGCGGCGGTCAATGACGGGCAGCTCATCGAAAAGCAGATCGCCGACTTCAACCCCGACAAACCCCGCCCCGTGGAACCGCCGTTCTCGGCACGAAACTGGTAATGCGGCAGGCGCCATGGCCGCCCGCGGCATGGCGCCGGCGCACCTGCGCCGGTCAGCACAAACCACAGATATCCCAGAGCAGCCAGCATTGAGGCGCAGGTGTGTTGCGAGCAGAAAGGAGTTGGATGGTGAATCGGGATCTGATTGAGACGTTTGCGGCAGGGGGCGAGCGGTTGCGCCGCGCGGTAGCCGGGCTCTCGCGGGAGGATCTGCTGGCACGGCCGGGGCCGGGCGAGTGGTCGATTCAACAGTTGGTGGTGCATCTGACCGACAGCGATGCCCTCGTGATCGACCGGATGAAGCGGGTGCTCACCGAGGACAATCCGTCGCTCCTGTCGGCCGACGAGTCGGCGTATGCCGAGCGGCTGCACTGCGATGACCAGTCCATCGAGGATGCGGTGGTGCTGTTTGACGTGGGGCGGCGGCAGTTTGCCCGCGTGCTCCGCAAGCTGTCGGACGGCGACTTCCAGCGCTTCGGCACGCATAACCAGCGGGGCAGGATGACGGTGGAGTCGATGGTCCTCGCGCTGGTCCAGCATCTGGAGCATCACCTGAAGTTCCTGGCGGCCAAGCGGGAGCGGCTGGGCAAGCCGGTGATGCCGGCGTGATCTCGGGGCGGGGGCGGGGGCCATTTCGCAGACGCGGTGCCACATGGCCTTGGCGCGACTGATGAGGCCCATGTTTTCAAGGGCCATGGCAGGCATCTCGCGGTATTCGGTGTTCTCCGGACGGCGGTGCAAGGGCGCGGTGTGTCAGGCCCGCTCGTACGCGGCCAGGAACTGCTCTCGCGGGATGCCCGATTGAGTACAGATCGCCCGCAGCGTCGAGCCCTTGATGGTGCGATGGTTCGGCATGGTGAGCGGAGTGCGGCCCCCGTCCGGGTTCTGGCGCGACATGGCGATATGCTCGGCCTCCCGGACGATCTGGAAGCCGAGGATGTTCAGCGCGCGGATGACTCTGGCCCTGGGCGCGTCAACAGGAAACCTGGTCATGCAGTCCCAACCGGCGCCTCCGCCAGGAAGGCATCCAGGATCGGCGGATCGCCGTCCAACACGTCGGCGCCGAAAGTCTCCACGTGGAAGCGAATCGCCGAAGTAACGTCGCTGAGCGCCTCGTCATACGTGTCGCCCTGACCGACGACGACGCCTTTGAGACCCAGCGGGTATGCTACATACCCGTCCGGATGCTTTTCGACGATGACTTTGATCGATTTCATCCCCCTATCCTACCAGTCGCCCGGCCGTCTCGTCCAACGGCGCAACCCGTGCCCGGCGAGCGGGTGCTCGACAGGTCGTGCGGCGTCTCTGTCAGAACCCCTCGCGGAAGCAGGGAAAACGGGGGTGCGAGCGGGTGCGCCCGCGCAACACCAAGTCGTTTTCGATTCGGAGAGCACGTTTCCGGTCGTTGCGGCTCATGGAGTTGTGGAAGTGTCAGGAGTTCCAACCCATCGGACAGCCGCCGGGGGGCGACAGCCTTCTGACCCTCGGAAGCAGGGGACCACACCAGTTGCGACGCACGCGCTCAGCCCGAACGGCGGGCGCGGGCGGGGCGGGCGCGGGGGGCCATTTCGCAGACGCGGTGCCACATGGCCTTGGCGCGGTCGATGAGGCCCATGTTTTCGAGGGCCATGGCGAGCATCTCGCGATATTCGGTGTTTTCCGGTCGGCGGGCGGCCGCCTGGCCGAAGTGCTCGACGGCCAGCTCGAACTGGCGGCGGCTCGCGAAGAGCACGCCGAGGCGATAGTAGAGGTCGACGTACTCGGGATGCAGCTCGAGGGCGCGCTGAAAGGTCCGGATGGCCTCGTCGGGCCGGCCGGACTCCTGCAGGGCCAGACCCAGCTTGATGAGCGCCTTGGTGTAGGCGGGATTGATGGCGATGGCCGTGCGGAACGCGGCGATGGCCTCGTCGAGACGGCCGCGCTGGCGCAGAAGCAGGCCGAGGCGGTAGTGGACATCGGCGTGAGCGGGCCGTTCGCGGGAGAGGGCCTGGTGGTGCTCGATCTGCTGTTCGGCCAGATCCTCGATGCGGACATCGGGCGGGCCGGCGGCTTCAGACGGATCCAGACCCAGCCACGATTCGGACTCCTGGCGGGCGGCACACTTGAGCTGGAGCCGTGCCACCTCTGAGTAAAGCAGCGTGCTGTTGGGCTCGATGCTGGCGGCCATTTCGAGGCTGGAGGCGGCATCCTGCTTGCGGCCAGCGGTGTGCTGGGCCACACCCAGGCCGACGTAGGCGGTGAGCAGGCGGTCATTGATCTCGATGGCCTTCGTGAAGCGGGAGGCGGCCTCCACGTACTGGCCGGCGCGCAGATGCTGGGTGCCCGCCTTGACGGTCGCTTCGAGGAAGCCCGGGTGCAGCTCGATCGCCTTGAGGTAGTTCTCAAGTGCCGCGGCGTCGTTGCCGGCGCGGGCGTACAGATCGCCCAGGCGCAGGTAGGTGTCCGCGAAGGTCGGCTGGCGGGCGATCAGGGCGTGCAGTTCCTCGATGGCCTCGCGCAGGAGGCCTGATTTTTCGAGGGTGTCGGCCAGGTCGCTGCGGGCCTGCCAGTTGTCGGGCTCGATGACCAGGGCCCGCTCGAACTCCCGCACGGCGGCATCGGCATCACCGCTGCGCAGGTACAGGCCGGCCAGCGTCAGATGCAGGTCCACGTCTTCGGGCTCTTCGACGAGCATCGCGCTGTACTGCTCGATGGCCTCGGCGGTCTGATCCTGCGAGAGAAACACGGCGGCCAGGCGTTCGCGGGCGGGGCGCAGGTGGACGCAGGCCCGCAGGGCGTGTTGGTAGTGGGTGATGGCTTCGCCGGTCCGGGCCTGGCGTTCGTGGCAATAGCCCAGGCCCAGTTGGACGGCGGCGTCGTGCGGCTCGAGGTTGGCGGCCGCGGCGAGCTGCTCGCAGGCCGGGTCGATCAGACCGAGATCATCCAGACAACAGGCGAGACAGACGCGGGCGACGACGGACTGCGGATAGTGCTCGGTGGCGCGGGTCAGGCGCATCCGTGCGATCGCCAGTTCACCGCTCTGCAGGGCGCTGAGGCCGGCCTGGATGAGCGTGTGCTCGTCGGCATCGGAGCCGCAATCGGCCGGGTCGTGCTCGACGGGATTGACCGATCGGGCCCTGGCCAGGTGCTCGGCGAAGACCGGCGAGAGCGTCCCCGACCAGCCCCGGGCAAGTGCTTCCAGAAGATACGACATTTCTCCCCCCGTTCAGGCGGCCAGAGAAGCCAGGGCTTCGCGAGCCTCCTGATACTGATCATTCAATTCGAGCGCCCGGCGATAAGCGGTCCGGGCCCGCTCGATGCTTCCGATGCGCTGGCACAGTCGTCCCATGAGGCAGTGCACATCGGGGTAGTCGGCGCCGGCGCTGATGGCCGCTTCGATGCGATCGACGGCGTCGGCGGCGCGATCGGTCTGGGCGTAAAGCTGGGCGAGCAGGATCAGGGCGTTGACGTAACGCGGATTGATCTGCAGGGCACGCTCAGCGGCGGCGATGGCCTGCGTCGAGCAGGCGAGGCGCTGCTGCACCAGGCCGTATCGATACTGGAGATCGGCGTAGCCGGGATGTTTCTCGAGGGTGCGGCGGAGCGTGGCGGACAGGGTGAGAAACACCTCCGGATCGGCGGCGGTGGGCGGCAGCGCAACGAAGGCGTCGATAAACTCGGGCTCTTCGAGGATGATGCGGGCGAGCCGGTCGAGAGCGCGGTGGTCGATCCGGGTGCGGGCGGCCGGGGCGACGCTCAGGATCCGCGCCGCCTCTTCGGGAGCCAGCAGGGTGAGCTGCCAGGCGATCCGGGAGTTTTCCGGTTCAATCTGGTGGGCCCGTTCCAGGTAGCGCAGGGCCCGCTCGTGACGGCCCTGAATGGCGCAACACTGGGCGAGGCGTTCGAGGGCGCGGGCATGCGAAGGGTCGCGGGCGATCGCGGCCTCGAAGTGATGCTGGGCCTGACTCAGTTCACCCATGGCGGCGGCGACAATGCCGAGCTGATGGTGGACTTCCGCATCGCCGGGTCGATGCCGCACGGCCTGGCGGAGCGTGGCGACCGCGCGGAAGGGGTCGCCGGCCTGGTACTGGGCGAGGGCGAGCCGGACCCACGTTTCGCCCGTCTCGTGTCCCAGCGCGAGAGCCTGCTCGAGCTGATGACTGGCGGCATCGAAGCGTCGCTGGGCCAGATAGCAGTCGGCCAGATAATGAGGCAGATCGGTCGTGCTCGGGCTGAGTTCGCCGGCGGCGGTGAAGTGCGCGGCGGCCTGGTCGTGCCGGCCGGCCTGGAGAAGCTCGCAGGCCAGACGGTGGTGCGAGCGGCTCAGGTAATAGCGGGCGAGTGTCGAGGCGGGGTCGCCCTCGCGGGCGGCGGCGGCTTCGAGCAGCGAAACGGCGTCGGCATAGCGCCGCTGCCCGTAGGCTGCCATTCCCCGTTCGTAGTGCTCGCGCGTCGTCATGCGGTTGACGAGGCCGCCGCTTCTGAGAAGCCGCCCCTCCACCGCTGTATCGGCTGGCGGGTGGCGGGCGATGAGATGGCGCGAGCATACTGAAAACGGGGTTTCGGACCGTCCGCGAAGATGCGGATTTGGGAGGGGCCACACGGGCGTCAGGGTCGATGACCTGATCGGCGGGGCAGAATGCGGCAACCATCAGAACCCGGGGCGTGAGCGACAGGCCTTGCGTCCATCCGTCCGAGGATCAGGCCCACTCGCTGACGCTCGGGGTTCTGATAATGGCCCCGCCCCAGGCGTCACGCCCCCGGGCGGCGTGCAGGCGGGCGTGCATGTATTCGCTTGCAGCGTGTCCGGATAAACTGACGCGCCGGGAGGCAGATGCATGCACCAGCGAGTCGAGCGAATCACGGATGGGCTCAGCGTAAGCCGGTGCGGCGGCGGGAGGCCGGCGCGAGCCGGAACATTCACGATGGTCCGCGCGGGGCTGGTGCAGGCATGGCCGCTGATGGGGTTTGCCCTGCTCGGGGGATGTGGCGAGGGCGGGGGTGGACCGACGACGCAGCCGTCTGCGCCAGCTCCGCGATTGATGCAGGGCTACATCGCGTTCGTGGGGGCAGGCGAGACCCATCCGCTCTGGCCCGTCTTGCGGCGCAGCGCTGAGAACTATTCGGAGAGCGTGGGCACGATCGAGGTCCGCTATCTGAACCCGGCGGGTCGCTCTCCGCAGGATCAGATCAATCTGCTGCGGGGTTTGACGGACCCCGCGATGCGCGGGTTGTGCGTACAGGTCGAGGATCCGCTGGCCCTGCCGGGGGTGATTGACGAGATTGAGGACCGCGGGGTGGCGATCGTTCCGATGATTCATCCGCTTCCGGGCGAGACCCGGGCGGGGTTTGCCGGGCTCAATAACGAAGAGATGGGTACCCTCCTGGCGGATGCAACGGCCCGTGTGCTGGGCGGACACGGGAGCATCATGCTCCTGCACGCGGGGGCCGAGCATCCGGTGTACGGCCCGCGGCTGTCGGCCTTCGACGAGGAGATCGAACGGCACCGTCAAATCGAGGTGTTCGCCCGGGTGGATTGTCACGGCGACGCGCTACAGGCCCGCCGGCTGATCCGGGAACGGTCGGAGCGGTTTCCGCGCCTGTCAGCGTGGGTGAGCCTGGGGGAGTGGGCAACGTCGGGGCTGACGTCGGAGCAGGCTCTGGGCCTGCCCGCGGGGTGCCGGCTGATCACCTGCGGGGGAGGGCCCGAACAGTG
Source organism: uncultured Planctomycetales bacterium (assembly GCA_964591605.1). Classification (GTDB taxonomy): domain Bacteria; phylum Planctomycetota; class Phycisphaerae; order UBA1845; family PWPN01; genus CAYLLT01. The sequence goes on from CAZQEN010000002.1 coordinate 19,046, forward strand.
GCCGTTGATCCGCAGCGGGCGGTGCCCTGCGGTCGTCGTGGCCGATTACCACCGGGTCGGGGCGAAGGCCCTGCAGTTCGGCGAGACGGCCATTCGCCGGGCGTCGAGCTTTGAGAGCCGGTACGTGGCGCCGCTCAAGGTGATCGATGCGGCGGGGCTGGACCAGCACATCGCCGACTGGCAACAGTGGCTCGCGAGCCGGCCGGCGGCGAGTCCGGCGGCCGCGCGATAGCAGGCGTCTGGCGGCAGGCTGATGGAGCTTTGAACGCACGTGCGGGAGTGCAAAAAGGGTACGGCAACCACGTCAAGCCCTCGCTGGCGCTTCGGGCTCTGTTGACGCTGCGGACGATTGGCGCGAGAGGGTGATCGGCGCGGCCAGGGATCGTGATTCGCCATGAGTGCGCCTGCCACAGCCAGACGGGACGATCCTTCCGGCCGAGGGCTCGGCGAGGCATCGCTTCCAGGCTGGATCGAGCGTTTGTTTGTGCCCCTTCCGATCGGGCCGCTCGTGTATTTCCGCGTGGCGTTCGGGGCGATTCTGCTCTGGGAGATTGCCCGCTACTTTGCGTCCGGGTGGATCCGCTCTCACTACCTGACCGGCCGCTTTGCGTTCAAGTATTACGGGTTCGAGTGGGTGCAGGCCTGGCCGAGAGAGTGGCTGTACGTGCATTTTGCGGTCACCGGCCTGGCGGCGGCGGGCATTCTGCTGGGAGCGGCCTATCGGCTGTCGGCCATCGTGTTTTTCGCGGGATTCACGTACGTTTTCCTGCTCGACCAGTTGTACTACCTGAATCACCTCTATCTGGTGTGCCTGCTGGCGTTCCTGCTGATGTTTGTGCCGGCCCACCGGGCGTTTTCGGTCGATGCGCGGCTGCGGCCGGGGTTGCGGGCGAGCCACGTACCGGCGTGGACCCTGCACCTGCTGCGGTTTCAGGTCGGCATCGTGTATGTCTTCGGCGGCATTGCCAAACTCAATGCCGACTGGCTCCGCGGCGAGCCCATCCGGACGTGGCTGAGGAACCGGCCGGAGATGTCTGTGCTCGATCTGGCGCTGAAGACGGAGCCGGCCGTCCGGGTGATCTGCTATGGCGGACTGCTGCTCGACCTGCTGATCGTGCCCCTGTTGCTGTGGCGGCGGACGCGATGGCCGGCCGCGGCCGCCCTCGTCGTATTCCACCTGTCCAACGCGGCGCTGTTCCAGATCGGCATCTTTCCCTGGTTCATGCTCGCGACCACGCCGCTGTTCTTTCCGCCCGAGTGGTGGAACCGGCCGGGCGGCAGCGGTGTCCGGCCGGTGGACGCCGCTGCCGAGCCGCCGACGGCGGCCCGCGAACGGTCTCACGCGGCACATGACGCGCCTGGCGGCTCGCACCGGCGGGCGATGGTCGCCGGGTGCCTGGGCGCCTACGTTCTGATTCAGGTTCTCGTTCCTTTGCGGCACTTTCTCTATCCGGGAGTCGTCCACTGGACTGAAGAGGGGCACCGCTTCTCCTGGCACATGAAGCTGCGGGCGAAGAGAGTGCAGTCCGCGGAGTTTCGGGCGTCCGATCCGGATGCCCAGCTCTCGTGGGAAGTTCCCACCGAGCCGTATCTGCCGCGTCGGCACCTGATGCGGGCGGCGGGGCGGCCGGACATGGTCCAGCAGCTCGCCCGGGCGATCTCGCAGGATCTGCGGGCCCAGGGTCACCCTCACGTCGAGGTCCGGGTATCGGTGATCGCGGCTCTGAACGATCACCCGCCGCAGGAGCTGATCGATCCGGAGGTGGATCTGGGGCGGACACCGCGGTCGCTGCGGCCGGCGGGCTGGATTGTGCCGTTGGCGCCCTGCGAACACGCCGAAGCGGAGTTCGAGCCGCCGGAAGAGGACGAACTCGACAGCCCGGAAGAGTAGCGACGGGCTCAAACCCGGCGTGAATGACGGGAAGATCACAAACTGAGGGTCAGAGGCGCGATCCACCGCTCGTGCCCTGGGGCGTATCCGGAGTTCAGCGGCAAACCGGTGGCACGGGCAGCGGGTACGCCGCCCGTGCGAGCCTCCCGACAGGTCCCGTGCCCGGGGGTCGGTGACATGATCGGCGGGATGGGACGCCTCAGTGATCAGAACCCGGAGCGTGAGCGACCCTTGACGCGCCAGGCGGCCTGGCCGCTCTTGAACGCGAATGCGTTCCTGGCGTGTCAAGGGCGACGGGCCTGCCGCTCGATGAGAGAAGCCCCCCGACGACCGGCAGGGCTCACCTCGATCGCGTGCAAGGCCCCTCACTGACGTTCGGGGTTCTGATCAAGGGCGCCACCCCAAGCGTCACGGGCCCCGTGCCCGGTCCGATGGGGCCATGGCGGCGCGGCCGGCGGGGTGTTAACTTACATTCACGCGCCGCCGGGTCCGGTCAGGATGCCGGACCTCTTGAACACACTGACAGGAGGAATCACATGCGAATCGCATCCGGGAGCCTGGTGTCGGCCGTCCTGCTGACGGCTCTGGGGGGATGTGCGTCGAACCCCATCGTGGGGCACGGCGCCGTGCAGACGGGGCGGTATGACGGAGACGTGGGCATTTCGGGCAATGGAACGACGCTGACCATTCAGGCGGGCTCGAACGTCACGAAGCTTTCGATCCTGGGAGACGGGTGCAAGGTGACGGTGGAGGACGGGGCGGTCGTCAACAAGATTGAGTTCTGGGGCAACGGGAGCACGGTGAACATCCCGGTGGACCTGGAGGTGAAGGTGGCGGCGATGGGCACGAACCAGGTGATCCGGCGTCCGGCGTCCGGCAAGACCACGCCGCGGCAGCCGGGCGGCGGCCCGAAGGCTCCAGCGCCCAGCGGCAGCGCTGGCCATCGCGCCGGGCCGACGGCGAGCGCTCAACCGATCTCGCCTCCGGCGGGCGGGCCGCCGGATTCGGCGGGCGGGGCGGGGGCGGGAGCGTCCGCTTCGCGGCCGGCGCAGGGTCTGCCGTATTGAGGACCTGCCGCAGGGGGACACCGGGGCGGCTGTACGCGCGGCAGGCACGGCGCATGCCGGCGCGGGCAAACGGGACCAGCTATACAGGGTGAATAGTGGGTTCAGGAAGCACCGCCTCACAGGCGGCTTCGGGCGCGGTTCTGACGGCCGGGCGGGGGGCGCCGGCGACGGTCGCCGTCACCGACGGAGTGTATTCGGGAACGACGGCCTGCAATTCGGCGCGGATCTGGGAGGGGGTGGCGATGTCCACGATATCCAGCAGACGCTGGATTCCCGAGCAGACGCGCTGGAAGTCTTCGGGCCGTTTGCGGATGATGCCGATCTTGGGATGAGCCGTCCGGCTCACGCCTTCGCCATCAATCGAAAGCTCTTCGAACAGTTTTTCGCCGGGCCGGATGCCGGTGAACTTGATCTCGATGTCCTCGTGCGGGCGCAGGCCGCTGAGGGTGATGAGGTCGATGGCCAGATCCACGATCTTGACGGGTTCGCCCATGTCGAGGAGGAAGATCTCGCCGCCGACGCCCATCGCGCCGGCCTGGAGCACAAGCTGCGAGGCTTCGGGGATGGTCATGAAATAGCGGGTCATCTCCGGGTGAGTGACCGTGACGGGTCCGCCGCGGGCGATCTGCTCCTTGAAGATGGGCACGACGCTGCCGCTGCTGCCCAGGACGTTGCCGAAGCGGACGGTGACGAACTCGGTGCGGGTGTTGGTGTGGGCGCCGAGCTGCTGGACGTACATTTCGGCGACGCGCTTGGTGCAACCCATGATGCTCGTGGGGTTGACGGCCTTATCGGTGGAGATCATCACGAATTTGGCGACGCCGGCCTCGGACGCGGCGTCGGCCAGGGTGCGCGTGCCGGCGACGTTGTTCTTGATGGCTTCGCCCGGGTTCCACTCCATCATGGGCACGTGTTTGTGGGCGGCGGCGTGGAAGATCGCGCTCGGGCGCTCGGACCGGAGGATGCGGCAGAGCCGTGGTGCGTCGGCGATGTCGGCGACGTAGGGCACGCAGTCGATCTGAGGGAAGAGGGCGGCGAGCTCACGGTCGATCTCGAAGAGGGCGTTCTCCATCCGCTCGACGAGCAGGAGGCGCTTGGGGCGGAAGCGGCAGATCTGGCGGCACATCTCGGAACCGATGGACCCGCCCGCCCCGGTGACCATGATGACCTTGCCCTGGATGTATTCGCCGATGGCCCGGGTATCGAGGGTGACCGGATCGCGGCCGAGCAGGTCGCTGATGTCGACGGGGCGGATCTGCGAAACCTGGACCTTGCCCTCGATGAGATCGCTGACCGCGGGCATGGTGCGGAACTGCAGGTTCATGCCCTGGCACTGCTCGACGAGGGGGCGCATCTGACGCGGCGTCGCATAGGGGGGGGCGATGATCACCTCGTCGACCGACTTGAGCTCGCAGATCCCGCGGATGTCATGGGTCCGGCCGAGGACCTCGATGCCGCGGATGCGGGCGCTCTGCTTGGCCTGATCGTCATCGAGGAATCCGACGACCTGGTAGCGGTCCTCGGAGGCGCGGATGATCTCGCGGAGAATCGAGTCGCCGCTGTCGCCGGCACCGACGATGAGGATGCGCGACTGGGCGACCTGGGGCAGCGGGCGGAGCTCCTCGTAATAGAAGCGGTAACCGACACGGGCGGTGGAGACCATGGCGATCGTGAAAACCCAGTCGAGCAGGAACACGCCGTTGGGCACGAAAACCTTCCAGGCCCAGCCCTGCCACTCCGCGATCCAGATGTACACGCAGTAGATCACCACGCACAGAATGATGCTCCAGTGCGAGGCCTTGATGATGGAGAAGAGGTCGCGGAGTCCGACGTACTTCCACGAATCCCGGTAGAGGCCGAGCCGTCCGAAGACGGCGAGCTTCACGGCCAGGGTCATGGGCAGGTACATGAGATAATGCGAGTAGAACCACGGGGATTCCGGGTCCGACTTGAAGTCGTACCGGAGAGCAAAGGCAATGAGCAGGCTGAAGGTGAAGAGAACGGCGTGGGCGGCAAGGGACAGCCAGACGCGATATCGGATGCGCCAACTGACGGGAGCTTCCGCGGAAAGTCCGTCCCTGCGGGGGGCGGCGGATGGCTGCGGCTCGGGGGTTGCTGAACTCTGCTCCGCCATGCTGCGCGTGTCCTTACGGCCTCACCGCCATTCGGGTCGGTCACGGGGCGGTGATCAGGAGTACGTCTCTACCTCTGCGTTGCCAGCACATCGAGATCGGGCAAAAGGATGGGCTTCTCCGCCGAGGCCGACGGCCGGGTGGCCGCCGGAGATGCATTCGTGCCTCGCGAGACCGTCCGCTCGATCAGCGGGGCAAGCGAAGGCCAGGGATGGTGAACGGTAGCGGCGATGCTCCGCGCATAGAAGGAGGCCGCCACCTCGTCGCGTCTGGCCAACAGGAAGATCGAGCGAAGGGCCTGGTATTCCACCACATCCGGATTGGCGATAGCGATCGCTTCGAGTTCCCGGAAGTGAAGCTGAAAGTCAGTCTTCTGGCCGTATCGGGATTCGATCTGATCGAGCGTGGTCAGGAACTGGGGATCCGGGAGTTCTCCGGTTCGGCGGTTGGGGGTGAGGAGCCACCGCAGGGCTCCGGCGGCGACGGAGTACTGTTTCGTGGCGATCGCCGGAAAGATGCGGGCCACTTCGACCTCGGCCCGCGGCGCCGGATCATCCGTACACACGCTGGCGGCCAGAGCGAAGAGATCACCGGCAGCGCGGTACTGGCCTTCGCGGAACTTCTGCCAGCCCTGTTCCATGAAGCCCGCCCGGCGGCCGTCGATGTATTCCTTGACCAGGCTCTCGATGGGAACGGGGTCCCGCTGCAGAGGTATTGCCTCGGCGGGCTGAGAGCTGGCTGCGTTTTCGTGGATCGCGACGGCCGCCAGCCTCGGGCTGGGCAGCATCGGGAGATCCGGGCGCCGCATCAGCAAGCCCGGGTTGTCGCGGGTCAGCGGCGGATACGCTGAGCCGCCACCCCAACTGCCGAGCGAGCCGAGGCCGCTGCCGGAATAGTATCGCCGTCCGAAAAGACTGGTGCCGGTGGGCTGGGGTGAAGATGGGGCGAATCCCGAGCCGTAACCCACACCCGCCCTTCCCGATCGGCGAAGGGTGGAGCCGGCGCCCACCTGCATGGAAAAGTTGAGCGGGGTACCAAGGGTGGACACATCGCCAGGTCTTGCCCCACGGGGAAGCTGAGGGATGGAACCCGCAGGCGTGAGCCTGCTGAGCGTCCGAAAAGTGTCGGTCAAGACCTGACTGGGACCGTTGGCAGAGGGCTGGTTGGTCCAGAGCTGCGCGGTCGCGCTGCCTGTGAAAACCAGAAGCGGGCACCCGGCGAGCAATGCCATAAACCGATAATTGCAGCGTATTTGCATGCCAGTACGATCTCGAAAACCACGTTATCGCGGCGCGAGCGGGAGACTCCTGTCACTGTAAACCCGGTGGTCCGTCAAATCAAGTTATCGACCGACGGGAGGGGGGACTGCGAATAGATTTAATCGATTGGCCCGGCTGAGGTTAAGTGTCTGGCCGGGCCGGGCGAACTCTCAGCCGGGCGGTACGGGCATCGCAGGAATGGCTCGGCCTCGCGGGGCGTTGGGGAGGATCCTGTTATCAGCGTTCCATCCCATCTTGGGGCCCGCGCGGCAGACGACGTTGCCGAGGAGGACGGCCTGTGTGAGCGCGCCGGCGGAGTCGAAGGGGCAGCAGGTTGCGCCCCCACGGGAAGCTCGGCGGCCGGGCGGTTGGCTGGGCGGCGGGTGATCGGGGAATGGCCGGTCGAGGCGCGGGCGTCCCGCCCGCCGCGTGCCGGGCCGCCGGCTGGGCAGGCCTTGATGAACTCCTTCTGGAGGTCAACGGCGGTGCAGATTGACGCTTGTGGTGCAGGCGTCCCGCCTGCGCGTACCGCGGGCGGGGTGCTTGCGTTGGGGGGCGGAATCGGGTTGAATTTCGGGAAAGATTGCAGAGACGGTTCTCACGGAGCATCGAATAGACATGGAATCCCACCTGGACGAGCATTACCACGAGGGCAGCGAGGCGGTCGGGCTGGCAACGCTGGCCGGGATCATCTTCGGGCTGCTGCTGGTCGGGCTGCTGCTGTTCTCGCTGACGTGGGCGCTGGCGAGCTGAGTGCCTTCGGGAATTGGGGCGGTAGCGGCCGCGGCAAGGATGGGTGGTTCTGCCGCGGGCGGGATGCGTTGCGTGATTTGACTCCGCTGCGTGCGAACTCGTGGAGCTCCCGGCTGCCACAGGAGGCGTGCGCTACGGGCAGGAGCGTAGACGCGCTGCCAGGCGCTCTCACCACCTGCACCGGCGAGACGCCGGTGCCACACCTCATCACCGGCGAGACGCCGGCGCCACACCTCATGACCGGCGAGACGCCGGTGCCACACCAGACCCACAGGGGAGACGAGCGTGCCGCGCCGGGGTGTGAGACCGCCACTCAGCCCTTCTTTGAGCTTTCGGATTTGAACAGTTCCAGGGGGTGGCGACGCTCTTTGAGCGGGAGGGGCACGGGTGCTCCGATGCGCTGCGATTCGTAGATGGCGAGGATCATTTCGAGGGCGGCGCGGCCGTCGTACATGCTTCCGCGGGGCTGGGTATCGGTCTGGATGGCGCGGATGAGGTCCCGCACGATCCGGAGGTTGCCGGGGGTCTGGGGGCTGATGTCTTTTTCGGTTTCGGGCTGGCCAAGGCCGTTGCTGGTGATGGGAACCCACTGGGCCTTCGACGAGCCCGGGGCCCAACTGGGGTCTTCCACGAAGTAGACATCGGGGAAGGTGGGCGGGCTGCCGCGTCCGATGGTGACGATTCCCTTCGAGCCGAAGATGCGCAAGCCCCAGCGCTCGCCGACGCCGTGACGGGCCTTGTGCGAGTCGAAGGTGGCGACGCCGGGGCTCCGGAGACCGTAAACCGCGTGGATCTCGTCGCCGGCGATGAGGCCGATCGACTCGTCGCCTTCGCGAACGTCGGCAGGGGTAATGTCCTTTCCGCCCTGCAGCACGCGGGCGAAGCACCACTGCGGGTCCCCCGCGAGGTAGCGGATCAGGTCCATGATGTGGGTGCCGAGGACCATGAGGTCCTGGCCGCCGCCGCGGTGGTCTTCCTTGCCGCGGCCGCTGAGGGTGAGGAGGTCGCCGAGTTTCCCATCGGCAATGAACTCGCGGAGACGCTCGACCCGCGGGCTGTACCGGGACTGGTGAGCGATGGCGATCTTGAGGTGCCTGGCCTCACAGGCGGCGACCATCTGGTCGGCCTCCTGGAGGGTGCGGGCCATCGGCTTCTCCATGAACATGTGGCAGCCGTACTCGGCGCAGGCCAGGACCATGTCGAGGTGGCAGTCGGGCCAGCGCGGGGCGATGCTGACGATCTGGGGGCGCTCCTTCTCGAGCATGTCGCGGTAGTCGGCGTAGGCCCGGTCGACGTTCAGGCGTCTGGCCGCCTCGGCCCGGCCCTTCTCGTCGCTGTCGGCGACGGCCACGATCCGGGCCTCGGGAATGCCCTGCCAGGCCACGTCGATGCCGTGGCCGTAATCGCCCTTGCCCGTCCGCCCGATCACCGCGACCCGATATGAATCAGCCATGGGATTTCACCTTCCATTCAAGCCGGACACGGCGTATAGTGGCATCCGCCTACAGAAGGAGCCGGCCATGTCGATCATCGTGACCACGACGTTCGCCATCGAAGGATACCGCATCCGCCGTTATCTCGGAATCGTGCGGGGCCTCATCGTGCGGGCGCCGACGATCTCGCAGGGGATTGTGGGGGGGCTCAAGTCGATCATCGGCGGACGGATCGGGGCGTACACCGAGATGTGCGAGCAGGCCCGGCAGCAGGCGTACGAGCTGCTGATCGACCACGCGCGGGAGATGGGGGCGAACGCGGTGATCGGGCTGCACTACGACGCGTCGGAGGTGGCGAGCAAGTTCAGCGCGACGGAGGTGCTGTGCTACGGCACGGCGGTGGTGGTCGAGCCGGACACTCAGACGGCGTGAGCGGTCAGGTGCCGTCGCGGGAGGTCCGCCGCGGGGCATCGGGCGGGACGTCGAGGGTGGGGTCCGGGGGCGGGAGCTGCTCGCGCATCTTCCAGCGGTGGATGAACCAGCCGGGGTCGCGCCGATAGTCTTCGATCATCTCGGGCGTGTAGGGCCGGCCGCACTCCGGACAGCGATAGTGGTCGGGCAGGCCGGTGAGGTTGTAGCCGCAGAAGATGCAGAACGGCTCGCGGCGCTGGCGGATGGCCCGCTTGAAGACGTAGATCCCGACGGCGACGGCGGCGCCGCCCAGAAACACCCCGATCCGTACGAACAGCAGAAAGAACGCGGCTTCGAGCCCCGCAAAGAGAGCCAGCCCGCACAGGAGGGCAAGTGCGGCGAGTGTCGCCAGGGCGATGAGCCATCCGGGGCCGACGGAGCCGAGCGCGGTGCGCCAGTCCGGGCGCCACCAGCGGATCTCGCCGAGTTCGTCTGCGTCGGGAGCAGGAGCTGGTCTGGATCGGTCGCCGAAAGGCATTGAGGGCTCACCTGGACGGTCTCAAGGCATCCGATCCCGCTTTGCAGCGGGGCCGCGATCGGGATCGTTCCCGTGGACGATACTCTTTCCCCGCGAAGCCACAAAGCGAGCAGAGGCCAAACGCTCAGCAAGGAATGATGGAGTGGATGGCACACGGTTTGTTCGTGGCCTGCGCGGCCCGGATCTGCCGCCTCTCGTGCCCGACCAGCCACTGGCGCAGATCTGTGAAAGCCGGTGAAATCCGGGGGCGGATCACGCGACTACACCATTATTCAAAGCTGCTGGGGAGTTCCCACGGTACCGCTCAGCCGGTCTGTCTGCCGGCGGGAGACTCACGGCGGTTCAACGGCAAGGAGATTGACATGCTGGGCTCATATCTTGCGCAGGGCGTGTGCATTCTGCTGGCGACCGTGATGGCCTGGCCGTCGCCGACGGCGGCTCAGGGTGGGGGACAGGATGAGTTTGAGCGGGGATTCTATCTGCAGACGCATGAACGTGACGCGGCGGGCGCGGCGGCGGCTTTTGCGCGGGTGGCGGAGGACGCGGCGGCGCCCGAGGGGGTGCGCCGTGAGGCGCGGATGAGGCTGGCACAGTGCCGGGAGGACCTGGCGACCGCCGATCTGGCGCGGCTGATGCCGCCGGAGGTGATCGCTTACGCGGAGATCTCGAATCCGGGCGAACACATCGAGCGGCTGGCGAAGCTGATGGGCCTGGTGCGCGAAGGCGCGGAGGCGCCGGAGGGCGGGAAGCCGAAGGCCACGCCGCTGGGGGGCGGTGCGTTCTTTCCGGACGATTTCACGATCAGCCCGGCCCTGCTGGCGGCGCTGCGGACGGTGCGCGGGGCGGCGGCGGCGATCACGGGGCTGGACGAGAAGGGTGAGCCGGACGGCCTGCTGGTCGTGCATCCGGGCGACGCGGACCTGCTGCGGGGGGTGATCGAGACGGCAGTGCAGGTGGGGGAGCCGGCCGATCCGATCGGCGGTTTCCGGGCGTATCGCCTGCAGGGGCAGGCATGGGCGGTGGTGACGGCCCGCCTGCTGCTGGTTGCGCGGACCCGCGAGATGCTGGCCGCCGCGGTGGAGCGATTGCGGGACGAGCGGGCGGCGAGTCTGGCGCGCAGCGAGACGCTGGGGGGCTTCCAGAAGCAGCGCGAAGGGGCTCTGGCGTTCGTGCTGGTCGACGGGCCGCGGCTGGCCGGGCAGATCAACCGCCACCTGCGCGGCCGGGATGGTCAGATCGCGCGGGCGGTTCTGGATCTGGCTCATCTGAAGGCGGTGAGTGCGGCCGTCCGAACAACGGACAGCGGCCTGGCCGTTCACGCGCAGCTTGACCTGATAGAAGGCCATCGGAACCTGGTCTACGGACTGATCCGGACCGCGCCGTGCGCCCGCCGAACGCTCGAACACGTGCCGGACGGGGCGGCAGCGGTGGTGATGCTGGGGCTGAACCCGGCCGGCGAGGGAGGCGAAGCCGCCGCCGGGGCGGGCGTTGCCGCGGCCGGGCAATTCCTGTCGGCGATGGATGTCGGCCGGGAGCTGTTCGGGAACCTGGAAGAGGTGTCCCTGTTCGTGCTTCCCGCCGCGGGAGCGGCCGGCGGAGCGGAGGGAGCGATTCCGCAAGTCGGGCTGGTCCTGGCGGCGAAGGACGCCGGGCGGTCGCAGGCGCTCTGGACGCAGTTGCTTTCGCTGCCGGCGATGTTCGCACCGGGCGGGGCGACGAGCAGTGACGTGGAGATCGAGGGCGCAGCGGGCACGCAGTACCAGTTCAAGGAGGGTCCGCCCATCGTGGTCGTGCGGTCGGGGCAGCGCGGCGTGATCGTCGGGACGCCGGGTGCGGCGGCGGCGGCTCTGCGGGCCGGGCGCGGCGACGGCTCGGTCCTGGGCGATGCGGGCTTCAAGCCGCTGCTCGAGCGGCTCACGCCGACGAGCAGCAAGGCCGTCCTGGTCCACGCGGGCCGACTCGCGGAGACGGTCGCCGCAGTGGCGCACGGACACGAGGCTCAGCACCTTCGACTCATCGCCCCCCTGCTGCGTGAACTGCGGATCTGCGTGGTGACCGATGAAGCGCCCACGCGGTTTGCGGTGCGCGGCGAGGTGTCGGGCCTGCCGAATGTGCCGGAGATCGTCCGCACACTGGCCCAGATGAAACGGGCTCAAGCCCCCGCACATCCCGCCACGGCCACGCGACCGGCCAAACCCGAGCACGCCCAGGCGCGCGGGCGATCGTAGATCAATCCCCGACCCCCGTGGAAGGTATACCGGTTAGAGGGAGTGTAAACTCGACGGGGTCAGCGGCGTTCGTGCCGGCGGGCATGACCTGACCCACAACCTGCAGATCCCGCCACTGCATGCGCCCGTCGGCGGTGTACGGCCGCAGCCGGACCACGCCGGTGGAAAGCTCCACGCGAACTTCCACGAACGACTGGAAGAACGGGGCGCGGTTCGAGGCGAAGGCGGGAGCCAGCATCTCGGGTGATGAAGGCCAGGCGTTGAGGCGCCGGATCCACCACCAGACGGGCCGCTTCCAGCGGGGTATCTCGCTGCTGAGCTTGGCAACGACGGCGTCGGTGCGGGAATAGAAGGCACAGTCGGTCACGGGAGGCTGCCGGGGCCAGTCGAGGGCGGTGCCGATGCTGATGTAGGCCCCCCCACCGCCGTTCACGAAGTGCAGCATGGTGCGCGGGCCGGCCGCAGACGTATACCTTTCGCGATAGAACTCGAAATCGTGCGTGTCTCCGCCCATGGTGATCTCGACCGACTCATCGCGCAGAAACTGGTGGAGCGCGGCGAAATCCTCATCGAGATGGCTGTTGTCGTGCCCGCCGGCGTAGAAGGGGTGGCCCACAATCACCATTCTGAATTTGCCGCGTGACCGCTGAGCGGCAGTGCGCAGCCACTGCCACTGCAGGCGGTCCAGGCTGCGGAGAATGCCGGTATCGACGGCCAGCAGCGCGAAGCGGTCGGTCTGGATCTCGAAGAAGGGAGCGCGCTGCCGGCCGGTGGGCACGCGGTATTGGCTGCGGAGGCGGGCGGCCTGGGCGATCATGTCTTCGATGCGGCTCTCCGTGGTCGTGCTGAGGCGGTGGTCGGCCTCGCGGCGGGCCCGCATCGCGGTGCGGGCGGCGTCGGGCTCGAAGAAGTTGGCGGTGAACGCGTCGAGGGCATCGTACCAGTCGTGGTTGCCGGGGATGGCGTAGATCGGCCGGGTCCAGCCCTTGAAAGGCTGATAGAACTTGGCTTCGTAGTCCTTCATCGCGCCCTGGGGATAAATCACGTCGGAGGAGAGGACGAGGAATCTCATGTCGTCGCGGGCGCCGAGAGCCAGGAACTGATCGCGGAGGGCATGTTGTGAGGCGTCGCCTTCTCCGGTGTCGCCGATGACGATGAAACTGAAGTCCTGTCCGGGCGGAATGCCGGGATCGACTAAGAAGAGGTTATCGGTGGGTAAACCCTTCGGCGTGGCCTGCTCGATGACCGCACGCACCATCTCTTCCCGCCAGGTGTCGGTCCGGTGCGCCGCCCACCTCTCCCATGCGCCGGTCGCCCAGGTCTCGGTGTCGAAGTACCAGCTCACGCCCAGGAGCGGCGCGAAGGCGATGATCACGGCCGTGAGGGGCATGCCCATCTGAAGGCCGCGCCGCAGCGCTGCGGCCGGCGAGCGGCGAGCCCATTCGAGATGCAGGTCGAAGCGCATGCGCCGCTTCATCCATCGGCGGAGGGGGCGATCAAGCATGCCGGAGGCGCGGGCCGCGTTTTCCCGCCCGATGGAGCGCTGCCAGACGGCGCGTTCCAGCGGCCGTGTGAGGAAACGGAAAACGAGCCGCAGCGGAACAATGACGAAGTACGCGAGAATCAGGGCAAAGAACGCGTCACCGATGACCGCAATCGCGGGAGAGGCGAGGCCGACGAGGCTCCATTCCGCTTCCATGCGGCCGATGTGGATGGCCAGGAACGTGAGCAGGAGCGTGATCACCCAATAGCGGTCGATTCGCCAGCGTTGCTGCTCGTCTGCTTCGATCTCGTTGTGGAATTGCGCGATCAAGGGGTGGGGCTCGAGGTTGAGGTGGCGGTCAGGATGCCGGGTGGGCATGTCCGGCTGCGCCAGGGATTCGGCGGCGTCGCGGGCGAGCAGGATCGTCCAGCCGGTGGTCAGCAAACGGATGCCGATGGCGAGGTAGACCGCCCAGGCACCCGAGACGGGCCATCGGAGGGCGATGGAGCATCCGACCAACAGGTTCACGGCCGCGTCGAAGAGCAGGGCGCTGCGGGCTGAGGCACGGTCGCCACGCACCGCGGCGATCAGCTTCACGCAGCCGTCGATCATCCACGAGGCTCCCAGGAGCAATGCGAGGGCCGCAAACACCAGGTTGCCCCAGGCCAGGAGCAGCAATCCGGCGAGGATGGACATCGCGCTGCCGAACAGCGTCGAGTGGAGGACACGGGGGTTGCTCAGGGTCAGAGCATGCACGGCCTGGAGCGCCCCACACACGATCATGAGCACGCCCAGGATCGCCGCAGCGAGTTCAGCCGGAGCGAAAGATGTGATGACGGCCAGGATGCCGAGCACCAGGATCGAGCCACCCAGCAGAAGGCGGCGGGCGGCAGCCGTCGTCGCGTGAATGCCGTGAAACAGGCTCTTTCGAACGGATGACATGATGCAAATCTCGTTGTGGTCCGGTTGCCGGGCCCCAGCGGGTGTACGCAGTGTACCCGCGTTTGGGTCCGGAAACAGGATCGACGCCGCCACCGGGTGCGGTGTGTGTCGGACGTGTAACCGGAGGCTGACTGACCCGCGTCGCGACCGGATGCGGCATCGGCTGGCGAGGCACTCTGCCGTCGCAGATCCCCCCGGGCAGGTCGGCCCTGCAAACGGCTCCCGGAAAAGTGGCCCTACCCGTTTTGCCGGTTGGCGGTAACAATTCCATGGGCTCTGGCACCGCATGTGCTAATGCTGGCGGGGCATTCGGGCCTCGGGCCGCGAGTGACCCTCTGACGGCGGCGTTTCTTCGGGGGATGGCCGCGCTCTGATTCGAGAGGGTGCGCGATATGACTCAGTCTGGTGTGCAAATGATGAGTCGGCGAACGAAGGGCCGCGAGACCGACGGGCCGGTCCCCTGCCGTCATCAGGGACTGGTTGGGTGGGTGGAGGAGATGGAGCGGCTGTGCCAGCCCGACCAGGTTCACTGGTGCGACGGTTCTCAGGCTGAATACGACCTGCTGTGCGACCGGCTGGTGCTGGCGGGGACGTTCGTCAAGCTCAATGAGCGGCTTCGTCCCGACAGCTACTGGTGCCGGTCGGACCCGTCGGACGTGGCCCGGGTGGAGGATCGGACGTTCATCTGCAGCCGCCGGAAGATCGACGCGGGGCCGACCAACAACTGGGCCGACCCGGCGCACATGAAGGCGAAGCTGACCGAACTGTTCCGGGGGTGCATGCGCGGGCGGACGATGTACGTGATTCCGTTCAGCATGGGGCCGATCGGCTCGCGGATCGCGCAGATCGGGGTGGAGATCACCGATTCGCCGTACGTCGTCTGCAACATGCGGATCATGACGCGCATCGGGGAGCGGGTTCTGGAGGTTCTGGGAGAGTCGGGCGACTTCGTTCCCTGCCTGCACTCAGTGGGGATGCCGCTGGAGCCCGGTCAGAAGGACGTGCCCTGGCCCTGCAACCGCGAGCACAAGTACATCGTCCATTTTCCGGAAGAGCGGACAATCTGGTCGTTCGGCAGCGGATACGGCGGGAACGCCCTGCTGGGCAAGAAGTGCCTGGCCCTGCGGATCGCCTCGGTGATGGCCCGGCAGGAGGGCTGGCTGGCCGAGCACATGCTGATCCTGGGCGTGACGCCGCCCGGAGGTCCGAAGAAATACATCGCCGCGGCGTTTCCCAGCGCCTGCGGGAAGACAAACCTGGCGATGCTGACGCCGACGCTGCCCGGCTGGAAGGTGGAATGCGTGGGCGACGACATCGCGTGGATGAAGTTCGGGGCGGACGGGCGGCTGTACGCGATCAACCCGGAGGCGGGCTTCTTCGGGGTGGCTCCGGGCACCAGCGTCAGGAGCAATCCGAACGCGATGCGGACGCTGGAGCGGAACTGCATCTTCACCAACGTGGCGCTGACGCCCGAGGGCGACGTATGGTGGGAAGGGATGACGCCGGAGCCGCCGCCGCGGCTGATCGACTGGCTGGGGCGTGAGTGGACGCCGGCTTCGGGCGAGCCGGCCGCCAATCCGAACGCCCGGTTCACCGCGCCGGCGGCGCAGTGTCCGGTGATCGACCCGTCGTGGGAGGATCCCGAGGGCGTGCCGATTTCGGCGATTCTGTTTGGCGGGCGGCGTGAGTCGGTGGTGCCGCTGGTGATGGAATCGTTCAACTGGCAGCACGGGGTGTTCTACGGTTCGATCGTTTCGTCGGAGCGGACGGCCGCCGCCGCGGGCAAGGTGGGCGGGCTGCGTCATGATCCGATGGCGATGCTGCCCTTCTGCGGCTACAACATGGGCGATTACTTCGTGCACTGGCTGAGCGTGGGCCGGTCGGCCGCCCCGGAAAAGCTGCCGCGGATCTATTACGTGAACTGGTTCCGCAAGAATGCGCGCGGGCAGTTCCTGTGGCCGGGGTACGGCGAGAACGTCCGGATTCTGAAATGGGTCATCGAGCGGCTCGAGGGCCGGGCGGCGGCTCATCGGACCCCGGTCGGCAACCTGCCCGTGATCGGCTCGTTTGACGTGAACGGGCTGGACATTGCGCCGGCGAATCTGTGCTCGCTGCTGACCGTGAACCACGAGGAGTGGGCCGACGAGCTCGAAGAGATCCGGGTGTATTACTCGATGTTCGGCAAGCACCTGCCCCGCGAGCTGGCTGACGAGGTGGACGCGCTGCAGCGCCGCCTGGATACGATTTAAGCTCGATCAGAGCCGCGCCCGTGAGGAAGCGGTCGGCGATCACGCTGAAGGACCCCCTCCCTGACGGTCGGGGCTCTGCTGGCTTGACTGCCTCTCGCCCTCGCTCCAGGCCGGATGAGCCAACGGCCGGCGGCACAAGCCTGAATCCGAGAGTTCTCCCCCGCACGACAGCGCCGACAAGCCAGCTTCCGCCATGCACCCGCAACTTTCACCAGCATCATGGTGGTGCATCTGCCGGCTTGTGCAGTCAACCGGCACGCCCTGTGATGACCGCCCCACGCCGGAAGGGTCCGTGACAGAATCGGCGGGGTGGCATGGATCCCGGCGTGCCGGGACCCGCGGGGAGGCTCGCACGGGCAGCGTCGCCTTCGCTGCGCGAAGCCGACGCTGCCCATGCCACCCCGCCCAAAGTGTCACGGACCCACGCAGAAACCGTGGAGCGGCTGGCCTTCCCCTGGCCATTGCTTCCGGGTAAGATGCCGTCGACACTTCTTAACCGGAGGCAAAAGATGCGTCTCAACCGCCCTGCTGTCGTTCTCGCCGCCGTCCTTCTCACGGGAATTGCGCTGCTGCTCCATGCGGGTCCACTCACCCCCCCGCCCGGCGCGGTGTCGCCGACGATGAAGACGCTCGATGAGATCTCGACGCAGATCTCCAATCTGGAGGTCGCGACGGGAGGGGTGCCGATCAAGCGGGTGGTGCGCGGGGTGATGGACGTCGCGGCGGGCGAGCTCGAGAAGAGCCAGACCTTCGCGCCGGCCATCGATCCGGCGAAAAGCGTGGTCCTGCTGTCGGATTACTGCGCGACGGCCACCCTGAGCAGCACGAACGTCTTTCTGGGCCGGACCAGCGCCTGTCTGATCAACTTGACGGCGACGCAGATCACGGTGCGGCTGGACGCGAGCAGCGCATCGATGGACGCCAAGATCAGCTACCAGATCATTGAATACAACTAGGCCGCTGTCTATCATCCGCGTGCATCGGGCCGCTCCGGACGGGAGCGACATCCCCATCGACTGCTCGACGCGGAGAATCCTTCATGCTGCGCGGTTGTGTGTTTCCGGTGGCTGCGGTGACCCTCTGGGCCGGCGCCGCGGCGGTGCGGGGTCAAACCTCACCCGAGAAGACGGTGGCAGGGCTTCGCGTGCCCGAGGGGTGGGAGGTGACGCTCTACGCCTCAGAGCCGCTGATCACAAATCCGACGGCCATCGACATCGACGCGCAGGGGCGCGTCTGGGTCTGCGAGGGGCAGTGGTACCGGGCCAGGGCCAAGACGCCGCCGGCCGATTGCGTGAAGGTGCTCGAAGATGCGGACGGCGACGGGCGGGCGGACCGGGCGAGCGTATTTGCGGACGGGCTGCTTGTGCCGATGAGCGTGGCCGTCGCGGGCACGCGGGTGTACGTGGGCGAGAGCCCCAACCTGTGGGTGTATGAGGACCGGGACGGCGATCTCAAGGCGGATGCGGGTTCCAGGCGGGCGCTGCTCACCGGCTTTGGCGGGCATAACAGCGATCACGGACTGCACGGCCTGGTGATCGGGCCGGACCACTGGCTGTACATGACGCATGGGGACCCGGGCTTCGATGTGACCGGGCCCGACGGCTCGCGGGCCCGCTATCGCTGGGGGGCGATGCTGCGCTGCGAGCTCGACGGAAAGCGGCTGGAGGCGCTGGCGGTCAATTTCCGGAATCCGTACGAGCTGGCGGTGGACTCGTTCGGCAACGTCTGGTGCAGCGACAACGACAGCGACGGGGACAAGGCGGTCCGCATCTGCTGGATTCTGGAGGGAGGGAACTACGGCTGGTACGGCACGCCGATGCCCTTCCGCAGCCCGGACGGCGTGTACGACCCGCTGAATGAATGGCGCACGCCGATCCCCGGGCACGTGCCCGCGGCGCTCATCACGGGTTTCGGATCGCCGTCGGGCATGACGTTCTACGAGCACGATCTGTTCGGCGGGACGTATCAGAATCGGCTGCTGCACGCCGATCCGGGCCCGCGCGAGGTGCGGGCATACGAGCGGCGTCCGAGCGGCGCGGGGTTTGTCGCGCGGCAGGAGAACATCCTGACGGGGGATGACGCGTACTTCCGGGCGGTGGACGTGTGCGTCGCGCCGGACGGCTCGATCTACGTCGCCGACTGGTATGACGAAGGGGTGGGCGGGCACGCCTATAACAACCCCGGGCAGGGGCGAATCTATCGGCTGGCGCCTCGGGGCGTCCGGGCCCGACACATGGCCCGGCCGGGGCCCTGCGCGAACCTGCCGGATGCGCTGGAGGCCCTGGCCAGCCCGAACCTGGCCACGCAGTTCCTGGCACGTGAGTTCCTGCTGGGACACGCGGGCGAAGGACGGGACGCACTGACCAAGTTGGCCGGCTCCGGGCCGCCGAACCTGGCCGCGCGGGCGCTGTGGCTGCTCGATCGCATGAGCGACGAAGGTGCGATCGACGCGGCCCTGATAGACCAGCGGCCCGCGTTCCGAGCCCTGGCCGTCCGCATGCTGCGTCGACGCGAGCCGCTGCCGCTGGACCGCATTCTGCCGCGGGCCCACGACCCCGATGTGCAGGTGAGGCGCGAGGTGCTGCTGGCGCTGCGGCGGGTGAACGGCGACCCCAAAGAGGGCGGAGCAGAGCACCAGGACGCAGCGCTCACCGCCCTTCTGGATCTGATCAGGGCGTGGGATGGGCAGGATCGGTTCTATCTCGAAGCCATCGGCGTGGCCGCGGGCGGCCGGGGTCCGCAGGTGTTCGAGGTGCTCGGATTGAACGACGCCCAGAAGCTCGACCGGCGGGCGATCAAGCTGCTCCAGATCCTGCATCCACACGACGAGGTTGCCCTGTTGACCCGGCGTCTCGACGATGCCGGAATCTCCGCCGAGCTGGCCGAGGACGTGATCGATGCGCTGGGCTGGATGACGGAATCCGAAGCGATGACCGCGGTGGCGAAGGCAACCGGGCGGGCGGATCTGCCGCCGACCGCGCGCCGGCTCGCTCTGCAGCGGATTCGCGGGCGGATCGCCAGCGACTACAAGAAGCTGGCCGACAGTCCTGAGCTGCAGGATGGGCTCCGGGCGGCCCTGTCAGAGCCGCCGTTGCAGATCGATGCGCTCGGGCTGGCGGGGGAAGCCTGCGTGACGCAGCTCGATGAGGTCGTGGCGGGCATACTGCGCGGCGCATCGGGTGCGACGTTGAAGCTCGCGGCGGTGACATCGCTGGGCAAGCTCAATACGCCGACCGCCCGGCGTGCCCTGCTGCGGGAGATTCCCCTCGCAGCGGCTGACCTGCAGCGGGATATCGTGCGGACGCTCGCGACGATGCGGGCGTTTGACGAGCTCCAGTTGCTGCTGACGAGCGCGGGCTTATCGCCCGAGCTCCCATCCGCGGCCGTTGCGGCGGCCGGAAAGCTCGCCGACGGCTGCCTGTTCCTGCTCACGCTCATCGACGATGGGAAGCTCGCAGCTCCACTGCGTGATCAGGCAATCCGGCTGGGTTCACGGCACGCGAACGTCAACGTGCGGCAGTTGTACGCGAAGTACGTTCCGGCGGCGTCGCAGCCGGCGACGATCGCCCAGCTCGATCCGAAGCGCGTGCTGGCGCTCAAAGGCGACGCGAATCGCGGGCGCGAACTGTTCGTGCACAGCGCGGTCAGGTGTGACACGTGCCATCGCGTGGGCGCGGATGGGGCCGACGTCGGGCCCGACCTGACGCTGATCGGACGCAAGTACGCACCGGCGGCGATGCTCGAGCAGATCACGCGCCCGGCGGCGGCGGTGTCGCCGGAGTTCGTGCCCCACGTGGTCGAGTCGGAGTCACAGGGGTATCTGATGGGTTTTCTGCTCGGCCGGACGGAGGCTGAGATCACGTTGAAGACGCAAGACGGTCAGCGGATCACGCTGCCAGCATCCGACGTGCGTGCGGTGCAGAAGCAGGAAGGGACGATCATGCCCGACCTGCTGCTCGAGTCATTCACTGAGCAGGATGTGGCCGACCTGCTCGCGTATCTGTCGAGCCTGAAGGTGCTGCCGCAGCCGATCCGGGAGTGGCAGGTGGCAGGGCCGTTCCCGGCGCGCGAGTTTCACCTCGGATTCGAGACGGCGTACGGCCCGGAGGAGAAGCTCGATCCTGCCGCGCGGTACGCGCTGCCGGAGGGCGGAGAGGCGACGTGGCGGCCGTACAAGCCGCCGTTCGCGGGCGATCAGTACGTTGTGGAACTCGAGAAGCTCACCTCAGCGGGCAGGAAGCCGGCGGTGACGTATCTGTATGCACGGCTCGACTCACCCCGGAGCCAGGGCGCGTCGATCTCACTGCAGAGCGACGCCGCGGTCAAGATCTTCCTGAACGGCAAGGCGGTCTTCTCACGGCACCGCCATCCGGTGCGCGCCGCGAGCATACCCATCCGCCTGGCGTCCGGCCCGAACGATCTGCTCCTCAAGCTCGAGCACCAGGGTGGGGAAGGGCGGATGACGGTGCTGGTTGCGTCGAGTGCGCCGTTAGAGGCGGGTAAATGAGATGTGAGACGTGCGACGTGAGGAGGGTTTGTGGTGCAGGCGTCTCGCCTGTGCGTGCAGCCGGGACGGCTGCACCACAAACCCGCAGACGTCTCACTTCTCACGTCTCACGTCTCACTTCTCATGTGCTGGGCTACAACTGAATCCTGGTACCCAGGGCCTGGAGGAACTTCGCCAGCCAGGCGGGGTGGGCGGGCCAGGCGGGGGCGGTGACGAGGTTGCCGTCGACGTGGGCCTGGTCCATGGGCAGGTCGACGTATTTGCCGCCGGCGGCGGTCACGTCGGGACTGACGGCCGGGTAGGCGCTGCACGATCTGCCGCGCACGGCGTCGGCGGCGACGAGCAACTGCGCGGCGTGGCAGACGGCGGCGATGGGCTTGCCGCGTTCGGCGAAGTGGCGGACGGCGCGGATGACCTTCTCGTCGAGGCGCAGGTACTCGGGGGCCCGGCCGCCGGGCAGGACGAGGGCGTCGTAATCCTCGCCGATCGTCGTGGCAAACGTGGCGTTGAGCGTGAAGTTGTGGCCGGGCTTCTCGCTGTAGGTCTGGTCGCCCTCGAAGTCGTGGACAGCCGTGCGGACCTGTTCGCCGGCCCGTTTGCCGGGGCAGACGGCGTGAACGGTGTGGCCGACCATGAGCAGGGCCTGGAACGGGACCATGACTTCGTAGTCTTCGACGTAGTCGCCGACGATCATCAGGATCTTCTTTGCGGACATGAGGCGAACTCCTTCGTGGCCGGATTCATTCAACGGGCATCACAGTACGATGCGGGCGGGTCCGGTTCAATGGCGGGGGTTTGACCGGTGGCCGTCGCCGCCGGAGGAGGCGAGGGCGGGCTGCGGTTCGGGCGGATCGAGACGGTCTTCGAGCAGGGAGGGGCGCTGCCGGCGGTGGACGCCGCGGATTCGCTCGCTGATGGTTTGGAGAACATAATAGAATACCGGGGTGAGGAAGATGCCCACGAAGGTGACGCCGATCATGCCGGTGAAGACGGCGATGCCCATGCGCTGGCGCATCTCGGCGCCGGCGCCCCTGGCCATGACCAGCGGAAGCACGCCGAGGATGAAGGCCAGCGAGGTCATCAGGATCGGGCGGAGGCGCAGGCGGGCGGCCTCGACGGCGGCGTCGCGCGGCGAGAGGCCGTGCTCGCGCTGCTGCTTGGCGAACTCGATGATGAGCACGGCGTTCTTGGCGGCCAGGCCGGCGAGCACGACGAAGCCGATCTGCACGAAGAGGTCGTTGTCGAAGCCCTTGATCCATACGCCGATGAGGGCAAAGAGGATGCTCAGCGGGACGATGAGGATGATCCCGAGGGGCAACGTGAAGCTCTCGTACTCGGCCGAGTGGGTCAGGAAGACGAACAGCACGCAGAGGGGGAAGATGAACAGGGCGGTGTTGCCCGAGAGGATCTGGATGTAGGTCATGTCGGTCCACTCATAGGCGATGCCGGGGGCGAGCTGGCGGGAGGCGAGGTCCTGCATGATGTCGATCACCTGGCCGGAGCTGTAGCCCGGAGCGCTCGAGCCATAGACCGGCGCGGCCGGATAGAGGTTATACCGGGTAATGGAGAGCGGGCCGCTGATCTCCTCGACGCGGGCGACGGCCCCGAGGGGGACCATGCCCCAGTCCTTGTTGCGGACCTTGAGCTGGCGGACGATGTCGGGACTGGTGCGGAAGGGCCCGTCAGCCTGCACGTTGACCTGCCAGGTGCGGCCGAACCTGTTGAAATCGTTGACATAGAAGCCGCCGAGGGCGACCTGCAGCGTATTGAACACGTCGCTGAGCTCGACGCCCATGGTCTTGACCTTGGTACGGTCGATGTCGATGTAGAGCTGGGGGGTGTTGGCGCGGAAGCTGCTGAAGAGCCCGGCGACGCCGGGCTGGTGGCGCGACTGCTCGACCAGGTTTTCGGCCTGGGCCTGCAGCAGGTCGAGCCCGTGGGATCCGCGATCCTCGATCATGATGCGAAATCCGCCGGTGGTGCCGATGCCGTTGACGGGGGGCGGGGCGAACACGGGAATGATGGCCTCGTCGATCTGCCGGGCCAGCTCCGTACGGAGGCGGTTTGCAATCGCCTCTCCGTAGAGGTCCGGGTGGTGGCGATGGTGGAACTCGTCGAGGATGATGAACATCGAGGCGAGATTCGGGCCGTTGGTGCCGAGCACAAACGACATGCCTGAGATGCCGACAAAGTGCTTGACGCCGGGGGTGGCCAGCACGATCTGACCGACCCGCCGGACGACGTCCTGGGTGCGCTGGAGCGAGGCGGCGTCGGGCAACTGGATGCTGGCGATGAGGTAGCCCTTGTCCTGGCCGGGGATGAAGCCGATGGGCGTATTCATGAGACCCCAGCCGGTGGCGCCCAGCAGGCCGATGTAGACCAGCAGCGAGAGGACGAACCCGCGCACGCAATGGCGGACCATGCGGCCGTAGACGTGGTTGCTCCAGGTGAAGGTGCGGTTGAACCCGCGGAAGAACCAGCCGAACAGAAAGCTCAGGAGCCGCGAGAGCAGATCGGTGCGGGCGCGATGCGGTTTGAGCAGCAGGGCCGTGAGAGCCGGGCTGAGGGTGAGCGAGTTGAACGCGGAAATCAGGGTGGCCGTCGCGATGGTCAGGGCGAACTGCCGGTAGAACTGGCCGGTGATGCCGGCGATGAAGGCGGTGGGGATGAAGACGGCGCTCAGGCCGAAGGCGATGGCGATGACGGCGACGGTGACCTCCTCCATTGCCTTGTAAGAGGCTTCCCGTGGGGAGAGGCCCTTCTCGATCCACCGCTCCACATTCTCGACCACGACGATCGCGTCGTCGACCACGATGCCGATGGCCAGGACCAGGCCAAAGAGCGTCAGGTTGTTGAGCGAGAAGCCCAGGACGGACATCACGGCGAAGGTGCCGATGAGCGAGACGGGCACGGCGATGAGCGGGATGAGCGTGGTGCGCCAGTTCTGCAGGAACACGAGCACGACGAGGGCGACGAGAATGAATGCCTCACCCAGGGTCTTGACGACCTCCCGGATGGACTCGCGGATGAAGGGCGTAGTGTCGTAGACGATGTCGTAGTTGACTCCGGAGGGGAACCGCCGGCTGAGCTCCTTGACCTTGGCGCGGACGCGGTCGGCGGTGGCCAGGGCGTTCGAGCCGGGGATCTGGAAGATGGCCACGCCCGCCGAGGGGTTGCCGTCGAGCATGCTGCTCTGATCCTGGCTCTGGGCGCCGAGCTCGACGCGGGCGACGTCCTTGACGCGGGTGATCTGCCCTTCGGAGCCGGTCTTGAGCACGATGTTGGCGAACTGCTCGGCGTCTGAGAGCCGGCCGAGGGTGGTCAGGGTGTACTGGAAGACCTGCCCGGCGGGGATGGGCGGCTGGCCGATCTGGCCGGCGGCGACCTGCACGTTCTGCTCGCGGAGCGCATTGACGACGTCGAGCATGGTCAGATCGCGGGCGCTGAGTTGGTCGGGATCGAGCCAGATCCGCATGCTGTAGGCCTGCTGGCCGAAAATGATCACCTCGCCGACGCCGTCGAGCCGGGCGAGCTCGTCGCGGACCTGGAGCGTGGCATAGTTGCTCAGGTAGAGCTGGTCCCGCGACTTGTCGGGCGAGAAGAGGTTGACGACCAGCAGGATGTCGGGCGAGCGCTTCTTCACGGTGACGCCGGTGGCCCGAACGATGTCGGGGAGCGTGGGGAGAGCCAGAGCGACGCGGTTCTGCACCAGCACCTGGGCCATGTCGAGGTTGACGCCGAGCTTGAAGGTGACGGTGAGCGTGTAGCTCCCGTCGTTCCCGCTCGAGCTCGACATGTACATCATGTTCTCGACGCCGTTGACCTGCTGCTCGATGGGGGCTCCGACGGTGTCAGCGACGGTCTGGGCACTGGCGCCGGGATAGACGCAGGTGACCTGCACGTTCGGCGGGGTGATCTCGGGGTACTGCGCGATGGGCAGGTAGACGAGGGCCACGCCGCCGGCGATGGTGATGACGATGGAGAGCACCGACGCGAAGATCGGCCGATCGATGAAGAATCTCGAAATCATGGCCGGTTCTTTAGTCTCCGATTCCCAGGGCGACGGCCGGCGCGGTCTGCGCGGGCTGCGTGTCAAGCGAGGAGGTCCGGCGCGGCTCGACGACCAGGCCGGGCCGGACGCGCTGAAGCCCGTGCGTGATGACCCACTCGTGCGGACTCAGGCCCTTTTCAATGACGCGCAGGCCATCGTGCAGTGAGCCCATCTTGACGCTGCGGTGCTCGACGACGTTCTTCTCATCGACCACCAGGAGATAGCGCTGTCCCTGGTCGGAGCCGAGGGCCCGCTCGGGGACGAGGACGGCGGTGTAAGGCACGCCGATCTGGAGGCGAATCCGGGCGAACATGCCGGGCGAAAGCATCCGGACGATGCCGGTGCCCTTGTTGTCGAAGATGGCGCGGACGGTGAGAGTACCAGTTTCCGGATCGAGGCGGTTCTCGACGAAGTCGATACGGCCCTTCATCGGGAAACCCTCGTCGCTGGCCAGACCCAGATAGACGGGAATCGTGGTCTCCTGGTAGTTCTTCATCTCCCCCTGAAGGATGCTGGAGCGCACGCGCAGGACCGTCTGCTCGTCAACGTTGAAATAGGCATAGATGGGGTCGAGGGTGACGATCCGGGTCAGCAGCGTGGGCTGGCCCTGGCCGCCGATGACGAGATTGCCCACATCGACGTAGTTGCGGCTGACGCGTCCGCTGACGGGGGCCTTGACGGTGGAGTAGTCGAGGTCGAGCTGGGCCTGCTCGACAGCGGCCTGGGCGGCCTGGACGGCGGCGCGTGCGGCGTCGCGCTGGGCGAGGGCGCGGTCGGTTTCGATGGGTGAGGCGGCCTGGGTTTTGAGAAGCTCAGTGAGTCGCGAGGCCTCGATTTCGCGCTCCCGCAGGGCGGCCTGGGCCTGGGCGAGCTGAGCCTTCGCCTGATCGAGGTTCGCCTGGAACGGCCGGGGGTCGATCTGAAAGAGGACGTCGCCCTCCTTCACGTCGGCGCCCGGCTGGAAAAAGATCCTGTCGAGGTATCCGCCGACGCGCGCCCGGATGTCGACGCTTTTGAGGGCTTCGACGCGGCCGGGGAATTCATCGTAGTCGGTGACTTCGCGGACGACCGGCTGGGCCACGGTGACCACCGGCGGCGGGGGCGGCACGGCGGCGGGAGTTTTCCGGGCGCAGCCGCTGAGCATGAATATCGCCGTGCCGACAACGACGGCACCGGCCCTCTGTGAGCGCTTGGTCATGAGACGTCTTCTCGCTGGCTCCTCAGGCAACCCCGGCAAGCCCATCGGCGGTGAAATCCTGGTGCGGCGGGCACGCGGCACGTCAACCCGAGCAGGAAAGCCCCAGCCACGGGGCGAGGGGGAGGTCCCCCACGGCGGGCATGGGGCCCGCCGCCCCGGTGCAATCCGAACAGCCGGCGGATTATAGCGGCTGATCAGCGGGGATGCGGTATCGGCGCGTCAACGCGCCGGGGGCTGGGTTAGAATGCCGGCATGGATCGGCAGATCGATCAAGCTGGGCTGTCCGGTTTCCACCGCCGCCGCAAGGTTGGGCGACGATTCATCGTCGGAGTGGTCCTCGTCGGCTGTCTGGTCCTGGCCGGCGGCCTGAGCCTGCCCTATTGGCTCGCGCGAGCGATCGTGGCGGCGCCGAATCGAGGCAGGTTGCTGGTGGCGGTTGAACGGGTGGACCGGTCGGAGCTGGCGCGGATGGAGGTTGAGCGCGAGATTCGCGTGACGGTTGGACCGCCGGACGCGTCACTCTCGATGTGGGTCATGGCCCCTCCCCACGTGAGCACTCGGCCGGATGGTCAGGGTGGGATGGCGACGGTGCTGGTCCTCCACGGAATGGGCGACAGCAAGCGATCGATGGTGTCGGTTGGGAAGATGCTGATGGGACTCGGGTACCGCGCCGTGCTGATCGATCTGCGCGGGCAGGGCAGCTCGACCGGGAACTGGCTGACGTACGGGGTTCGAGAGTCGGCCGATCTCGTGCAGGTTCTGGATGCATTGACCCGCGACGGCTTCGTGGACGGGGCCGTCGGCGTGTATGGCGCTTCGTATGGTGCGGCGACGGCGATCCAGCTCGCGGGGCGTGATGTGCGGGTGCGGGCGGTGGTGGCGGTGGCGCCGTTCGCACGGATGCGGGATGTCGTGCCGGTTTCGGTGCGGCATTATCTTCCGGGCGGGCGGTTTCTTCCGGATGGGCTGATCCATCGGGCGATCGACCGGGCGGGAGCGATGGCCGGGTTTCAGCCCGATGAAGCAGAGCCGGTGTCCGCCCTGGGCAGGACCTCGGCGGGGGTTCTGCTGATCCATGGTCGCCGTGATGCCAGGATCCCGGTTTCGCAAAGCGAACTGCTCGCGCAGGCCGCCGGGGACCGCGCGCGGTTGATCGTTCTCGAAGAAGAGGATCATGACTCGATCATGCGGGACCGCTCGGGGGTGATTGCGCGGGAGACGGCCGCGTGGTTTGGCGAACATCTGAAGGGCCAGTTCACGGAGATCACTGTTCCTGGCCATTGAGTCTGACCGCATCCACGAGGGGGACGTCATCCGGTCGCGGGAAGGTCCGGCGTTGTGGCGTGCAAGGCCCCTCACCCTTGACTCGCCAGGAACGCATTCGCGTTCAAGAGCGGCGAAGCCGCCTGGCGTGTCAAGGGTCACTGACGATTGGGGTTCTGATGATGGGGGGGCCGGAAGTGTCAGGGCCCTGGTTCGTGACCGGCGCGGGAAAGCCGTCGACTTGGGATGCCGGGCAAGGTAAGCTGGAGTCGGATCTTGAGGCGGCATCATGTGTGTGTCCCCCCACATGCGAGTTCAACCGCGCGTTCTTCGTCTGCGTCTCATCAGACAGGAGTTGGCATCATGACGCCCACAGAGCGCTCACGTCGCGATTTGCTGAAGGCCACCACCATGGCTGCGGCCGCATCGGCGTTGCCGCCGGCGGCCGGGGCCGCCCTGACTGAATCGCGGCCGAGCGCGACTCAGCCGAGCGCGAGCATCCGCAACTACCACCCGAAGATGGGCTACCGGCGGCTGGGCAAGACCGAGGCGTTTCTCTCGGAGATCAGCCTCGGCGGGCACGGCGGCAAGACGCCGGAAGACCGCATCCCCGTGCTGGCGAAGGCGGCCGAACTCGGTATCAACTACCTGGATACGAACATCGTCGAAGAGGTGGCGATGTATGCGCAGGCGTTCAAGACGCTCGGGCGCGGCATCCGCGAACGGTTTCACATCGGTTTTGCCTCGTGGCCTGAGAAGCTCACGTCGGAGTATGAGTCGGAGCTGTCGCGCGAGCGGTTCGCCCGCGAGATCAACAACCGGCTCAAGGCATTCGGCGTCGAGCAGCTCTCGCTGTGGCGGCCGGTCGGGGCGACGTGGGGCGAGGGGCAGCTCAAGCAGGAGACGATGTACGACGTGAGCCCGCGCGTGCTCGACATGGTGGTTGAGACGTTCGAGAAGGCGCATGCCCAGGGCAAAGTGCGGTGGCTGGGCGTCTCGGCGCACAATCCGAAGGTGTTCCGGCGGGTGCTGAACGAATATCCACAGTTCTCGGTGATCCTGTTTCCGTACATGTTCCTCACGAAGCCGTATCAGGGCGACAGTCTGCTGGCTCTGGCGCGTCAGAAGGACGTGGGCGTGATCGCCATCAAGCCGTTCGCGGCGGGGACAGTGTTCGCGCAGAAGCCGGCGATGATCACGGGGAACCTCGACACGCGGGCATCGGTCCTGCTGCGGCGGATGCTGCGGGAACAGCGCGTGACGGCCATCATCCCCGGCGTGCACACGCCCGAGCAGCTTGCCGAGAACGTGAAGGCCTCGCACGAGCGCGCCACGCCGGAAGACGAGCAGGCCGAGCAGACGCTGCTGCGCGAGTGCATCGAGAACTTTCACGCGCACCTCACACCGGAGTACCGGTGGCTGCACCGGTGGGAGATGGTGTGAGTGGCATGCCGTAACGTCGGGCCTCCGTGGCCGACGACGCAACCTGACTTCGCCGGGCACAGAGGCCCGGCGCTACAGATGGTATTCCTTTCGTTGTTGCCGCCCTCGCATCAGGCGACCTGGAGGGTGGACCGTTCCTGCGCGGCGGCGAGTTCAGCGTGGAGCAACTCGATGCAGGCGTGGTAGTCGGCGGGCGTCTGGATGAAGCGGATGCGCTCGCGGAACTGCGGGCAGGGCGGCAACTTCCTGATGTACCAGCTCGCACGCTGGCGGAACGCGATGCAGGCCAGACGCTCGCCGCGGATACGCTGCAGGTGGGCGAAATGCACGTTCATGAGGGTGATGCGCTCGGCGGGCGCGGGCGGCGATGGGATGCGGCCCGTCGTCAGGTACGCGTGCGTATCGCGGAAGATCCAGGGGTCGCTCAGGGCGGCCCGGCCGATCATGACGCCGCGGCAGCCGGTGTGATCGAGCATCCGCTTCGCGTCGTGCGGGTGGCAGATGTCGCCATTGCCAATGACCGGGATTCGTTTCACCGCTTCGACAACGCGGGCGATGCCGTCGAGGCTGGCCTTGCCGCTGAACTTCTGAGCGGCGGTGCGGCCATGGATGGTCACGCCCGCCACCCCCACGTCTTCGAGCACGGCCGCGAGCTGTGGGGCGACGATGTGGTCGTGGTCCCAGCCGAGGCGCATCTTGACCGTCACGGGTACCTTGACGGCGCGAACGACCTTTTCCGCGAGCCCCGCCGCCACCGCCGGGTTCCGCAGCAGCGCTGAGCCGCCGTTCTTCTTGCATACCTTGTCCACCGGGCAGCCCATGTTGATGTCGATGACGGCGGCGCCGTTCTCCTCGCACCACTGGGCGGCATTGGCCATCTCGTCGGGCTCGTGGCCGTAGAGCTGGATGCACAGCGGCCGGTCGGCCGGCTCGGTTTCGACGAGTTCCATGCTCTTGCGCGTCTGTCGCAGCAGCCCCCGCGGGTTGATCAGATCGCTGCTCGCCAGCCCCAGCCCCCCGAGCGGGCGCACGGTGAGGCGGAACGCCAGATCGCAATAGCCGGCGATCGGGGAGAGGAGCAGGCTGCTGGAGAGTTCGACGGGTCCCAGGTGGAGCGGCATCATCGTATCTTAGACTCTTAGAACCACGGAATCCGAAGCCCTGAAATGCCTAATGACTAAGCCCCAATGTCTAATGAAGCACCAATAACTGAATTCCTAATGCCTCAGGGCGGCGGGGTCGTTGCGGCGGTCGGACATTCAGGCATTGGGTCATTGGGCATTCTTTAGACATTTAGTCATTAGACATTCGTCATTCATTCGTCATCGATGCGTCAGATTCCACTGCCGGCCTCGTGGACGTGAAGGCCGCATTCGGTTTTGTCGAAGCCGGCCCAGCGGCCGCTGCGGGGGTCCTGGCCGGGTTTGACTTTCGTGGTGCAGTAACCCTCCTCGGGGTGGCATCCGATGCTCAGGTAGCCCTGGGCGCGGAGCGGGTGGTACGGGAGGTCATTCTCCTGCAGGTAGTAGTGCACGTCTTTGGCCGTCCAGTTGGCGATGGGGCACAGCTTGACGAGGCCCTTGTGGTCGAGCTGGACGATGGGCGAGTTGCGGCGGGTGGCCGACTGTTCGCGGCGGATGCCGGTCAGCCACGCCCGCAGGTCCAGCTCGCGCTTGGCCCGGTCGAAGGGTTCGCGCTTGTTCATCGCGCAGCAGGCGTCGGGGCTCGACTGCCACATCTTGCCGTGGATGTCGAGGAAAAACTCCTTGCGCAGAGCCGGGCGATAGACGTGCAGGTTCAGACTGAGGCGCTGCCTGAGCATCTCCATGAACGCGAGCGTCTCGGGGAAGAGAAAGCCGGTGTTGACGGCGATGACCTTGATGTCGGGTTTGACGCGGGTGCACAGGTGGAGCATGACGGCGCTGTCGGCGCCGAAGGAGGAGGAGACGGCGATGTCGTCTCCGAATTCGTTGACCCCCCAGGCGATGATGTCGAGCGCGTCGCGCTGTTCGAAGACGGCGTTGAGCGAGTCGAGGTCGTAATCTGCAGCAATGTCGGTTGCCATCAGGGTTTCACACCTTGGGCCCGGGTCGCACGGGGCATTATAGCAGCGGGGCCGGGGGCGCCCAACCGGGACGGGCTCAGCCGGCGGGTTTCATGCCGTCGGTGAGCTTGTCGAGGTTATCGGCGGCGATGGAATCGCCCTCGGCGAGGCCGGAGAGAATCTCGACCTGGCCGCTGCTGGTGCGTCCGAGGGCGACGGTGGTGGCACGGAGACGGCCGTCGATCACGCGAAAGACCCGGCCCTGACCGGCGCCGGGCTGGACCTGGACGGCGGAGACGGGCACCCAGACGGCCGCGGGCTGACTGGCGGCGGGAGCAGAGGATGGAGCCTCTAACAGGAACACCACCTGGGCGGACCCTTCGACGCGAAGGTAATCATCCGGATCGTCGATGCGCACCTTGACCTGGACGGTGGCCTTGGAATAGTTCGCGCCGGGATCGATCCACATGATGTGACCCGAGTACCTGCGGTTCTTGTAGGCCTCCGGGGTGATCTGGCAGGGCATGTTGTCGCGAAGACGGGCGATGTCGAGCTCGCTGACGTCGACTTCGACGCGAAGGGCCTCCATGTCGGCGATGCTGGCGAACTGCGAATTGGCCATGGCGCCGCGTCCGCCCTCGGCAGCCACGAAGTCGCCCACCTCGACGTTGCGTTCGAGGATCACGCCCTCGATCGGGGCGACGACTTCGCAGTCTTTGAGCATCTTCTGGGCCCAGTCGAGGGTGGCCTGATCCATCTGGACCTGGGACTCGGCCTCGCGGAGGGCGCGCTGGGCGTCGGTAAATTCGGTCTCCGGGGCGCTCTGGCGATCGTAGAGGCTCTTGATGCGGGCGAAGTTAAACTTCTGAAACTCGAGGCTGGCCTTGGACTTGGCGAGCCGGGCGGCGGCCTCATCCCGGCGGGCCCGGTAAATGACGTCCTCGATGTGGGCCAGCACCTGACCCCGCTTGACGCGATCGCCCTGCTCGAAATGGAGGGCGACGATCTGGCCGGAGACCTTGGTGGAGACCTGCACGCGATGGTCGGAGACGATCTTGCCGGTGGCGGTCAGGACGGGGGGCGGGGTGTTGTCGCGACGGGCGGTGACCTGGATGAGACGGACCGGGGTATCCGCCCGGGCAACGGCGGTGGTCTGGGCGACGACGTCGGCGACCTTCTCACGATTGATGTAAACCCATGCGCCCCCGGCAGCTATGAGTACGAGCAGAAACAGCGGCCAGAGACGGCGGCGGCTTCTGCGGCCGACGTATCCAGCGGCGACGGGGCGCTGGTCTTTGGGGATCCGGAGCGACTGAAGCTGGGAGCGAATCTCGGGTGTCGTGCTCATTGCTGTCATTGTATGGCGGAGGTCAGGCTTTACGTAGGGCCTCGATCACCTGCGTGCGGGAGGCCCGGACGGCGGGGGCAAGGGCTCCGATGACGGCCACGAGGATGGCGAGGGCCAGGGCGGTGAGCACCGTGTCGGGGGTGGCCTTGAGTTCGTAGGCCAGGACAGTCCACGTGGCGTCCGAGAGGAAGTCCTGTCGCGCGGCCTTGAGGAGGACCACGAAACTGGCGGCCAGCCCGAACGCACAGGCGGCCACGCAGATGAGGAGCGATTCGAGCAGGAAGGCGACGACGATCGAGCTGCGCGAGAAGCCGATGGTGCGGAGCATGGCGATTTCGCGGCGGCGGCCGTCGACCGCGGCGTACATGGTGTTGGCGACGGCGAACATGGCGCCGACGGCCATGATGCTGACGAGAATGGTGGTGAGAATGACAAGCTCGCGGGTGGTCCGGGAGAGGTCGCTGTAGTAGACGGGTTCGAGCTTGGCTTCGAGCTGGACGGCGGGGCCGTTGATGTAGTCGATCGTCGTGGCGGCGGCGGCGGGGTTTTCGAGGCGGATGAGGGCGCTGGAGGTGAAGCGCCGGCCGTAGGCGTCGTACAGGAGCGTGAGCGGGGCCCAGATTTCGCTTTCGAGCGCGCTGCCGCCTGAGGAGAAGACGCCGACGACCTCGCAGAGCCGGCTGCTGAGGCGGCCGATGGCGATGCGGTCGCCCAGGCGCAGGTTCTGATAGCGGTCGTGGGCGCCCTGGCCGACGAGGATCTCATCGGCGCCTTCGTGGAAGCGCCGCCCCTGGACGAGACGGACCTGGTCGTGAAGCAGGAAGGCCATGTCGCTGACGCCGCGCACGGCGACGTTGGCCATGTTGCCCTCCGGGCCGCGGCGGGCGATGGAGGTCTGGACGCAGAGCTCATGGCTGACGAGGAGGCGGCCCTGGGCGTCGCGGGCGATGCCGGGGGCCTGGTAGAGTTTTTTGGATTCTTCAGGGCCGATGATGCTGGTGCTTTCGGCGGTCGAGCCGGGCTTGAGGACGAGGACATTATTTTCGGAGCCGCTCGCGGCGAGGGAGGCGCGGATGCCCGCGGCGAAGGAGAGCAGCACGCTCAGGACGAAGACCACGACGGCCACGACGACGAAGGTGAGCGTGGTACTCAGCTTGCGGACGAAGAGATTTCGCCAGTTGTAGGACAAGGGCAAGGGCAACGCCGGTCCCCCTTCAACAGCGATTATTCATGCCCTGGCACGAGTTGACAAGCGGTGGCGGGAGACCGGTTGAGATGGGAGATTGGACATTTGAGATTTGAGATTGGAATGGGGGATTGGGGGAATGGGTGAGCGAGTGGTGGGTGATGGTCGGAGTCATGCGGTGGATGTCTCCTGCGGGCGGGTGACATCAGAGGGGCTGTGAGTCCGCACTGGTTCACGAATCCCGCCTTGCGGAGGCTCGTTTCCGGCGTGAGCGGCGGCAGGTGCGGCCGCCAGCACGAGGCCGATGAGGAACAAGGCGGCGGCGGGGATGAGGATCCGGAGGGGCAGGTGGGTGGCGTCGGGGTCGGCCAGGCCGGTCCAGGCGGGCCAGTGCCCGACCATGGGGATCGTGGTGGAAATGGCGTTGTGCAGGGCGTGGATGATCATGCCGGGCAGGATGGAGCGGGTCTGCCAGCAGATGCAGCCGAGGAGAATGCCGATCAGCGTGGTGACGGGGATGCGGTCGAACATGAAGTGATAGATGCCGAAGATAAGGCCGGCCACGGCGATGGCGGCCCACTTGCGAAAGCCGCGGGCCAGGCCGCTGAGCACAAAGCCGCGGAAGAGGAGCTCTTCGGTGATGGCGGGGATGACGGCGAGGAAGAGGATAACCAGCGGCAGCGGCATGGCCTTCAATTCGGTCAGGAGTTTCTCACTGAGTTCCTCGACGGCGCGGGAAGGCGGCAGCAGTCTGGCCTGGGCGTGGATGAACTCGTTGGCAAGGGCCCAGCTCGAGAGGCCGATGAACAGCGCGCCGATGACCGCCCGTGCGGAGGGGGTGCGCAGGCTGAAGGTCGAACGCAGGTCGATCTTGAAATAGATGCATACGGCGAGCGGCACGATCACGAAGAGGAGCAGGAACTGCAGCAGGGCGAGCCGGCCGAGCATGCGGGCGAAATGCGCGCCCGAGGCGTCGCCGAGCAGCGATTGTGCATAGAAGCTGGCAGGGAAGAGGAGGGCGGCCAGCAGAAGGGCGTGCGAGGTGGGCGGACGCTCCGCAGGTACGAAGAAACGCCGGGTCAGCAGCACGCGGTAGGAACGGGTGTCGGCGAAGAGGACGGCCTCCTGGCCGAAGAGGCGCGCCGCGACGGCGATGGCCGCGGTGGCGTAGAGGCCGGTGGAGAGGACGACGACGGCAACCTGGGTCCAGGTCCAGGTGCCCTGCAGCAGTTCGCGGGCCAGGAGGACCATATTGCCGACCGGCATGACCAACATGCCGCGTTCGAGGCGCACGCTGGGGAAGGTGGCGGCGAAGGCGGGAATGAGGGAGACGATCATGACGGGCATGATGTAGTTCTGGGCTTCCTTGAACGTGCGGGCGAAGCTGCAGACGGCCAGGAGGATGGCACTGAAGAGGAGTGCGAACGGGACGAGACAGAGGAGCACCATCGGCAGCACGGAAAGCGGGAACTGCACGGGCATCTCGGCGGAGAGGGCCTGGGTAAGGCCGGAGAAGTGCATGGTGGCCCCGACGCTACCGACGTTCAGAGCGGCGGTGATCATGGCGATGGTGAAGACGACGAAGAACTTGCCCACGATGAGATGCATGGGCGGGACGGGGGCGACCATGATGGTTTCGAGGGTGCCGCGTTCGCGTTCGCCGGCGGTGAGATCGATGGCCGGGTAGATCGCGCCGGTGATGGTCATGAGGACGAGGACGAGGGGGATGATCTGGCCGAGGGCCCAGCCGCCGCGCTGGCGCTCGGTGGCGGTGGAGAGGGTGTTGACTTCCACCGGCTTGAGCAGTTGATCGACGGTGATTTGCTCGCCCGGTGCGGCAGCGAGCAATCCGGAGAGGACCTCGCGGGTGAGCAGCTCGCGGTATTCGTCAAAGACGGTCTGGAGCTGGCTGACGGCCGTGCGGCTGCGGACGTCGACTTCGTTGTAGTGGATCTGGACAGTGACCTGCGGGGGGAGCGGCGGCGGTTGGGGCGAAAAGGCCAGAGCCAGGTGGGCGTGGATCTGCTCGTTCCACTGGTCGGGCGGGGTGTCGCCGATCTGGACGTTGAACCTCGGCATCGGGCGGTCAGGGGGGCGGCGGCCGGCGACGACCTGGAGGATGTGCTCGAAGTGAGCCTGGGTGGACGCGTCGGGGACTTCGACGACGTATTCCTCGGATTCGAGTCGGGCCTGCTCGGATTCGGCGGCGCGGACGAAGGCGAGCATGATGAGCGGGTAGAGGACGACGGGGATGACGATCATGGCGGCCAGGGTGCGGCGGTCGCGCAGGATGTCGAGGAGTTCTTTGCGATAAATGGTCTGAATCCGCGACCGGGAGATCATGGGGAGACCTCCGGCGGGGATGGCGGATTGAGAGGATTGTCGATTGCCGCTTGCCGATTGCCGATTTCTTCGTGCCCTCTTGCGGTCACCCGCTCACCGCCGCGTCTGCGTTGCCCCTCGCCCTCTCCCGTCCCGGTCGGAGATGTGCCGGGAGGCGTCAGAGGAGCATCCGTCATGGGAGAGGGCTGCGCGAGGGCGAGGAAGATGTCGGTGAGGCGTTCGAGGCCGGTGCGGGCGCGGAGGTCGGGCATGGTGCCTTCGGCGACGAGCCGGCCCTCGTGGAGCAGGCCGATGCGGTCGCACAGGGTCTCGGCCTCGTCGAGGTAATGGGTGCTCAGGAGGATGGCTTTGCCGGCGGTCCGCTCGCGGCGGATGAAATCGAGGATGACGCGGTTGGTGAGGACGTCGAGGCCGAGGGTGGGCTCGTCCATGACGAGGACGGGCGGGTCGGCGATGAGGGCGCGGGCGATGTTGGTTCGCTGCTTCTGGCCGGTGGAGAGGGCGCCGCAGCGCAGGTCGGCGAAGTCGTGCATGCCGAGCAGGTCGATGAGCTCGGCGACGCGGCGGCGGGCGGCGGCGCGTTCGATGCCGTTG
The DNA here is from genome assembly GCA_964591605.1 of uncultured Planctomycetales bacterium. Classification (GTDB taxonomy): domain Bacteria; phylum Planctomycetota; class Phycisphaerae; order UBA1845; family PWPN01; genus CAYLLT01. The sequence goes on from CAZQEN010000002.1 coordinate 55,409, forward strand.
AGCTCGGCGAAATACGGGAGCAACTCGCGGGGGCTGAGGCGCTGGTAGAGGCCGGTGTTGGCGGTGAGGAAGCCGATGCAGCGTTTGGCGGCGAGCGGGTCGGCCTGGACGTCGATGCCGCTGACGAAGACGCGGCCGGCGGTGGGCTGCATGAGGCCCGAGAGGATGCGCAGGGTGGTGGTCTTGCCGGCACCGTTGGGGCCGAGCAGGCCGTAGATTTCGCCGGCGGCGACGCGGAAGCTGACGTTGTCGACCGCGCGGCGCAGGGGGCCGGTGGCG
>CAZQEN010000003.1:0-9146 GCA_964591605.1 uncultured Planctomycetales bacterium
TCGCTCGTCTACATGATCGACGACATCGGCAGCACGCCGCGGTTCGCCGAGTACGTGCTCAAGAAGATCGAGGTCGAGAGCTTCGGGCGAATCCGCATGACGCCGGCCAATACCGTCGTCGGCTGCTCGACACCGGCCGTCATCGAGCTCTACGAGCGGCTGGGCTTTCGGATCCTGCCGTTCGAACTCGCGGACCGGGCGGCGGGGCGATACGCCGCCCAGACACCGTGGGAGCTTCTGACGCACGTCGTGGAGACGCACCGGCAGGGCCGCGACTGGCGCACCGACGAGACGTACCTGCGCAAAGTCGCCCGCGCGACCCGCCGCCTGTACGACAAGTACGACTTCGGCAACGCGATCATTCAGCTGCACCAGGACCCTCTGCTGACCAGCGACGGCGACATCACCGAAACGCGCGACTACAACACATACGTCCGCTCGTTCGACCAGGGAGCGGAGCGCAAGTACGCCCTCATCCGCGGCCTGGTCGCCCCCGGCCGCATCGTCGACATCGGCTGCTGCACCGGCTCGATCCTGCGCGAGATGACGCTCGATGAGTCGCTGCGCGAGTCGGACTTCTACGGCATCGAGGTGGCCCGGCCGCTCTACGCCGAGTGCGTGCACCGCAAGGAACTGGGCGCGTTCGCCAACGACAACGTCTTCTTCTATCAGCGCGATTTCGCCGCCGGCCCGGTCTTCCCGTCCGGCAGCGTCAACACGTTTACCACGTTCTCGCTCACGCACGAGATCGAGTCGTACCAGGGCCGCCCGCAGCTCGAGCGGTTCATGAGACTGCTGTTCGACCAGCTCGCCAGCGGCGGGCGGTGGATCAACGTCGATGTGATCGGGCCGCCGGATCGCGACGCAGAGGTCTATCTGTGGCTCAGCCGCGCCGACGGCCGGTGCGACGACTGGGAGCGCGAGTTTCCGGGTAAACAGCGAGACGCACTGCGGGAATACCTCGACGGCCTCTCGACGTTCGCGCGGTTCCAGCGCTTCGCCCGTGACTTCCGTCGCGACGAGGGCGGGCAGATCCGCTTCGAGATCGAGGAAATCACCGGCGAGCCGTATGTGCGGCTGCGTCTCGAAGACGCCTGCGAATTCCTGAGCAAGAAGGACTACACCGACAACTGGCAGAGTGAAATGCATGAGCGGTTCTGCTTCTGGAGCTTCGCGGAATGGAAGAGCGCGGTCGAGCGCTCGGGGTTCCGCGTGCATCCGTCGTCGTATGAGCTGCTCAACCCGTGGATCGTCGCGAACCGCTACGAAGGCAAGGTGCGGCTCCTCCGCGGGGAGGGCGACCGCCTCACCCCGCTCCCCTGGCCCGCCTCGAACATGGTCCTCGTCGCCGAGAAAGTGTAGCGGCCGCCTCCGCGGCTGCTAAAGGCGTTTGACCTCCACGCGGCAGCGCTGCGCGCCCTCGGAGGTCACGTCGATCAACACCGGCAGAAACCGGCGGATCACGTCGATGTTCGTTGTGCTGTGCGGCGTGAGCGGAAGCGTCGCGAACGATCCGCCGCCGGCCATGGCCATCGGCAGCAGCAACTGGTCGGCCAGGTGCTCGCACACCGGAACGTCGGCCTCCAGGTAGCGCTTCGCCTGCCCCAGCGCGTCGGCGGCGACGGCCTCGCTGGTCACGCCGCGCATGCCGAAGCCGGTGAAGACGGCCGTGACATGCTCGCACGCCAGCTCGATGATCAGCACGTTGCCCGGCCCGCACGCGGGGTCGAGATCCTCGACGCGCAGGCACTCGGGTGGCCAGCCGAGCCCCTCGCGGATCACCTTGAGCTCGCGCTCCGCGATTCCGCGCGAGAGCCCGGCCGCCACCGCACGGCACACGCGCTCGCGGATCTCGCCGCAGTCGTCGAGCTCGATTCGCGAAAGCCCGGGGGAGTTGTCGGGAGTTTTGTCAGCGAGGTCTGGGTGTTGAACCTCGGAGGGCCTCTGTGCAACCGAGGTCCCGTCCGGCAGACGGCACCTACCGGGCTCGATCTGCACGACGATGCGTCCGCCGCCGGCCGGGAAGAAACCCGGCCGCTCCAGCGCGACGCTCACGCGCGGCCCCATGCGTTCCAGAACCGGCAGGAACGAGCGGGCCAGAAAGTCCACCGGCGGCGCGTGCGGGTTATGCGTTCCGCCCTCGATCCGCACGGTCGACGGCCCGTCGGCCACCATCAGCGCCGGCAGAATGGTCTGAAGCACGAGCGTCGTGCTGCCGGCCGAGCCGATCGAGAAGCGATAGTCGCCCGCGTTGATCCCCTGCGGCCGGAACTCCAGCTCGCGAGACCCCAGCACCGCCCCGATCACCTCCGCGTTGCTGACGCGGGACGCGGCCGTCACGGCCGTCAGGTGCTGGCGCAGCAGCCCCGGTTTCGCCCGCCCGGCCCGGATCTTCTCGATCCGCAGCGGCGTGCCCGTCACCATCGACAGCGCCAGCGAACTCCGCAGGATCTGTCCCCCGCCTTCGCCTTGTGAGCCGTCGATCGTGATCACATCATCAGTCCATGAACAGCGTCGGGGCTACCCTGAAATGAGCACCCAGCACCTTCGCATGCTCCCACGTCAGCCGCCGCTCTCCTTTGAGGATTTTCGAGCCCATCGTCGGATGCATGCCCAGCAGGCGTGCCAAGTCCGACCCAGACATCCCCGCTTCATTGAGGACATGCCGGATCATCTGTGCCGCCGACAGCTTCGAGAGGTCGATGGCGTGCCGCTTTGATTCGTACACCTCGACGAGTTCCACCCAGGTCTCGAGGTAGTCCGCTTGTCCCTTCGTTAAGTGCTCGATCTGCATGAGGCGATCGATCATTTCCACGGCGTTCGAGTGCTGGACATCGTCCTGAACGGCCATGGGAGGCATCAACTCCACCAGTTTCGCAAAGGACCTGGGCAGCGCTGCGGATTTCATCTCCTTGAGCTGCATTTCTACTCCTTCCATTTGCCTGTGCCGTACTCGGTATGGGTCAGCACACAGCGGATATTGATGAGTTGCCAGTCATATCGGATGCGAGCGATCAAACGGTATTTGTTGCCGCCGACGTTGAACACCGTCAGAATCCCACTTTGGGGCGTGGCAACAGCATCTGCGTGCGGATAAACGCTGCGGACCTCGGCAATACTCCGCCATTCAGCCGCCAGTGCCGTTCTGTACCATTCGCGCAACGGCTGCTCCGCATCCCGGTGCCGTCTCCAGAAGTCCTCCAGCGTCTTGCGGCTGATCACTCGCATGCTTAGACATTTTGTCTAATGAAAGGCCCGTTGTCAATTCCTCACACAAGCCTGCGGAAAACGTTCTGTGTCGCCCGTCTGCCCACGTGCCGCTCTACCGCGCCGCTCCCGTCTTGACATTTGCCGCCACCTCGACGCCAATGATGGTCGATTCCAGCGTCGGCTTACATCCAGAACCATGAGTGGCGTGAGTGACGCTCGAACAGCCGGTCAGCGATTGATGCGGAGGGTGCTGCAGAAGTGAGCGCACACTGGAGCGTCGAGCAGGTTTCAGCACTCGCGCCGGACGAGAGTTCGCTGCGCTCGGGGCGAGAGCTTGCGCAGCCGGCAAAGTGGGCCACGCTCGGGCGCGATGAGCGCAGTGCGTGGGGGGAGATCAAAGGGAGCGGCAAGAACCCGTACCAGACACGGATCGACCTGTCGGAGCCGGCGTTCAAGTGTTCGTGCCCGAGCCGCAAGTTCCCGTGCAAACATGCCATCGGGCTGTTCCTGATTCTCGTCGAGCATCCGGGGAAGGTGACGGCGGGCGAGCCGCCGGAGTGGGTGGCGACGTGGCTGGCGGATCGAGCCTCGCGGGCGGAGAAGAAGGCGGCGAAAGAGCAGGCGCGGGCCGAGGGAGAAGCGGCAGGGCCGGCCGCTGTTCGCGATGAGGCGGCGGCGGCGAAACGGGCGGCGCAGCGCGAGGCGAAGGTCACGGCCGGCATGGGCGAGCTTGGGCAGTGGCTGCGCGACCTGGTGCGGCAGGGCCTGGCCGCTATCCATCATCAGCCGGATATCTGGCCGCAGATGGCGGCGCGCCTGGTCGATGCCCAGGCGCCGGCGGCGGCGCGGCTCGTGCGCGAGTGCGGCGAACTCGCGGCATCGGGCCAGGGCTGGGAGTCGCGCGTCCTGCGGCGGCTCGGGCTGCTGCATCTGCTCGTCGAGGCGTGGCAGCGAATCGAGAGCCTGCCCGCGGAAACGCAGGCCGACGTACGCAGCGTCATCGGCTTTACACAGAATCAGGACGAAGTGCTCGCGCAGGCGGGCGTGGCCGACGAGTGGCTGATCCTGGGCCAGCGCGTCGAACAGGAAGACCAGATCCGCGTGCAGCGGACGTGGCTGTGGGGCGTGAGCAGCGCAAGCGTCAAGCCAACAGAGCTCGAAGCGCAAGCGAGGGGTTCAGTAGAGCCCGCAGCGCAAGCAAGGGGTTTGCCGGGGGTCGCACGTCTTCCACATAACCCCTCGCTTGCGCTTCGGGCTCCACTGGGACCGGCACTGGTGCTGAGTTTCGCTGCACCCGGCCAGCCACTGGACGCTTCGCTCATACCCGGCTGCCGTCTCAGCGGCGAACTCGTTTTCTTTCCCGGCGGTGCACCGCAGCGGGCGCTGGTCAAACAGCGCGGCGAGGTCACGGGGATCGCCGAGTGGGCGGGCTGCGACACCATCGCTGCGGCGATCGAATCCGATGCCGCCGCGCTTGCCGCCAATCCCTGGCACCGGATCTCCGGCTTTTCGCTGCGGCAGGTCCACATCGTCCACGGGGGCGCGGGCGCCGCGCCCGCCGGCGTGGGCGAATGGAGCGTGCGCGACGCGGAGGGCGCGGTATTGCCCATCTCGCCGCGCTTCGGCACCGGCTGGACACTGCTGGCCCTGAGCGGCGGAGAGCCGATCGACCTGTTCGGCGAGTGGGACGGCGAATCGCTTCTGCCGCTGAGCGCCTGGGTGTGCGGGCGTTTCCATACTCTCGCGATGCGGAGGATGCTGGATGCCGGGTGATCCGCTCCTGTGGCAGAAGCTGACGGCCGGCGCGCTGCTCGGAACGGAGCGCGCGGGCGAGAGTGTGTTGCCTCCAACTTCGGAGGAGAGCTCGCTCGGGGGTCTAATGAGCCGGCTGGCCGCACAGGACCGCGAGGCGAAGTTCCTGGCCGCCGCGGGCGTGACCGCCTTCTGGCTGCGGGCAGGCCGGGCAGCGGAGAAAGTCGCGACCGCCCCGGATGCGGCCGCAGAGCATGAGGAGAATCGCGTCTGCGGCGTGCGCGCCGAAGCGCACCTGCTCCGCATGCTCAACGGCGAGCAGCGGCAGGTGCTGCCCGAGTTTCTCAGCGAATTGGCGGCAACGCAGCAGATCGTCCCCGCGCACCTGCTGGCCGATCTCCTGGACCTGGCCGCCGCGCAGCGGTCTTATCGCGAAGGGCTCACACCGGTCATCGGGCACCGCGGCGCCTGGCTGGCCGCACAGAATCCGGACTGGTCGTTCGTTCTGGGCGAGACGCTCGATCCGGCGACGTGGGAGACCGGCTCGTTTGACGAGCGCGTCGCGCTCCTCCGGCATCTGAGACAAACATCGCCGACAGCCGGTCGCGAGCTGGTCGAGCGGACATGGAAGGACGACTCACCCGAACACCGTGCCGCCTTTATCGAATTGTTTGCGGTCGGGCTCGACGCGGGCGACGAGCCTTTGCTCGAAACGTCGCTGGACGATCGCCGCAAGGAGGTGCGCCGGGTGGCGGCGGAGCTGCTTGCGCGGTTGCCGGAATCCGCGCTCGTACAACGCATGATCGAGCGGACCACGCCGCTCGTGCAGTGCCAGGCCGGCAAAAAAGGCATCCTGCGCGGCAAGGCGCTAACACTGGAAATCACGCTGCCGGAAGTCTGCGACAAAGCAATGATCCGCGACGGCATCGAGCAGAAAGCGGGGCGATCGGGCTACGGCGAGCGGGCGTGGTGGCTCATGCAGATGCTCTCGGCGGTTCCGCCGCGGACGTGGTCGACGCGCTTCGACCAGAAGCCGCAGACGCTCGTCGAGCTCGCCCATTCGACGGAGTGGAAACGGGCATTGCTGAACGGATGGGCGACGGCCGCCGTGCGGCATCGAGACAAAGAGTGGGCCATCGCGCTGCTCAGTGGCTGGATCGCGCACCTCGCGCCCGATGCGGCGGCGGACGAGCAGCCCTCGCCCGAACTGCTCGCGGGGCTGGCGAGCGTTGTGCCGCAAAATGAACTGGAGGGCATTATCGCCTCATCGCTCAAGGCGGCGAAGCTCTCGGCTGATCATCCGCTGCTGGCCGTCGCCCAGCACCTGCCCGCGCGCTGGGGAAAGCCGCTCTCCGAGATGGTTCTGAACGTGATCGAGTCGCACCTGCGCTCGTCAGGCGCAAATGTCTCGTGGTCGCTGCTGCAGATGACGGCTGATCGCTTCGCGCTGCGGATTTCGCCGGAGATAGTGCCACGCACGGCCGCACTGCTCGACCATCAGCCGCCCGATCGCCCGCCGGTGTACGTCAGTGCCGTCAAACGCTTCATCGATACCGTCCGCTTCCGACACGACATGCTCAAGGAGATCCACGCATGAGCGAGGTCCTGCGTCAGCACGCCGAACAGCTCTTCGCCCGCGAGTTCGAGGAACTCGCCAGGGCCGACACGCATCAGAAACCGCCGAACTGGCGGCTCTCGCCCTGGGCGGTGGCGATGTACGTGCTCGGCGGGCGGCTCGACAGCGGGTTCGAGATCACGCCCAAATACATCGGCAGCCGGCGGCTCATGGAGATCGCCATCGCGACGCTCGCGACCGATCGGGCGCTCCTGCTGCTCGGCGTTCCGGGGACGGCCAAGACGTGGGTGGCCGAACACCTCTCGGCGGCGATCAGCGGCGACTCGACGCTGCTCGTGCAGGGGACGGCCGGCACGCCCGAAGAGGCCATCCGCTACGGGTGGAACTATGCGCTTCTGCTCGCCGAAGGCCCGTCGCGCAGGGCGATGGTGCCCAGCCCGGTGATGCGGGCGATGCAGGAGGGCAAGATCGCCCGCGTCGAGGAGCTCACGCGCATTCCGTCGGATGTGCAGGACACGTTGATCACGATCCTCTCGGAAAAAACGCTGCCGATCCCGGAACTCAACGAAGAGGTGCAGGCGGTCAAAGGCTTCAACGTCATTGCGACGGCCAACAATCGCGACCGAGGCGTCAACGAGCTCTCCAGCGCGCTCAAACGCCGGTTCAATACTGTCGTGCTCCCCGTCCCCGCGAACGTCGAGGAGGAGGTCACGATCGTCCAGCAGCGCGTCGCCGCACTGGGCCAGGCGCTCGAACTTCCGAGCGAGCCGCCCGCCCTCGAGGAGATCCGCCGCGTGGTTACCGTCTTCCGCGAACTCCGCGACGGCAAGACGGCCGACGGCAAAACGAAGGTCAAATCCCCCAGCGGCACGATGAGCACGGCCGAGGCCATCTCTGTCATCAACAGCGGCCTGGCCCTGGCCGGCCACTTCGGCGACGGCCGCATGCGCGCCGCCGACGTCGCCTCCGGCCTCGTCGGCGCCGTCGTCAAAGACCCCGTGCAGGACCAGATCGTCTGGCAGGAGTACCTGGAGACAGTCGTGAAGGAGCGCGACGGGTGGAAGGACCTGTATCGCGCGTGCCGGGAGGCGACGTGATGGAAACGCCCGCGCAGATCCTTGCCAGAGCCGGGATCAGATGCCAACCGATCTCGCCGCTCAAGACAATGGACGGACCATTGATCGAAAGAGTGGTTGTATCCGGATCGTCAGCCGTGCGCGCGTGGCAAGTACTCCGTGATGCTGCCGCAAAGACAGGCCGCTGGCCGCTCGTCACGGGGACGCCGGACGATCAGGAGCATCTGAGTGATCTGCTCCAGATCAATTCAGAGCATCCCGTGATGGAGATTCTGAAGTATGCTGAGGCACTGGACGCGCGCGAATGGTTGAGCAAGCAACGCGATCTTGATGAGGCAACTTTTGCCGAGTTCGGCGGGCTTGACCTGCCCGAAGTTCTGGATGCGGCAGTCAGCGGCGCGCAGGACGAGATGCTCACGGCTCGCGTCGAATGGCCAAGCAGACCGTCTGTTCTGGATTCACCCTTTTACACCATTTCTGACAGTCGGAACAATCAGCCACTGCCGCAGGTCGTTCTTGCGCTGCCACCGACGGCGAATCCCTGTGAAACACCGGCGTGGATGCGTTTTGGAAACTTTAACGATTGTCCTGAGCCGGCAGTGCACGTCGCGATGATCCAATACTGGCAGGAGTGGTGTCAGATCGAACCAGTGTGTCTCACGGGCGATGTCCTTGAGTTTGCCGTGAGTCGTCCTCCCGTAACACCCGAAGCGTCTCGGGCTTTGGCACTTGAGCAGTACACGTACTGTCATGACATTGTTGTTCAGGGAACACAAACGGTGGACGCGCTCGCGGTCGAACTGTGGGGATCACCGAAATGGTTCTTCTGGTGGGATTGAGGGATGAAGCGAGGAGGTATTCAGCACCAAAGGTGCTGTGGCCTCCAGCCCAGGGTTGCTCCGAGCCCGATGAAATCGGGATCGGAGCTACCCTGGGTCGCTGACGCGATGTGATTAGAACCCTGAAAGGGTTCGGCCGAAACCCCGTTGGGGTTTGGGCACGCGTGGGTCGGCTACCCAGGGTAGACCCGACTCGCGTCGGGCCAACCCTGGGCTGGAGGACAGAACGCCGTTGGCGTTCCAGAGGCGGCCAGTATCGCCCCGGAGGTAACGATGAGTGACGCTCAACCGAGACCAGGCTGGACGACGAACGATCTGAAGCGGGGGATCGAGGATGGCCTGAAAGACCTCGATCAGGGCCGGTATCTGGAATTTGACGAACCGGGCCTTCGGCGTTTCGTCGAGGAGATGAAGAGAGCCCTGGACGCGCGGTGGGTTGGTCGTCGAGACCCGAGTTCCGAGTAGACGATTCATGGCTGCAGCGATTGAAAGCACAGTCCACGTTCTCGGCATCCGCCATCACGGCCCGGGCTCGGCCCGGAGCGTGCGGCATGCGCTGGAGGCGCTGCGGCCGGACGCGGTGCTGGTGGAGGGGCCGCCGGATGCGGGCGGGGAGCTGATCACGCTGGCGGCGCATGAGGCGATGCGGCCGCCGGTGGCGATTCTGACGTATGCGGTGGACGAGCCGCAGCT
>CAZQEN010000003.1:9246-15745 GCA_964591605.1 uncultured Planctomycetales bacterium
CGCGCTCAAAGAGCCGCGGGCTTTCCCGGCGCGCCGGGACGCGGTCCCGCGGACGAGGCGAACCCTCCGTCGCGAGACGATGCTCCGCCGCAAAGAGCCGCGGGCTTCAGCCCGCGCGGTCCTTCGGATGGGGTGAGCGCTTCACCTCCCGTGGATGCTCCGCCCGGGGGATCGCCCGCGTCACCGGAGGATGCTTCGTCGGCTCAAACTTCGGCGCCGCCGCCCGATGAGAGCACGCCCGGCGGAGTCACCGGTGGCGCGACGCCGCAGGCGCGCGAACCCTCCATCCGCGAAGACCCTCTGGGTCACCTCGCCCGCGCCGCCGGCTACAGCGACGGCGAGAAGTGGTGGGAAGCGATCGTCGAACAGCGGCGCGAAGTGAGCGATGTATTCGCGGGCGTGCTGGAGGCGATGGCGGCGCTGCGGGCGGAGGTCGACGACGACACAGGGGTCGCGCCATCCGACGCCGCTGTGCCCGTCCTCCGTGAAGAAGCTAAGTTGATGGAGCAGCGGCGCGAGGCGGCCATGCGCCAGGCCATCCGTGCGGCGCAGAAGGAGGGCTTCCAGCGCATTGCAGTCGTCTGCGGGGCGTGGCATGCGCCGGTGCTGAGCAGCGGGTGTGGCACCGGCGTCCCGCCGGTGGATCCAAGGTGTGGCACCGGCGTCTCGCCGGTGGATCCAAGGTGTGGCACCGACGTCTCGCCGGTGCAAGCCGGCGAAGCCGGCGTTCCGGGAACCAAACCCGCTTTCACCGCCAAAGCCGATGCCGAGCTGCTCAAGGGCCTGCCGAAACTCAAGGTGAGCTCGACATGGGTCCCCTGGACCTACGGCCGGCTCGCCTCGGCGAGCGGCTACGGCGCGGGGATCGACTCGCCCGGCTGGTACGAGCATCTCTGGATGCATTCGCAGCCCGCAGCGCCTGGGACTTCGCCGTGGCCGGACGCCGCGACGACGCACTGGCTCTCCCGCGTGGCCGCGCTGCTGCGCGAGGCCGACCTCGACGCCTCGCCCGCGCAGATCATCGACTCGGTGCGGATGGTTCACAACCTCACCGCCATCCGCAACCGCTACGCCCCCGGCCTGGCGGAGATGAACGACGCCTGCCTGGCGGTGCTGTGCCACGGCAACGACGCCCCGCTGCGGCTCATCCACCGCCGGCTCATCGTGAGCGAGCGCCTGGGCGAGGTGCCCGAGGAGACGCCGACGGTCCCGCTGCAGCGAGACCTCCAGCAGCAGCAGAAATCGCTCCGTCTGCCCGCGACAGCCGAAGAGAAGGTGTACGATCTGGATCTTCGCAAAGAGAACGACCTGGCCCGCAGCCGCCTGCTTCACCGGCTTAGGATCCTCGCGATTCCCTGGGGCGACATGGAATCCGCGGGCGGCAAGAAGGGCACGTTCCACGAGATCTGGCGTGTGCTCTGGAAGCCCGAGTTCGCCGTCGCGCTGATCGAGGCGAGCGTCTGGGGAAACACGGTGCTCGACGCGGCGGCGGCCCGCGTGCGCCACGACGCCGCCGAGGCCAAAGAGCTCGCTCCGCTCACACAAATGCTCAACGCGTCGCTGCTGGCGGACCTGCCGGCCGCAATCGACGAACTGATGCAGCGCGTGCAGGACACGGCGGCGGTGACGGCGGACGTTTTGCAGATGATGGACGCGGCCGAGCCGCTCGTGCGCGTCGCACGGTATGGCGATGTCCGCGGCACCGCAGTCACCATGGTGCAGGACGTCGTGCGGGGGCTCATCGCCCGCATCTGCGTCGGCCTGCCCGCCGCGTGCAGCTCGCTCGACGACGAGGCGGCCGGACAGATGGCGGGTCGTCTGGCCCGCGTGCACCAGGCCATCGGCCTGCTCGAAGACGCCGACCGGCAATCGCAATGGAACGGCGTGCTCGAACAACTGGCCGATGACCGACATTCGTCGGCTCGAGGGGGCCTCCACGGCCTGGTCGCGGGCAAATCGGTTCGGCTGCTGCACGACGGGGCGAAGTGGGACGCCGACCGGCTCGCCCGCGGCATGTCGCTCGCGCTGTCGCCGGCGCAGGAGCCGGCGTACTGCGCGGCCTGGCTGGAGGGTTTCCTGAGCGGCAGCGGCCTGGTCCTCGTGCACGATCCGCGCCTCTGGCAGATCGTCGACGCGTGGGTGATTCAGCTCGCGGCCGAGCGCTTCACGGAGGTTCTCCCGCTCCTGCGGCGCACGTTCTCGACGTTCAGCGCTCCCGAACGTCGCCAGATGGGCCAGCGCGCCCGCTCGCACGATGGCGCCGCGGCGACGTTCGCCGCACCCGGCGACGCCGCCGGCATCGACATCGAGCGCGCGGATCGTGTGCTGCCATTGTTGGCGAAGATCCTCGGCGTTTAGCCGGCGTCTGAGAAACGCCGCGCCGCCCGCGGAGGAGTGGCCCATTTGTGGTGCAGGCGTCCCGCCTGCACGTGCAGCCGGGATCCCGATGTCCATCGGGACACCACAGTCGGCGGCCGCAACGGATGCTTTCAATGGATGGATGAAATGATGGCAGATCCACAAGAACGTCTGCGGCGCTGGCGGCTGATCCTGGGCGGCGAGGAGGCCGATGGTACTGGAGTCTCGCTCAGCAGCGGCGATCTGGGCATCGACCGGGCGCTCCAGGCGCTGTATGGCGTGGGCGATGGTGAGCGGCGCGGGGGACTGGGGGCGTCCGCCCCGAGCGTCGTGCGCTGGCTGGACGACGTGCGGACGTACTTCCCCAAGTCGGTCGTGCGCGTCATGCAGCAGGACGCGATTCAGCGGCTCGACCTGCAGCGGCTGCTGCTCGAGCCCGAGATGCTCGAGGCGGTCGAACCCGACGTGCACCTGGTCTCGACGCTGCTGTCGCTCTCGCACGTCATGCCCAACCGCACGCGCGACACGGCCCGGCAGGTCGTTTCAAAAGTCGTTGAAGACTTGAAACGCCGGCTCGAAAACCCGCTGCGCCAGGCGGTGATCGGCGCCCTCAACCGCGCCACGCGCAACCGCCGCCCGCGGCATCGCGAGATCGACTGGCACCGCACGATCCGCGCCAATCTCCAGCATTACCAGCCGCAGTACCGCACGATCGTGCCGCACACGCGGATCGGCTACGGCCGGCGGCGATCTTCGCTGCGCGACATCATCCTGTGCGTCGATCAGAGCGGCTCGATGGCCGCCTCGGTCGTCTACTCGGGCGTGTTCGGCGCGGTGCTCGCCTCACTGCCGGCCGTCCGCACACAGATGGTCGTCTTCGACACCGCCGTCGTCGATCTGACCGAGAACCTCACCGACCCGGTCGAGCTCCTCTTCGGCACGCAGCTCGGCGGCGGCACCGATATCCACCGGGCGCTGACCTACTGCCACGGCCTGATCCGCCGGCCCACCGACACGATCCTCGTCCTCATCACCGACCTCTATGAGGGCGGCGACCGCGAGGGCATGCTCAAGCAGGCCGCCTCGATCATCGGCTCGGGCGTGCAGCTCGTCGTGCTCCTGGCCCTCAGCGACGAGGGCGCCCCGTCCTACGACCACACGCACGCGGCCGCCCTCTCGGGCATGGGCGCCCCCTGCTTCGCCTGCACGCCCGACCTGTTCCCCGACATGATGGCCGCCGCCATCGCCCGCCAGGACCTGCGCCAGTGGGCCGCCCGCAGCGGGATCGCCGCCAGCCTGGCCGCGGAAGCGACGGGTCCATGACCCCCGGTCTCCCACACAGCGAGGAAAGGCCGGTTCTCTGAACCCAGTCAGGCGCAACGAGCTTTGATGACGTTTCCGCTGACTTTGCCCATCGGTGGCTGAGCAAGACGCTCCCTTTGCACCGGCGAGACGCCGGTGCCACCATCCAGGGACCGCCCGTAGGATGCATCACGCCCTGGGGGCCGCCGGGCGCCTGTGCAGAAGCTGGCTGATCGCGTACAGCGGCAGGCCGGCGAGCAGGATTCCCAGGGCCGCGAGGGCCACCCACGGCCGGTACACGACCGCGCTGTAGGCCAGAAACGCGCACACGACACAGAAGATCACGGGCGTGATCGGATAGCCGGGCATCTGATACGGCCGGGGGAGTTCGGGGTGCCGCCGGCGGAGCACCATCAGCGCGAGCGTGGTCGCCAGCAGGAATAGATACACCGGCGCGGCCGTGTACAGAATCGTATCGAGGAAGGAGCCGAGCACCGCGATGATCACGATCGCAATCGCCCCCTGAAGCAGCAGCGCACGCACCGGCGTGCCCGTCCTCGCATCCCAGCGGCCCAGCGGCGCGAAGAGGCGATGGTCGCGGCCGACCGCATACGAAATCCGCGCCCCGGTGAAAACCAGCCCGTTCACGGCTCCCAGCGCGGAGACGCAGACCAGCGCACTGATCAGCGCCGGGGCTTTCGCCGGGAAGACCGTGGAAATCGTCTGCGTGGCCACCGCCCGGGAGGCCGTCAGGCCCTCGTAGCCCAGCGCGTAGAGATACGCCCCGTTCACCACCAGATAGAGCGCCGTCACCGACGCCGTCCCCAGCACCAGTGCGCGGACAATGTTCCGGTGCGGATGGACCACCTCCGCCGCGACGTAGGCCATCTCGTTCCAGCCCCCGAACGTGAACAGGACGAGGATCATCGCCAGGCTCAGCGGCAGCGGCTCGACGGAAGCGGCGGTCACTTCCCGCACCGGAGCCATGAACGCGACGACCACGACCGCCGTCAACCCCAGAACCTTCGTCGCGGTGAGCACATTCTGCGTCCATTTGCCCCGGCTGACACCCAGCACGTTCACGACAGTCAGCACGGCGACCGCCGCCGCCGCGTACACCTGCTGCCCGTGCGGAAACGCCCCGCCCGCCAGCGGGTCGTAGATCGCACACGCATACGTGGCGAACGCAAACGCCATCACCACGATGTCACCCGGCCGCACGATCGCGAGTTGAATCCACCCGAAGAGGAACCCCGCCCAGCGGCCGTAGGCCCGGGTGAGATACGCGTAGTCGCCGCCCTCCTGCGGATAGGCGCTGGCCAGCTCCGCGTAGCCCAGCGCACCGCACAGCGACAGCAGCCCGCCGACCAGCCACAGCATCAGCAGGCCGCTGCCGCCCGAGACGCCCCGGGCGATGTCGGGCGGCATCTGGTAAATGCCCGCGCCAACCACGATGCCCACGATCAGGCAGATTGAGTCCAGCAGCGTCAGCTCTCGGCGCGGTGCGGCATTCATGGTGTGTACTCAGCGCTGAGACCCGGTCGATCCCGGTGGCTGGTCCCGTTTTCGGTATCACCGTCCCGTAACGCCCGCCACAGGGGGCGGCCGCGACCGGCACCGTCCGGGTTCCTTGACGATGCGTGGAGCGTGCCGGCGTCAACCGGTTTCAGTGCTTCTTGAGCGTCACGCCGATGCCCGAGTCGCTGAGCGTCACGAACAGCGTCTCGAGGTTGGGGTCCGTGGTGATGGCCTTGACGTAACGCGGGTCAGCCTGCCGCAGGCTCATGTTGTGGGCGACAATCAGCCCGCCCGGCCGTACCAGCGGCAGCAGCTTCTGGAGGTAGTCGATGTATCCCTCCTTGTCGGCATCGAGGAACAGGATGTCGATCGGGTCTTTGAGCTGCTTCACTTCGTCGTGGGCATCGCCCTCGACCAGCGTCACCAGGGAGTCGACCCCGGCGCGTTTGAAGTTCTGACGGGCCAGCGCGGCCCGCCCGGCATCGATTTCAAAGGTCGTCAGCTTCCCGCCGGTCTTGCCCAGGGCCAGGCACATCCAGATGCCCGAGTAACCGTGCGACGTGCCGATCTCGACGACATTCCTGGCCCCGACGCATTCCACCAGCATCCGCAGGAACCGCCCATCGTCGAGCGGGACGCTCATCATCCCGCGGCGGTTCTGGTTCATCTCCTCGAGCACGGCGAAGATCTTCTTCTCGGCATCGTCCTTGGGCAGCGGAGCCGCGCCGGCGACGGCGTCGCGCTGCCCGCCCGGCGGCCGATCGCCGGCTCCGGGGCCGCCCCGCCGTCCCCCGTCGCGTCCTTCGCGCGGCCCAAGCGCAGGCCGCAACTCCTCAGGCGAGAGCGCCCCGTCGCCGCTGCGGTCCAGGGCGGCCAGGCTCGCACTCGCATTCTTCAGCTCGGCGGCCGAGATAGTTCCATCCTTGTCCGTATCCAGGGCTGCAATCAGCGGGCTGGGAGGCGGCCCGCCCGGCGGGGGTCCGAACTGATTGCCGCCCAGCTGCGCGGGGGGTCCGCCCTGTTGGGCAATCGCCAGACCGACTGCCAGTGCCGCCAGCAACGAGGTTCCGACCAGAAGCTGAGTTCTCATGAGATGTCCCAATCGTTCTGTAGTGCAGCAGATCCGGCGCGGACCTTCCGCGCCCTGTTCTCATGAAACGTATACCCCGCCCTGCTCTCTACAGGCAAGGTTCGGGGTGCATGACGCTCTTGGCGGGTGGCATGGGCAGCGTCGGCGTCGCCCCCCCGCCCCCACCCCACCCCCCCCCGGCAGGCCCCCCGGACCCCCCTACACCTGCTCGAAGACCTTGAGCAGGTTCAT
>CAZQEN010000003.1:15755-26812 GCA_964591605.1 uncultured Planctomycetales bacterium
CCCCGCCACTCTCCCGGCACGGTTGGGGTGGCAGGACGCTCTGGGCGGGTGGCTTGGGCCGCGGCGCCTTCCCCCAGCGAAGCCGACGCTGCCCCTGCGAGCCTGCCCACGAGTCCCCTCGATTCCGTCACGGACCACAAGGTCCGCCGCAGGTCAGCGGCATCTTGCCGGATCCGGCCCGGAGGGGGATACTTCGCCGTCAGCGAGGAGAAAGCGATGCACCATGGAATGGCAACCCGACCGCTCCTGTGGCTGGCCCTCATCCTGACCGCGGCGCCGGCCGCAGCGGACGACGGCCCCGCCGCCAGCAGGCCCGCCCCGAAAACCTATCGCAATCCGCTGATCGACGGGCCGAACATGGCCGACCCGCACGTCATCCGCGTGAAGGACGCATATTACCTCTACCCCACGTCCCACACGCGGGGCTACGATGTCTACGTCTCCAGGGACCTGGTGCACTGGGAAAACAGGGGCCTCGTGTTCGATGATCCGCGCCGCGGAGCGTGGGCGCCGGATGTGTTTCACCACCGCCGCGGCGACGGGAAGTTCTATCTCTACTACACCGACAACCGCCCGGACCGCCCGCGGGACCCGCTCGGCAAGCAGATCGGCGTCGCCGTGGCCGACGGTCCGCTCGGCCCGTTTGCCGACCACGGCCCGCTGGCCGCAGATTCCATCGATGCCCACCTCTTCCAGGACGACGACGGGCGGCTGTATCTCTACTACGTCCACCTGGCCGGCGGCTTCAAGATCCTGGTGCAGCCGATGGCCGATCCGCTGACGAAACAAGGCAACCCGAAGGAGGTCATCCGCCCGACCGAGCCCTGGGAGAAGATCAGCGGCGAGGTCACCGAAGGCCCGTTCATGCTGAAGCGCAAGGGCGTGTACTACCTCATGTACTCCGGCACCGGTGCGGATTCACCCAACTATGGAATCGGCTATGCGACGGCTGACTCGCCGTTGGGGCCCTTCAGAAAACATCCGGGCAACCCGATCGTCCGGCGCGGCGGGAACGTGCTGGGACCGGGGCATCACTGCGTGATCGACGGCCCGGACGGCCGGCTCTGGATGCTCTACCACCAGAAAGTGGATGATCGGCGGAGTTTTCACCGGTTCCTCGCCCTCGACCCCCTCTGGTTCGACGACCAGGGCGTCATCCACGCGCGAGCCTCCCGGGGAACCACCCAACCCGCGCCATAGGCCGGGTCCACATCCGACGTTCTGGCGGAGATAGAGTATAATAGAATTTCAAACCAGGCGTGCGGCCGGCTGGGGGACCGGCACATGGACGGACTCGATCAGTTCCGCCCAGCCCAGGGCCAGCGACGTGGTGTCGCTGCCGATGAACGCCAGGTCGCACCCGGCCTCGAGGGCCGCGTCGAGCAGGGGGCCGGGGCCGACCACGATGCCCGCATGCTTGCCGCACGAGCGGGCGATCCGGATGCACCGGCACGCATCCCGGACGAGCTGGGGGTCGCTGAAATCACCGGGCCGGCCATAACTGCTCGACAGATCGCCCGGTCCGATGAGCACGCCCGACAGCCCGTCGATGCCGCACGTGAGCTCCACGTTCCGGACCGCCTCGGGAGTCTCGATTTGAGCGAACAGGTGGGTCTGATCGTTGGCTTCCTGGAAGGATGCCTGCCGCCCGTTGAGCCCGTAACCCAGCCCGCGGCTGCGGAGGTTGAACCCGCGTGAGCCGAGCGGGGGGAACTTTCCGTACTCGACGACCCGCTGCGCCTCCTGCGGCGTGTTGATCATGGGGACCACCACGATGCGCGCGCCCACCTCGAGGGCCCGCAGAACGTGGTGCCGCTGACCGTCCGGAATCCGGACCGCCGGGATGGCCCCGCCCACTTCGCTCGCCACGCAGAGCGCTTCGACCTGGTTGAAGTCAACCGGCCCGTGCTCCATTTCAATCCAGACGACGTCGAAGCCCAGGCGACCCGCCAGCTCAGCCAGGCGGGTCGAGGCGCTGGCGACCGCCACGCCGCGGAGAACCCGCCCCGTATCCTCACCATTGCAGAAAATGTCGCGGTATGTGGACATGCTATGGGTTCACAGATTCTCTATCGACCAGGCCGGGCAGCCGGGCACAGTGTCGATGTTCATTGGGTTTCCTGCCTGCCCTGTCGACGCCGCGTCGAGCGGCGTGCATCAACCGGAGAAGCCCCCCGGATCCGGCGGTATTGTACTCGACCGTCGTTCATTGACGAGTGTGCCGCAAACCTGTCATCGCCGGCCACAAACCGCGTTCTCTCCCGTGCCGGATGGCGAAAACCCGTCTCTGGACGCTCTACCTGCCAACTGGAAAAAAGAGGCGGCGTGCTGCCGAACCACAGGCAGCCACGCCGCGATATCCGGTTGTCAGCCTCGTCTTCACCGCCTCGGTGAGCGGTCACGCCGGGCGGCGGCGGCGCCAGAACATCAGTCCGCCCGCACCCAGCAGCGCCAGCGTTGCCGGTTCGGGTACCGGCGCCAGTTCGACGCCGTGGAAATACGTGCCGGCCGCCGCCGTCGCGATGGTCGCAAACGTGCTGGACGCGCCGAGGTCGGTGACGCCGACGAGTGCTTCGCCGCCGCCAAGCGTGGCATACAGCACCACATTGCCGGTCGGATCCATCGTCGCCGTCAGACCACGCAGCGCCGCGGAACTCAGCCCGCTGCTCATGGCGTACTGGAACGTCCACACGCCCCCGATCAGCGAGAACTTCTGGATACCGTTGTCCAATCCGCTCGTGTCGTCGTTCGTGAGGTATGCCGTGTCAGGGCCGGGAACATTGGAATCCAGGTCCATAAGCACAAAGTCATAAACGCTCGTCGCCAGGCCGTGATTGAACACCGCGGAGAAGTTGTTCGCGCTCGAATTGCCGTTCGTGGGCAACCCGAGGCCGACGTAATTGATGGCTGAATCGCCGCCACCCCGCGAACCGTACAACTGAAGCCCGCCCGTGTTCCCGGTCGTGCGAACGTCGGGGAAAATGTTGATCACGCGGGCGTTTTGAGAAGTGCTGGTGCCCAGGCGCGTGGAAGTGCTGGCCCCCAGGCTGGCGACATAGCGGACACCCGTGTTGCCGCTCGACGTGGCGCCCGTGACATAGAAGCTGGTCCCGTCGACGGACGCGGCACTGCGAATACTGTTCGTCGTGAAACTGCTGTCGCCGGAGAATGCCGTCGTCGTGTCCACGTTTCCGTTCTGGTCGATGCGGCCCATCACGCGGTCAACCGGGCCGCCGTTGAACGTATTGGCTGTCGAGTTGACGTTCGCGGTGCCCACAGGGGCGTCATAACCGGTGATCAGTAAATAGCGGCCGTCGACCGAACGCGTCACGAAACCCTCATTCGTGTTGTCCCAGTTCAAGGTCAGCCGGCGATGACTGCCGTTCACCGAGGTGGGCAGCGCGATCGACTGGACCAGCGTCCCCCCCGGGGTGTATTCGTCGAGATAAGCGGGGGCCGCCTGCGCCGACGCGACGGTCGACTGGTCGTCGCCCGCCCGTGAAACCACGATGTTGCCCGGAGTGAAGGGCGCCCCCCAGGCCGCTGCCGCCGCGAACCCGGCAATGGATGACACCCAGACCAATCTCGTCCCGATTCTCATGTGCTTTTCCTCCTCGTAGTTTGGCGGGCTCACGCCCACCCGGCCATTCCGCTCCTGTCCACTGGAACGATTCTCTGACCAACCCGGCGAACGCGAGCGGGTCGAGGGTGCGCGTTGCTTCCGCTTCCACAGACTACAGTTTCTTGAACGAAACTAAATATAGTTTACCGCTTCACACGATCATGTCAACCACAAACTCTGTGGAAGTTCCGCAGTCTGCATCACAGCAGTGTACATTTAACTCATTATGAATAAATATCTTACAACGCACACCCATCATTGCGACCCGACCGCGATCGCAAAACCGGATGACGGCGGCGGGTGGCTTTTCGTCAGTCCCAGGATTTGGCGCGGTTGCGGCGGGTGCCCAGCCAGGCTGCAGAGCCAGCCGATGACGATCGTGGCCACCACCCCCAGAGCGCCGTAGTAAAAGTCCGAGACGCTCGACCACGCCGAGGGACCGATCACCCGTTCAGACAGCGGGACCGCGATGGTTACCAGAAAGCCGACCGCCGCACCGGCGAGCGTGCCGCCCGCCGTCGCCCGCGGGACGAGCAGCCCCAGGAGAAACACGCCCAGCAGTACCCCAGAGAACGGATACATCACCGTATTGAGGATCTGGATGATGTTGTTGTCCCGGCCGAGCTGCTGAATCCAGAGCCCCATGAGCGTGATGAGAATGCCCCAGGTCAGGATGAGCGCCCGGGCCAGGCGGACGGCCCCCCGATCCGAGAGCGGCGCGGTCCTGAAGCGGCGGACGAAATCCACCTGCACGACGGCGGAGGTCGCGGCCATGCCCGAGGCCACGCTGTCGACCACCGCCGACAGAATCGCCACCACCATCACGCCGCGCAGCCCCTGCGGCAGGACGTGCACGATGAACACCGACAGGGCGTCGTCCGGCCGCCGCATTCTGGCCGCAACCTCTGGATGCTGGTGGTAATACACGAACATGAGCAGGCCCAGCAGCGGAAAGATCAGACTCAGCGGCTTGAGGCACAGTCCGTTGCGCCAGAGCGACTTTTTCGCCTCGGTTTCGCTCCGGGCGGTCAGGTAGGTCTGCAGGACCACCTGGTCGGATCCCGAGCTCGAGAGCATCTCGGTAAAACCCAGGAGCAGCGCGCTCAGCAGGCTCAGGTCGCTGGTGAGGCTGAAGAACTCGGGCGTCGCGAACTTGCCGGCATCCGCGGCGATGCGGAAACTCTCCGCGAACCCGCCCGAATGCGCCGCCGCGTAGGCGCCCATCGTGATGACGCCGCCCATGAGGATGAAAAACTGCACGACGTCGGTCCAGATGACCGCGTGCATGCCGCCGGCCAGGGCAAAGAACGTCCCCAGGAGCGCGACCAGGCTCATGGCCAGCACCTGGCCGCTCTGCCCGTGCCACCCGAACTCTGCGGTCCAGCCGAGCAGCATCGAGAGCACCAGGCCCGACGAATACAGCATCGTGGCCATCCACATGACCCGCGCCGCCAGAAAAAAGAGGCCAGCAAACGCCCGCAGCCGATAGTCAAAGCGTTTTTCGAGATACTCGTAGGCCGTGCTGATCCGCAGCCGAAAAAAGAGCGACGGGTAGAGGTACACAATCAACGGGACGGCGAGCATCATGCCGATGCTGCGCAGGCCGATCCAGATGGTGCCGTCCGGCCGGTTCATCCACCCGGTCACCCCGACGAAGGTGTTCGTGCTGAACAGGGCCATGTACATGCTGAGGGCGATCGGCCAGCGGCTCATCGACCGCCCGGCCAGCAGCACGTCATCCTGCGTCTTGAGCTTTCGGGAATGGTAGAGGGATATCGCCCCCAGCACGGCCACGTAGGCCAGTAGGGTGAGCAGATCGATCGTGTTGATGTTGGCAGGCAAACGCGCCAGGCTCCGCAGGAGACCCTTACTTGCTGACCTTTTCGCCGCCAAGGAGCACGACGTCGGCCCATTCGAGGGGCAGCGTGAGCCGCCCGCCGTCGCCGGACGCTACGAGCTCGAGCTCACGACCCAGCGTGCAACTGTACGCGCGGCTGAACTTCCCCGCGAGCCGGACGTCGACGCTCAGCTTCTCGATCGGCTGATACGTGTAATTCACCAGCACCAGAGCCGCGCCGGCCGGGCCGCTCAGCAGGCTGGTTTCCACGACAGGCTGATTCGCCGCGGCCACCGGCCGAATGCCCGCCAGATCGAGGGATCGGCGGATCAGATCGCGCGGGACGGCCGGCCATTTCTCTTCGAGCTTCCTGGGGGCAAACTTCGCGAGCTGGCCGTATGCCAGCATCGGCATGAATCCGGTCGCGACAACCCTCCCGCTGCCGTGGGCAGCGACGCCGGCCGCCGGGCCGCCACCGTCAAACGCCGCCCACACCTGCAGACCCTCGCGGCGCAGCGGGCTGCGGCAGCCCAGCACGGGGAGTTTTTCCTCAGCCGCGCCGATCGACACATTGGCCATCGCCGGCGCATCCGACAGGTCGCCCCGCTCCTTGTAGCGGTAGCCCTCCTGCATCTGGAGTGTTGCCGCGACGTCGTCGGGCCAGACTTTCGCCGCAAACGGCGGGCAGTGCGGCTCGTGGAACGCGTCGCGCGTCGCAGCGCCGGCCGAAAGCGACACCGTGCCGCCCGAACGGACCCAGCCGTCGATGGCCGTGCCGGCCGCCCGTGAGATGCAGTGATCGGTGATGAACAGCACACGGTACTTCTCAAGCCGGCCCGCCAGCACGTCCTCTTCGCAGAGGAAATCGGGCTGAATACTCAAATGCCGCAGCGCGTGCCAGAGCAGGCGCTTCTCCACGAATGCCGCCGTGCGATCGGTGTTCCAGAGGTCGTGGCTGACGGAGTAGAGGATCGCCACCGGGTCGGAAACCACCTGCGTCGCCGCCAGAACATCCTCCGCCTTCTGCAGCACGCGGGTGAACTTCGCGATGCCCTCGTATTCGCTGCGCAGGTCCGACCAGTAGTTCTCCGTCCCCAGGTAGGTCGGGCCGTACGCCCAGAAATAGAACGCTTTGGCCCCCTGGCCAAGCGTGGAAAACGCCTTGAGCCGCAGATACGCGTCGTCGCTGGGCGTGATCAGACTCAGCAGGCTCATGTCGCGGCCGATCATCGCGGAGCGCATGATCGCGGCGAGGTATTCGAACGACTGGGCGCCCGTCCACGTGTAATTCGGCCCGTACATGTGGTTGAGCCCGAACCAGTCCTCGACCGAGAGGATATCGACCGCGTGCTGGCGGCCGAGCTCGAAGAAATCGAGCAGGGCGTGACTCATGCCCACATGCGGCGGGCCCCACGCGCAGAAAAAACCGTGGCTGGTCGGCAGCGTCTCGGATTTCATGCCCGCAATCAGCTCGCGGATGTGCTCGCTCGTTCGGCGAAGCTGCCGCGCGGACCACCATTGCCGGAACTTGGCGCCGTGGTAAAGCAGTTGCCGCGTCCGAAGGTCCGCGTCCCTTGCGAGCACGTCCTTCGACAGGCCTTCGTACGGATATGCGGCGGTTGCGGGATCCTGGCCGAGCATCTCCGCCGTGACGTGGTGCGCTGTGAGATAGTCGCGGAACCACGCGTCACGCCGGCCCGGCTCGACCTTCTTGAGCGTCAGCGTTTTGACCTCGTCGTTGATGACCAGGTGCCGCATGTGGGCGTCTTCCCACGCCGCGTCCTCGCCGCGCTCCGCACGTTTCTCGCGGGCGCGCCGCCAGCGGGCGGCCGCGTCGTCGGGATCATCCACGTAGTTCCACGTTTTGCCCAGCACGTTCACGCCCGCCTCGCGAAGAACCGCGGTCGGCGCGTTGTTGACGGTGTTGAAGCCGAGCAGTTTGAGGGCCTGGATTTCCTGAGCCGCCAGAATCGGGTCGGGCTCGTTCCAGAGCGTCGTACAGATATCGAACTGCCTGAGCGTGATGGGGCTACCCCCGACAGCCTCTCGCGCCCACTGCAGGTGCCGGGCGGCCATCTGTGAGCCGGTCTCAAATTCCCGCGCCTTTTCCGGCAGCGGACGCGGGATGAGGAACCAGACGGTGTCTTCGCCGCCGGATTCCGTCGCGGAAATGTCCGCCGGCTCCTGCGGTGCGTGGCTGATTTGAAGATCGATGGTGCATCCTTTGACCAGCTCACGATCACTGGCACGGCGGACCTTGATGAACCCCGAGGGCCACTCCGCCACGCCGCCGGCCCGCGTGAGCCGCTTGTGCAGCGGCCAGTTGGTCATGTCGATCCACTCGCTCCACTCACCCGCCGTGACAGACACGCGACGGTTGGGCAGATACCACTCGGGGCCCTGCTTGCGCGTGCCGCCGACGGTGGCCTGAAGCGGCCCGTCGCCCGGCTGCTGAACGCGAAATCGCAGGAACATCGGCGGCTCGGCGGCCAGGACGGCCGAGGTCGTCATCACGGCGACGCCGAAAACGAGCGTGCTAGCGCATCGATGCCAGTGTTGCAGTCTCATTCGAAGGGTATCCATGTCAGCCACCGGGTGTCTTCCGCGCGATTGGCCCGGTCGTAAAACGGAATCAGGGTCACCTCTCTCAGGTCGGTCACTGCTGCACGATCTCCCGCACCTTCCGGCCGTGTCGGCGGTGCGGTCCGCTCGCCGGCCCGGCCTCGAAGCACAAAGAAGCCCAGCACATCATCCCGGACCGCGCGGACGGCCGACGACGGGCTGGCTCGATCCAGGGCCATGACCGCCCGCTGCAGGTCGAGCCCGGCCGCGTCCTGCTGCTCGAGGCAGTACACCAGCGGCCCGCGCCGGAACGCCACCTGCCCGAGATTGGCCTGCACCTGCGGCGGACTGAACACCGCAACCGGAGACATTGCCACATGGAGCACGATTCGATCACCGGATTTCCACTCCCGCGTGATGTCGTGGTACCGCCCGGGAGCCGCCGCCATCTCCTCCCCGCCGTTCACGCTCACGGACGCGCCCCCGCACCAGCCTGGAATCCGCAGACTGAGCGTAAGCGACGCCGGCCGCGCCGGCCGCAGCGTGATCTCCACCCGGCCGTCGTGCGGATACGCCGTTTTGACCTCGATCGTCCAATCGACATCGCCGATCCGGTGACGCGCCACCGCGTCGGTGTACAGATTCACCCGCAGGCGATCGGGCGCCGCGGTGAACACGTATTCGGGCAACTGCGCGAAGAACCGCCAGGCGTTGGGGAGGCAGCAGGTGGTGGAATGAATCTGCGGCAGCATCGTGCGGCGCACCGGGTTCCCCCCGTGGTCGGTCCTGCCCTTCAGATCGCCGACGCGGCGCAGCGGGTTGTAGTAGAAGTTGCCGGTGTGGTCGGGCGAGAGCGCTCCGAGGCAGTGGTTGTACAGGATGGTCTCGATCACATCGTACGGCCGCGAATCACCGCTCATGCCGTGCAGCCGCCACGAGAGCATCATCAGGGAGACGGATGCGCAGGTTTCAGCAATGTCGCGATGGGGGTTGGATTCGAGCGTCTGGGGAAGATCGTACGGCCGTTCCGGCACGACCTCGTTGTAGCCGATCCCGCCCGTGACATACATGCGCGTGCTCACGATCTCGTCCCAGAGCGACGGGAGATACTGGCGAAACTCGTCGCTTCCGGTCTGAAGGAAGAGCTCAGCCGCGCCGGTGAGCTGGTAGCAAAGCCGCACCGCATGACGTCGGCCGGCCCCCGCGCGAACGTCTTTGAGCTGCGGGGCGAGTTCCGCCCTGCGAGTCAGTTCCCCGGCGAAATCGATGAACCGCTGCTCGCCGGTTGCCCGGCCAAGCCGCACCAGCGCCAGCTCGATCTCCGGGTGCTCCTGCCCGATCAGGCGGAAATAGGGGTGCCGGTCGCGGAAAGCCCGCAGGTAGAAATCCGCGAAGCGGGCGGCCGCATCGAGGAGCGTGCGATCGCCCGTCGCCTGGCGGTGCGCGACGGCGGCCTCGATGAGATGGCCGGCCACGTACAGATCGTGCCGCGCTTTCTCGTCAAACGGTGCGGCCGGCGATAAACGCGTGCCGACATAGCCGTCCGGCTCCTGCAGCCGGGCGATCAGATCGACGTACTTGTCCACCGCCGCCCGGATGTCGCCGCGCGACGGCTCGTAGGCCACCGCATAGCAGGCGCCTTCGAGCCACTTGTACAGGTCGGAATCGGTGGCCAGGCGCCGGGTCTCCGGCGGGGGCTCGCGGCCCGCCGCCCGGGCCTCGACGGCCTTGGGGATCGGGCTGGCCAGACACGCCAGCAGGCTGGCGTTGCTCGCATCGACGTGATGGCCAAGAAAACCACCCAGACGCACGCATCGCAGCGAGAGCGGCACGGCGGCCGCGTGCTCCGACGGCCAGTCGCCCGCGAGCGGTCTGGCCGGGCAATCGGGCGCCGCCGCGCGAGCCAGGCTCGGGGCGGTGCACAGCAGGGCGATCAACATTCGCGCGGTCATCATGCTTTCGCGGCCCTGCCGGCGGCCGAGCCTCACTCACCGGCGCAACGGGACGTCGTACATCGCGACGAGCTGAGCGTCTTTCTCACCGCCGACTTCCGACGGCTTGAGCGTCATCTCCTGCCCGGCAAAGCGTCGGTCGAGAATCGCCCCATCCGGTCCGGTGACCAGGAACTCGACCGGGTGCACGAACACAATGGGCACCTGGTTTTCGCGCGAGCGATCCTGGAGGTAGAAATCGTTCCGTTCGGGCCCCCACATGCCGCCCGACGGACAGATGACCAGATCCGCGCTGCCGGCGATCTTCTGCACGAGCTCACGGTTGCGGCGGTCGGCGCAGATGATCAGACCGATCCGGCCGTAGGGCGTCTCAAAAACCGGCGTGCGGTCGCCCGGCGTGTTCCGCCACAGCTCGTGCTCGAGGTCGTGCTTGTGATACTTGCCCACCAGCGAGCCATCCGGCCCGATGAGAACCGCGGTGTTGTAGGTGGCCTGGTCCGTCCACTCCACCATCCCGGCGACCAGGTGGATCTTGAGCTCGGCGGCGAGTTTTCTCAGGCGGCGGATGTACGGGCCGTCGGGGATCGACTCGGACAGGGCACGCCACTGCTGGGCGGTGATCTGCTTGTCGCGGATCGCGTAGCCGTCCAGAAAGCATTCGGTGGTGACGACGATCCGGGCCCCCCGGTCGGCAGCCTGGCGGATAAGCGTCTCGGCCCGCTCATAATTGAGCTGTTTTTCCCCCATCACCCACTTGAGCACGATGCCGCCGACCCGGACGCTCTCCGGCCGATCAGCCTGTGCCCCTTGACCCGCCGCCGGCCGCTGCTGACTGCAACCGGCCGCCAGCACCAGCGCCAGCGACAACCCCGCCCGCAGCGCTATCGCCCAGCCGGTGCCTCTCCGGGCCGCATCTCTCTGACCGGCATCCCTTCGGCCGACGCCTCTCCATCCGGCCTCGCTCCGGCCGGCTTCAGCCGGCCAGTGTCTGCCACCACCTTTAGATGGTGGTAGACTGGCCCCCCTCCCTGTCTTCTCTTCAGCCGGCTTCAGCCGGGCTTCCTTCATCCTCATCACACCGCCC
>CAZQEN010000003.1:26822-31534 GCA_964591605.1 uncultured Planctomycetales bacterium
CGCATACACCCGCGCATTCTTGAGCCGGATCCGCAGCCGGATCGGCCGCTCATCACCCGGCAGCCCGCCTGTTTTCCACTCCACCGGCACATCCAGGCTGTCCCGCGAGATTTCCCTCGATTCGGCGATCACCTTCCCTTCCGCATCGATCGCCGACACCGTGATATCCCCAAAGTCCGACTTGGCGTTCAGGTGCAGGCTCCGGCCCTTGAGCAGCAAAGGCCGGGTCAGAATCTCGCCGCCGTCGTACGAGGCCTGCAGGGCCACAAAACGGTCCCTCTGGATGGTGGCAAAACCGATGCCCCCGCGCGACGGGCCGGTATCCTTGCCCTTGTAGGGCGTGTGGCGATACGTGCGCCCGCCGTAATAAAAGCGCAGCTCGTCACCGACGACGATCGGATCGTTGTTGGCCAGCGAGTGGTTGAACCGGTCCCACTCGCCCACCCCGCCCAGCGGAATGAACGGGCTGCGGTCTCCGACGCGGGTGAAATGCAGGCTGTCGTGGCTCACCGCGAGCTGCACGTCCAGCACGCTTTCATCGGGCAGGGCGTAGTACGCCTGCACGAGCCCGATGTACACGCTCTCGTAGGGGAAGACCTTCATCGAGTAGATTTCCGTCCCCGGCCGGTCGCCCAGGTCGGCGGTCATCACCACCGGCGCGGTGGCGGGCTTCGTGAAATCCCAGTGCAGAAAATCGGCCGACTCGACGCGGGCCACCGCCCGCCCTGAGTGCCACTGCTTGTACCAGGGGAACCCGGACCACGCCGCTTCCACCTCAGGGAGTGTTTTGCGGGTTCGCCCGTAGAGGACGTATCCGCCCCGGCCGGGCTCGAACATCCAGTGCGTGGCCCCGTCGCAGATCGCCTCGGTGGCCCAGTGGTCGATCACCTTCCAGTGAATGCCGTCCGGACTGCCCGCGACGCCCAGCCCGCGGCGCTGTCCGGGATGAAACGGATCGCCGCCGGGCCCTTCGTGCTTCCACACGATGTTGAGGAAGCCCATCTTGTAACGCCGCGAGGGATCGGGATCGCGGTCATCCCGGTGCACGCCGAAGAGCTCGTAGAAATATGGAAAACCCTCCGGACCCTCCTGCTTGCTCTTTTTGCGAAACAGGACGTTGGTCTTGTGCCCGTCCTCCTCGAACAGGTCGAGCGGCGGGCGGACCCAGCGGATGCCGTCGTCGCTCTCGGCGTACGCGACGCCCACGCCGCTCTTGTACCAGCACTTGTACCTGTCGCCGTCGCGGATGACCGAACCGTATACGACCGCGATCTTGTCCTCCCACGGCTCGCTCGCCCGGATCACCGGGTTGCCGGGGTATTTGCGCGCCGTCTCGATGCGGCGCTGCACGTTCTCCATGGATTCGACCAGGTAGTCATCGAGAAAGAGCTGGCGGCGCGAGTCCACGACGATCGGCGCCGCGGCGGACACACGCTCCGCCGGGCAGAGGCAGGCCGTCCCCAGCGCGAAGGCCCACCCCCACCCGACGGAACCGAAGGAGGGAAAACGACGATTTGTCAAAGCCGACACCCGCATGCGACGTCACCGCGGCCCGCCAGGGCGGGCTGACCTCAAACGACGGTTTCCGGCACCACGAACGGCGGCCGATACGTGCCCGTCAGAATCTTGTTGGCATTCTCGTCGTCCGTGAGCTCTGTCTTCGGGTCGATTGTCAGCTTGCGGCCCAGTCGGTACTTCATGTCCGACAGGCTGAACTTGTTCGTCTGGAGATACTCTTCCATGCGGCCGAAACTCTCGTAGGCCTCCTTGTTGTCGCCGAAGGCCTTCGTCTTGCCGTTAAACGGCACTTCCTCGCCGACCCGGTAGGAGGCGTTCGCAAGGTGGCACAGCGCGGCCGAGTAATGCCCCTCAAGAATGTCCGCGTTGAGATCCGAGACCTTGCGGCTGCGGACGGCCGCGATGAAGTTGTCGAAGTGGCTCTCCCGGCCGGGCCCGCGCTCGGCGTGCATGTCCGGCAGCGGCTCGGCCTTGTCGCTGCCCTTCGGGAAGAACTTGCCCGAGCCGCGGATCGTTCCCTCCTCCAGATGGTACAGAACGCCGACCGCCTCCCCCTGGTATTTCTCGCTCGGAAGGCCGCGCTCCTCGAAGATGAGCTGCGTATCGCCATAGTCGAAGATCGCGATCTGGCTGTTGGCGGTCTCGCCCTGGTCCTTGGGGCCGAACCGCCCGCCGACGCTGATCACGCTCCGCGGCAGTGTTCCGCCCTTCACGCCCCACCGGGCCAGGTCCATCTCGTGCACGCCCTGGTTGCCGATGTCGCCGTTGCCGAAATCCCAGAACCAGTGCCACCGGTAGTGCACCAGGTTCTCGTGATAGGCCTGCCGGGGCGCCGGTCCCAGCCAGATGTTGAAATCCAGCTCACGCGGCGGATCCTTGGGCGGCCGGAATCCGATGTCGCCCCGGGTGTTCTCCTCTCCCGGCGTCCCCGACTTGTAGCACAGTCCGCGCGCCACCAGGAGTTTTCCGTATTTGCCGGAATGAATCGCTGCCACCGCATTCTCCCAGCCGCCCCGCGTGCGCGACTGCGTGCCGTGCTGCACGATGCGCTTGTATTTGCGCGCCGTCTCCACCGCGATGCGCCCCTCATGGATGTTGTGGCTGCAGGGCTTCTCAACGTACACGTCCTTGCCCGCCTGGCAGGCCCAGATCGTCATGAGCGAGTGCCAGTGATTCGGCGTCGCGATCGAAACCACGTCGACGTTCTTGTCCTCGAGGACGCGCCGGATGTCCTGCACGGTCTGCGGTTCGCGACCGCCCTTCTGCGTGGCCGCTTTGACCCGCGAGGCGAACAGCCGAGAATCCGGGTCGACCAGGCAGGCGATCTCGGCGCCAGCCATGTCGCGGAACGCCTGAATGTGCGATCCGCCTCGACCGTTGATCCCGGCGATGGCCACCCGGATGCGATTGTTTGCCCCCAGGACCTGCGAAGACGCCTTCATCCGCGTGAAGGCGATCGAACCGGTGGCCAGCGAACCCTGCAGAAACCGCCGACGCGTCATGGAAGACATGCGTGACTCCTTTGTGAATTCCGGCCCAGGACCACGTAATAAAGTAACGATAGATTCGCTAAACAATTGATAATCTAGCTTCCCCGCATATCGGTCGTCAAGTACAATCCTCCCGATTCCAACGCGGCAGGGGACAACCAGATGCTTTCACCGTTCGGATGGGCACTTGGGCTGCTAGTGTACACAGCGGCGCCCCGTCAGGCGATAGGGCAGTCTGTCGCCGACCGCCCGGCCGATGCCCGGTCCGCCCAAGACGGCCGTTACATCAGTTGGCGCGAGCACATCATCGACGACCGCACCATCGCACGCATGGAGGAGCTTCGCGGCGGCGACGGCCTGGCCGTGACGGATTTCGATCGGGATGGATACCCCGACGTGATCAGCGTCCACGAGGACACCAATCACATCCGCCTCGCCTTCGGTTCGAAAGACCCGGACACATGGGACAACCACACCCTCGCCGAAGGCCCGCAGGCCAGGGCGGCCGAAGATGTGGACGTCGGCGATGTGAACGGCGACGGAATGCCCGACGCCGTCGCCGCATGCGAGAGGGGGCACCTCATTTACTTCGAAGCCCCGCCGAAAGACCGCACGCGCGACACGACCGCGTGGAAGCGGGTCATCCTCACCGGGACGCGCGATCGCGGAAGCTGGATCCGGGTCAAGCTCGCAGACATGGACGGCGATGGACGGCTCGACGTGGTCGCGGCCAACAAGGGCCGGACGAACTTCTCGGTCTTTTATGCCAACGCCGCACCCTCAGACCCCGCGGCCTGGAAGGAGACCGTCATCGGGCAGTGCAAAACGCCGATCAACATCCGCCCGATCGACCTGGACCGGGATGGTGATCTCGACGCCATCGCCGGAAGCCGGGGCGAACAGCGAATCTACTTTTACGAGAATCTGGAGCGCGGCCGCAGATGGCGGGAGCATGTGATTCACGCGGGTCCGCCCGCTTCGACCGGCTTCATGCTCGAGCCGGCCGACATGAATCGCGACGGCCGGGTCGACATCGTCGCCCCGTCGGAGATCGGCGGCGTGATCTGGCTCGAGCAACCGGCCAACCCCGCTCAGCCCTGGCCGGCACACATGATCGGCACGATCATGCCCGATCATGTGACAGGGATGGCCCTCGTAGACTTCAACGATGACGGGCGGCTGGATGTCTTCACGGGCGGGTACAGCGCTGACCCGCGCACCCGTGAGCCACGGGAGATTTCGCCCGAAGACGTGTGCGGACGGCTGGCGTGGTTCGAGCAGCCCCCGGATGCGAAAACGCCGTGGAAGCGGCACGACGTCTCGCGGCGCCGGCGCGGGATGTTCGACGCCTTCATCCCGCTCGACGTGAATCGCGACGGGCTGACGGATCTGGTCGCGACCCGCGGCAACTCCGGCGAGTTCGACGGCGTCTTCTGGCTCGAGCAGGTGCGGACGGCGGATCCGGTCCCCGTGTTCAGGCAGGCGCGTCCCGCAGACAGCCCGGAAGTGCCGCTGCCTCCCGAAGGAGCGTTCGGCAACCAGAAGAAGAAGCCCGAGCCGGACAAACCAGCCGCTCAGAGATGAACAGACGACAGGCGGCAGACTGGGAGGCACAAATATGAGAAACCGTGCCGTGGGTCCTCAGGAGGTGGCAGCATGTTGATCAGCCCTCGATTCGGTCATCGGCCATCCTCCCGGCTCATG
>CAZQEN010000003.1:31634-55280 GCA_964591605.1 uncultured Planctomycetales bacterium
CGGCTCATGGCAGCGGTGTGCGGCCTCTCGACGGCCGCCTCCCTCTGCGGGGCGGCCACGCTCGACCTGCGCATCACCGACGCCCGGACCGGGCAACCCCTCCCCGCGCGGGTGCGCGTGCGCGATGTATCCGGTACGGATCACGTCCCGGCCAGTTCTGTCGTCGTCAAGGTGGGCCCGAAGGATCGGTGGTTCGTCTGCGACGGCGCCGCGCGGCTGGAACTGGCCGCTGGAACCATAGATCTCCGCGTTGAGCACGGCATCGAATACACACCCCGCAAGATCGCGGTTTCCATCTCCGACAGCGCTCCGACCAGCCAGGAGATCCGCCTCCGGCGATGGATCAACATGCGCGAGCGCGGCTATGCCTGCGGTGAGAACCATTTACATGTATCCGCCGCGGAGCTTGGGCCGCAACTGGCCGCGGAAGGGCTCGATTTCGGCACGTCGCTGCAATGGTGGAACGGCCCCAAGTTCGAGGTCCCGCCCGGCGAGGGCTTCGTCCGCGTGCTCGAGTTCGCCGGCCGCCAAGTTCCCACCAGCATCCACGACTTCGAGATCGAACATGAATGGGGCGCCGCCTACGCGGTCGGCGTACCGGCGCCGGTGAAGGACAAGCCCGAGGGGCGACGGCCGAACCTGCCGATGGTGCGGGCCGCCCACGAGGCCGGCGCCCTGATTGCCTATCAGGCGGGCTATTCGCGCGAGGTGCTGCTCGACGCGCTGCTCGGATACGTCGACGTCGTGAATGTGATCAGTAACAACTTCCTCCGACACCGCTTCCAGCCGCGCACGCGCTACTCCAACCCCCTCGGCGTCGAGGGGCTGCCCGTCTATCCCGAGACCGCCGAAGACATGATGCGCATGAGCACCGACTGGTATTACCGCCTGCTCAATTGCGGCCTGCCGCTCGCGGCCGGCGCCGAATCGGCCACCGGGGCCAAGCCCACGCCGGTGGGCACCAATCGCGTGTACGTCCGTGCCGGCCCCGAGCCGACCCTGCCCCAATTCCTCGCCGCCTGGCGGGCCGGCCGTAACTTCGTGACCTGCGGGCCCATGCTGTTTCTCCGCGTAAATGGCAGAGAACCGGGTGACCCGATCGCCCTCGATGCCGCGGGCGGTGAACTGTCGATCGAGGCCGAGGCTCTCGCGGATCAGCCGCTCACCGGGCTCGACATCGTGGTGAACGGCGAGGCGATCCCCGACAAGCCCCGCATCGAGGGCCGTTCCGCTCGCCTGTCAGTGAGAATACCCGTGCGGGAGGGCTGCTGGATCGCTGCACGCTGCACCGAACGCGACGAGCTCCTCACAGATGCGGAGCTGGCCGGGTACGACCAGGGTTCCAGCGCCCGGCCCAGCCGATTGCGCTTCGCCCACACCAGCCCGGTCTACGTGACCGTCGGCGGCAAAGGCGCCCGCGTCCAGCGCTGCGTCGACGAGGCCGCCCGCGTGCTGGACGCCTTCGAGACCTTCGCCCTGCGCGGCGTCGCCGCCCAGTATCACGACGAACTCAAGTCGGCCATCCGCACCGCCAGAGACCGCCTCCTGCACCCATAGCCGGCCCATCCTTCGCGAAGCGAAGGGTGGGCCACCCGGCCGTGCCCGTGAGGAAGCGGCCTGCGTTCACGCTGAAGAACCCCCTCCCTGACGGCCAGCGCTCTGCGGCTTTGACCGCCTCTCGCACACGTACTCAATAACGAACGGTCACGTCGATGGGCGCGCGGAGCTCCGGCAGCAGCACCCGTTCCTGCTGCGGATCAAACTCGAGCTCCGTCCCGCCCACTCGCACGGACTGCGGCGTTTTCCGTTCAGGCAGGCGCAGGTAGAGCCACACACGCCGGGGCGCCCGGCGGAAATGCGGCGTGATCCGGGCGGTGACTGTTCCGGCCTCCTCACCGGCGCGGAGCGTGTACCCGACCGGGCCGAACACAGTATTGATCGAGTCCACGCGGACGCCCTCCGGCGAGCTCAGCCAGCGCCGCGGCACCCCGCCCGCCAGCCACAGCTCGTCGCCCGATTCCATCACCAGCATGTCGCGAAGCCGGGCAACGAAGCGGGCCTCGTCGGGGCTCTTGTAGAACGGCCCGCTCCCGTGCCTCCACATGCGGTATTCCTCGGTGAATGCATTCACATCCGGATAGAGGCAGGCGACGAACGCGTTGTAGATGCTGCGGATCGCCGCCGGCGTCTCGTGGCGGTGCAGGTACGCCCAGATCGGGTTCTGCAGGTTCGACTGGAACACCAGCCCGCCCTGGCTGAACCACAGGTTGTCGTCGGTGAAACCGTGGACGTTGAACCCGCCGGAGCTCGAGAGCGTCAGGTTGTCCTCCCAGTCGTCGAGAATCCATTGGGCGATCGGTTCACCCGAATCAAAGATCTGCAGATTGAGCAGAATCATCGGGCCGTACAGCACCTCGCGCGTCGCCGACAGGCGGTAGCACGGCAGGTCAGGCTTGTTCCAGCGGCTGTAATACTGCACCCGCAGCGGCCCGAAATAGCGGAAACGCTGATACGCCCGCGTCGGGACGTAAGGCGAATACGTTCCGTCTCGCTTGCGCATGACGGGCGCCAGCTCGGTGCAGCGGTTCACGCTCGTGCGCAGGTCGTGGTGATACGCCGCCGCCTGCCCGGCGATCTTTTCGGCGTCCGGATGCCCGATGTCCTTCATGGCCGCCGCAGTTTCGAGCATCCCCGCGACGCAGTAGGCGTTCACGGCAAACCAGTAGCCCCAGTCGGCGTTGTCCTCCAGGTGCCCGGCCGGCAGCAGGCCGTGGACCAGCGACCGGCCCCCGTGCACGTCGGGCGCCTGCATCAGCGCCCGCTGCCGCTCGATCCACTCGATCGCCTTCATCAGGTGCGGCAGCGTCTCCTGCAGCCACGCCCGGTCGCCCGTGTAGAAGTAATGCCGGGCGAGGCTCCACAGCACCGTGCCGTGATCGAGCCCGTACTCGCTCGCGGTGTAGTCGTACTCGTCGTCGACTTTCGCTCCATGGAAGACGCCGTCGTGCGGTTTGACGTAATTCCCCGGAAACGAGCGCGTCCCTTGCAGCGCCGTGCAGGTCCTCAGATACTGCGTGGCCCGCTGCGTATCCCCCAGGGCATCGAGCAACTGCGTCTGGAAGCAGCTCTCGTTCATGAACACCTGGTAGTTGTAGCTCGCCGCCGGCACCATGTAGAGCCCGCTTTTGGGGTCTTTCGTCGTGCTGATATGGATGTGCGGCACCACCGAACGGGCCAGCGCGTTGAACTCCGGCTCCGGGGTCGTGAATCGCGTCGTGCGGTTGACCAGATCACGCCAGTACGCCGCCACCCGCTCGCGCTCGCGCGGATAATCCAGCGCCGCCAGTCGGCCCACCCCTGCCCCGCTCACATCGGAGACGAACGGCATGTGGACGCGCAGCGTCTCGCTCCCGCCCGCCGGCACCTCGAATCGGGCCACCACGTACTTCGGCTCGCCCGCCTCGTCCCGCGTCAACGTGACCTCGGCTCCAGCCGGCGGCTTGACGAACGCCCGCAGATACCGGTCGCGAGCTCCCTCCATCCGCGAAAGAACCCGCCCATCCTCGTAGGCCAGCCCCACGGCCGGCTCGAGCGTGATCCAGACGTGGGCCTGCTGCCGCTGCGATCCGGCGTTTCGCACCTTGAGCTGCACCATGCACACCGCCGGCGTCTGCTCGCTGCGCCCCGGCGCGTTGGGATCGAGCGGACCTTCGAGCAGCGTCGCGAACGCCTCCTCCTCGTACGCCAGCCCGTCCTTCTCCCAACTGTTGATGACAATGGGCAGAAACTCCTCCGCCACCGAGCACCTGGCCTGCTGGTCCTCGCGGTAATAGGGCTTCTCGCCGGTGCCCAGCCGCAGTCGCAGAACGTCCCCGTTCCACCGCAGGCGTTTCAGTTCCGCGCCCTTGGCCTTCGTGCCGCGCTTGTGGATGAAGATGTCGCCGCCGTACTCGACCGCGAACTTCTGCCAGCTCGCATCCGCCGCGACCGGCAGGTACACCTTGTCGCCGCGCTGCCGCTTCCACGGATCGAGCGGCGGAATCTCGCTCGTGGCCCGCTCGTAGGTCTGCTCAGGCTCCGAAAGGATCCGCTCGCGGATCGTCTGGCCGGTGCGGACCCGTTCGAGCGAAAACGGCTGCTCGTCTTCGGCCCGCGTCACGTACACATGAAAGTCGGGCACATAGATGGGGCCCTTCTGCAGGTCGAGCGTACTGAACGACATCGTCCGCGGCAGCGTCTTCCCGCCGCGCCGCGCCTCGCCGCGGATCGTGACCACCGTGATGTCGTTCGAGCCCGGCGGTGAGGGTTGAGCGGACAGAATCTCCGCGATCACCCCTTTGGGCCCGCGGGCATGGACCTGCTTCCAGCGTCCGGGCGGTTCAAACTCGTCCTCGCCGTCGAACTGCCACGGCCGCACCGACCGGATCGCCCCGTTGTAGATCTCCAGCGAGCCGCTCCAGACCGCCGGCTCGGGCTCGCCGGCGCCCAGCTCGATCCGGATCGACAGCGGCTCGATCGTGGTCTCGGAATACGCCTCGATCTTCTCGATCTGCGGAGCGTTTTCCGGCAGCACCAGCCGCACTTTCAGCGTGCGCCGGTACGTCACGCCCGGCAGCGCATCGGCCTTGCGATTCTCCTGCGGTTCGAGCGGCGCGAACGCGAAAACGCTCTTGCCGTCCCGTACGGTCTGACGCACCACGCCGGTCAGCCAGCTCCCCTTCCAGTGATCGTCGGCCGGATCTTCGATCGTCGGCATGGTGGGCGCATCCGGCGGCCAGGTGCGATACCAGTATTGAACCTTCACCCCCTGCGGAGGGGCGCCCCCTGCAAAGACCGCATGCACTTCGCGGATGTCCCGCTCCTCATCCCAGATGATGCCCGCGCTGCGCGTGCCGGGCGGCAGGGCCGCCCACGAGGCCACCGGCGTCTCCTCGCGCGGCGAACCGTCCGCCAGCGCGACGATCCGCCCGAACGGCGCCAGATCGAGCGGCGCGATGCCCTCAGCTCGAAGCACCGTGCCCGCCGACAGCACCAGCCCCGCGGTCAGCACGTCCCATCGTCGTCGTCCGCTCCAGAGCATCGTCGTCGCCCCCTTTCCGCGCGCACCTGCCGCCCACCCGCAGCGGTCTGGCCCGCCGGCGGTTGCTGCCTGTCCGATCACCGTGTGAAATCAGCCGCCTGCCCGCCGCTCACGCGTTGCGCTTTTTCGCGGGCTTCTCTCCGCCGGGCACCGGAATGTGGGCCTTGATGTTCGCCTCGGTCAGCTCGTAATCCGGCGCGCTGAGCGCCTCATCCGACTTCATCATGTGCTCCCACGTCACCTCCTTGCCCGTGTAGGCGGACGTGCGGGCCATGATCGCCGCCATCGTCGACTCGGCCACGTTCTGCGCTTCGTTGAGCGGTTCGCCGCTGCGGATCGCATCGATGAGGTCCTTGTGCTCCTGCACGAGGGCGTCCCGTTTGGCCTTCTTCTGGTAGTCCAGCTTGCCGACCGTACTGATGAACGAGTTGCAGTCGGACCAGCCCTTTTCGCCGACGAGCCGCTCCGACACGTTGCCCGCGCACCCGTCGATCTGACGGCACTGGCTGGCCACGTGTACCTCGCCCGGATAGGTGAAATCCGTCGCGAAGAAGTCGTACTGGTCGCCGGTCGGACGCCGCTGGCGGCCGCCCATCGCCACCGCCTTGATCGGATGCGCGCCGATCACCCAGTTCGCGATATCGATGTTGTGCACGTGCTGCTCGACCACGTGGTCGCCCGAGAGCCACCGCCAGTTGAACCAGTCGCGGATCATCCACTCCATGTCCGACCAGCCCTCCTGCCGGAAGTAGTGCTTGGCCGTCCCCCCGTTCCAGTACACCTGCCCGGCCACGATCTTGCCGATCTCGCCGTCCTTGATCCGCTTGATCGTCTCGAGGTATTCGTGCTGGTGGCGCCGCTGCGTGCCGGCCACGATGGCCAGGTTCTTCTCCCGGGCCTTCCGCCCGCTCTCCATGATACTGCGCACGCCCACCGGGTCGACGCCGACCGGCTTCTCCATGAACACGTGCTTGCCGGCCGCCACGCAGGCCGCCAGGTGCTCGGGCCGGAAGTACGGCGGCGTCGCCAGGATCACGTAATCGACGTCCAGATCGAGCACCTTCTTGTAGGCATCCAGGCCCAGGAAGCAGTGCTTATCCTCGATCGGCGCGTTCTTGCGCAGGCTCTCGGCGCATTTGGACATCCGGTCGGGATACAGATCGGCCAGCGCGACCACCTTCGCGTTCGGATCGGCGGCCATCGCATTGTGCGCCGCGCCGGTGCCCCGCCCCCCGCAGCCCACCAGCCCGATGCGCAGCGGCTTGTCGTTCTCCGCGCCGAAGACGAAGCGCGGCGCACTGCTGATCGCCGCGCCGGCGACGGCCACCCGGACGAAATCACGCCGGGACAGGTTCATTCTCTGGTTGTCCGTCATTGTGGGGTCTCCTTCTCGTGAGGGGGTCAGATTCTCGCGTATGTTGCGCCGCTGAACCGGTTCGGGAGCGACGCCGCTCGGCGTCGTCCGCCATCCCGGCGCGGCGGGACCAGACGGGTCACTTGCGGCGCTGCGAGTAAATCGCCGCATGGTCGTATGTTCGCCCCATTCCGTCATATGTGCAATGGAAGTACGACTTCCCGGGCCAGACCGTCGGGACGAGGCCCGCCTGCCCGCGCTCCACCGCCGCCAGCCGCAGCAGCACCAGCGGCTCGACCGCGTCGAACCGCGATATCACGCAGTTCTCGCAGTGGACGAAAAAGCCCTTCTGAAATCGCCTCGCCAGGATGTTCCCGGCGATCCGGCGGGCCAGATCCAGGCCGCCCGGCCGGCGCTGCCGCTCGTACACCTCGAGCACCGCCAGCAGCGCCCCGGCCTGATCGCAATCGGTGCTCAGATTCAGTTCCGCTTTATCCTCCGGCGAGGCACCGATGTCCCCCAGGCCGATTCCGCGGGCGATGCTCCGCGCCGTCGCCCAGTGGCCGGCATCGCCCGACAGCCGCCACGCCAGGGCATACGCGCGAAGCATGTCCGCATCGGCCGGGCGGGGCTTGAACCGATCGCTCCCGGGCGGCCCGAAATAACCCTTCCGCTTCACGTCGCCCGGCCCGAGCCGCGTGCCGTCCGTCAGAATCGTCGCAAACGTGTTGTCGTCGGGGTGGTACGCGTGCTTCGCATAGGCGGCCAGGTCCGCCAGACCCCACTCCAGAAACTCTTTCCCCGCTTCGCCCAGCCTCTCGCCCAGCAGCAGCTCCGAGACGCTCGCATCCCCGAACTGCCGGGCCGACAAATCCGGCATGAGCAGCGTCCCTTCGAGGATCCGCTCGCCCCACTCGGGCCCGAACTGCTCCTTCGCCCGATCACCGTCGGCGTACTGCGTGTACTGATAGCCCGGCAGGCCCGTCCGGGGATTCCGGGTCTCCACGTAGCGCCGGGCCATGCGTTTCGCCCACACCAGCGGCTCCTCCTGCCGGGTGAAGCGAGCCAGCAGGGCGGCCGCGTAATAGAGGTCGCTGCCTGTGCTGACGAAGGTGAGCCCCTCGCACGGGAAGAACACCGGCCCGCCGGCATAGGCGTGTGCCCACAGCGGGCCGGCCGGCCGATCGTAGCGCCCGTGGCGGTTCATGCACAGCGTCGACCAGTCCACGATGTGCGCGTTCCAGAATGCTTTGATATACTTCTTCGTGGCTTCCGGGTCGACCTCCCACATCAGCTCGTAGTAGGGGTAATGCCGCTTGAGCTCGTGTTCGAGGCGCTTCTCCCGGCCGCCGTGCCGTTCGCCCACGAGCTGCTCGGTCCCCGCGTCGTACGCGCAGTGCCCGCCCCAGTAGAGCAGGCCGCTGTCGCTGCGCAGATGGTCCAGCCCGTAGCGCACCACCTCGACGGCCGACTGGTGGTATCGCGCCTCGCCGGTCAGCCGCGTCAGGGCGTCGAGCGTCCGCAGGAAGTTCTGCTGGCTCGCCAGGTTCGAGAGGATCCACTGCTGACCGTCGAGCTTCCAGACCGCGGGTTCGTGCGTGTCGATGTGGAGCCCGTCCACCAGCAGCGGCGTGTGCCGCGGCCCGTACCGGTCCCGCCCGTGCTCGAGCACGTTGTCGGCGAACGTGCGCACGGCCTGCACGCACCGCTCGCCCACCTCCGGCGATTCCTGGGCACGCGCCGCCCCGCCCGGCGACGCCGCCAGCATGACCAGCACGAACGCATTCCCGCTGAACCGACGCACCCGCCGCCCCTTCCATTTCCCAATCACACGAATCAGCTCTCAGCTTTCATATCCGAATACCCTGCACTGCAAACGCGCACCTTCTTGTTCTTGCGGCAGACTTCTTCGATCGCCTTTGATCGCGAAAACACGAAAGGCAGAAAGCACGAAATCATGTTTTTTCGTGTTTTCGTACTTTCGCGCTTTCGTGATCCTCTGTTTCGGTCGGGTGGGTGCGCGATGATGAGTCCGCGCCGGACTCTCGCATGCCGCTGATCCACCCACCACTCATGCAGGGTCACTTCGTCTCCAGCCGGTCCTTGCCGTCCGTCAGCCACTCCAGCGTGAACCGCGCCAGCGTCATCTTCTCGTACTGGTTCTTCTCGCCGTTCTCGTAGAGACACAGAATCGTCCCGTCCGGCGCGATCGCCAGCTCCGAATAGACGCTCTTGCCCGGATTCAACACCTTCGACACCGGCCACGTCCTGGCCTCGTCATAACTCAGGCGCACCGTCATGTTTTTGCGCTCCGTGCTGGCCGGATTGGCGAACAGCACGCGGTTCTTCCGCCCGTCCCCGGCGCCGCTCAGGCGCAGCAGGCTCGCCTGGCACTTGGGCTCGATCAGCGTCTCGTCGAGTGTCACCGGCGAGAACGTCTCCCCGCCGTCCCTGCTCCAGGCGATCGCGCGTCGGTTCTTGTCGTGATAACTGCGGATGTTCAGGTACACCGTGCCGTCCTGCGTCTCGAGGGCCTGGCACTCATTGGTGCGCTCGTCGAGGATGCCGCCGATCTTCCACGTCTTGCCCCGGTCGTCGCTGTAAATGACGTGCGAGATGTACAGGTGCGGCTGCTGCTTGGTGGCGTTGTCAAGCTTGTGGTCGCACGGGATCAGCAGCCGCCCGCTGCGGAGCTGAATGCCGTGCCCGGGGCCCGTCGCGTACCACGTCCACCGCGGCTGGATCACCTGCCCGGTGATATTCACCGGTTTGGACCACGTCTCCCCGTCATCGGTGCTCGTCGTGACGAACACCTCCTTGTTGTTGCGGCAGAACGGCAGCACGATCGTCCCCGTCTCCCGTTCAACGACCGGGCACGGATTGCCGGCCGTGTTCTTCTCGTCATCGACGATGACCCGCAGCGGGCTCCACGACTTGCCCCCATCCCTGCTCGTCTTGAGCACCAGGTCGATGTCGCCCTGATCCGAGAAGCTGGCCTTGCGCCCCTCACAGATCGCCAGAATCGTGCCCTTGCGGGTCACGACCATGGCGGGAATGCGGAAGGCCTTGTAGCCCTCGGTTCCCGAGACGAACAGGTCAGATTGCACCGGCGAGCTGCTGACGGCCGCTCCCCCCGGAGAATCCTCGGCCGCGGTCGCTCGACCCACCGCCACAAACATTCCGATCCCCGCGCAGCAGGCACACCCGAGCGCGAACCGGCCCGCCCGCTTCACAGTGCCCCGCGCCATGGATGACTGTCCTTTCACAACTGACCTCCTGACTTCGGCATTGCCCCGCTCCGCGAGCAGGGCATGGAGCATTGAGGATGCGGTGCGTGACACTCTGCCGGGCAGCGATGCCGCTCATCGCGGTGTCCGCCTGCGGCGGATGTCGGCCGCACGTGTGCAGGCGGGACGCCTGCGCCACAATCGCCCCCATCATCGACCCCGAATCGCCAGCGAGGGGCCCGCACAGATCCTGACCCCGCGTCCCCAACCCCGCCCTCCGCCCAACCTCCCGCGAATGGAGGAATGTACTTGACCCTCCGCGATTGTCAAGCTATTTTATCGATTGTTGGACAAATCTATATGTAATTGTTGCCGGAGCAGTGGATTCGTATGCCCCAGAGGCCCTGTGCGCGTGATTCCTTCACCCTGATCGAGGTCCTGGTGGTCGTCGCCATCATGGCCCTTCTGATCGCCGTGCTCATGCCCTCGCTGGCCCGCGCCCGGGCCGGCGCCCGCGGGGCGGTGTGCGCGTCGAACCTGCACCAGTTCGGACTGGCCATCGGCATGTACGAGGGCGAGCACCGCGGCTACGTGCCCCGCGGCGGGACCCATTCTTCCGCCCACTGGGTCATGCTGGTCGCGCGCCAGGTCGGCGACCGGCGCAGCTACAAGCACGTCAACCAGGTGCCGGTCGAGCAGCGGCCGATCTACTCCTGCCCGCAGCGCACGCGCACGCTCCCCAGCCCGTTCATGGACTACGTGATCAACAGCATGGACCCCGACGGCAACGACAAGGAGATCAAGCAGCCGACGCGCCCGGGCGGGTGGGTGTCCCCCGGCCGAGTCCTGCTGCTGGGCGACGCGGCCCTCGAGACGGGCACCGACGCCGAGGGGGCCAACCTCGAGCCCGACCCGAACGAGACGCTGCTCAGCGCCCGGCTCAACCACGCGGCCGCCCTGGCCCTGCCCGACGACCTGACCGGCTACAGCGCCGCCCGGCATTCGAGCATCGACAAGATGGACTTCTATTCCCGCTGGCAGGTGCCCTCGGAGCGCCGCCGCCGCTGCGCCACGAAGATGCACGGCGCCTCCTCGAACTGGCTGCACGCCGACCTCCACGCCGCGGCCGTCCCCTGGCTCGACGGCCGCCGCACCACCCGCGACTGGCGCCGCCTCTTCGGCGTCCGCGACCCCTGACCGGTATGCGTGCCCCCCATCAAAACCCCGAACGTCAGTGAGGGGACTGCTCTGTACCTTTAATAACCGTTAATAGCCACCACAGCCCGTCGCCCACCCCAAATCCTCGTCGCCCTCCGGTAGAGCCCGAAGCGCCAGCGAGGGGTTTCGGTGAGTGCGCACCCACTGGGCAAACCCCTTGCTTGCGCTGCGGGCTCCATGGGCGGTCAATCATCCGGGGCAGGACAATCGGTTCGATCAGGGAGCGGCCCGCGAATCGGCCTGGCCGCCGCGGATCAGCAGCGCCCAGTCCTGCGGTGAGGGGCTCTCGACCGTGCACGGTTCCGCCCGCAGCGCCGGCCCCGGCTGCCACCGGCCGGTTGACGGATCGAACCAGCGCGCCGCCAGCGGCGGCCGCGCCCCCGTCAGATCGATTCGACTCTGACCGCCTCTGGGCAGATACAGCACGTACACATCCGGCCTGCGGGCCAGGCAGAACCCCTCCGTCACGAGCGGGCCCGCCGGCTCGAGCTCGCTGAACGGCAGGGCCTCAAAGAACGCCCGCAGGTGCTTGAGCTGCGTGCCCCCCACGCCCGTGCCCGGCTCGCCCATGTAATACCACGCGATCCCGTTGTCCCAGTCGCCGTACGTCGCATACCCGCCGGCCA
Organism: uncultured Planctomycetales bacterium; assembly: GCA_964591605.1. Taxonomy (GTDB): domain Bacteria; phylum Planctomycetota; class Phycisphaerae; order UBA1845; family PWPN01; genus CAYLLT01. Next base: position 43,140 of record CAZQEN010000003.1, read on the forward strand.
TGGCAATCGACCAGTGCGAGCGCCGCACGCGCGAGGCGTCCTGCCCGTGCCCCGGCCCGCCGGGCACGCCCTTCTGGTTCCGCACCCCGCGCCCTTCGTAGCCGTATTCCTCGTTCACGTACGGCCTGGGCACGTCGCGGTACTTCATCACCCAGTCGTACACCGCCTGCTCGTCGCCGTACTGCTGCGTGATGATGAAATCCGCCCACGGTGCCCGCGGGTAGAGGAAATCGGCGTACGCATGAGCCGACAGCAGCCGGTCATACGGATCCTGCTCCTTGACGAAACGGCCCATCGTCTGGCCCCACTTGACGTCGCGGAACTCGTTGTGCTCGTTGCCCAGATCCCACCAGACGTTGTCGAAGGCGGCCAGCCGGGCAATCGCGTACTGGTAGAGCAGGTACTCGGCCTTCGTGAGCGCCCCGTACTCCTTGGGCAGCCGCTGCTTCTCGATCGTGAAGATGCACGTCGCGACGATGCCCGCCTCCCGCATCCGCCGCGCCGCCCGGTCCGCCTTCTGCCAGTATTCGACATTGAACCGCGTGAAGTCGTAGGCGTGCGGCTTGCCCGGCCAGGCCGGCAACGCATTCACCTGCCCGGGCCGGGCGCCGTAATTGGGCGCGGACCAGGGGTCCGCGACTCCATACTCCACGTCGCCGGTCGTCGTCCCCGTCTCGCTGTCCCGCGGATAGCCCGTCAGCAGGAAGCGGATCTTGTTGAACCCCTCCCGCGCGCAGTAATCGATGAGCGCCTGGATCTGCGCGTCGTCATTGGTCGGATCGAGCAGATGATAGGCCGTGTAGCCCAGGTGATAGAACGGCCGGCCGCTCCCTGCGTACTTGAAGTGCCTGGGATGATCCGGATCGACGATCACCGGCCCGGCCCGCTCCGAGGGGTCGCAGCGCAGCGTCCCCTCCCACGTTCGCGTGACCTCTCCCGCCCGAAAGACGATCTGCCACCGGTAAAGGCCGACCCGCGCGGGGCAGAACCGCAGCCGCATCACACTCCCGTCCGGCGCATCGACAAACCCACGCACCGTCTGCTCGGATCGACCCTCCGCTTTGAAAACGCCGGTCAGCTCCGCATCGGTGAAGGGATTCGCAACCCACGGCCGCGGCACGCGCGCGACAAACTCGGCCGGATCGAAACACGGCCCGCCCCCCGGCGCCTCGATCTGCACCGGGCGCTCCTCGGCCGCAGACGGCGCCGCGATCATCAGGATGGCCAGAAGCGCTAACAAGTCGAATCCATCGCCCGTTCAGCAGGGAGAATACGGTTCGCATCGGCCGCGGTAAGGGGGCATAACAGCCTGTGGCAGGAGTTTGAATCCGAAGGTTCTGCCTCGCGTGACGGGGGCGACAAACCGGCTTCTGCCCTGCACCCGGGACTTTGACCACGGGTTGTCACACCCGGAGGCCGCCTGACCGTTCACGTCGACCGCTCATCAGTATGGATAGCTGAAGTGGTGGATCCAAGAGTCTACGTTTCGGCCTCCATCACCCGTTGAGTTGGCATACGCGTATGGGATCTGGTAGTCGTTCAACAGGTCGAGACCCTGAAACTTGTTGACTCGAGGTGGGAAGACAGTGGTATCCTTATAGAAGTAGTTGTACCTTCTGGCCTCGACGTGACCATCCAGGAATGCAAACATGGCCATGCCGCCTTCGGGCGTGGTGTGGTGCCGGAAGGCCAGATAGCTGTCGGCCGCCCAACTGTCACCGACGTAACCGTGATTGATGTTGTTCCAGGGATGCTCTTCGGCCAGCGCAAACATCTTGGCCATGGTCCATTGCTTCTTTGTTCCCATTGGAATTCTGACTGGTTGAATATACCCGCCCTTGGCCTGCTGAAAGTCCTGGATGTACCTGAAGGACGTGCATTTCTCCGGAGGCTTGAACCCTAGGTTGCCGTGCATCGTATAGCTGAACCTCCCGTTTCCGCCTCCACCTCTCGGGTCTTCGGGATCTGCAGCGCCCTTTGAGTCTTTGGGGCACAGATAGGCTTTCTCACTCTTCACATAGCGGAAGAGTGAACCCTTCTGAGGTGCTCTGGCGGCGACGAAGTCCCAGAGGCCCTGCAGATCAGAGGGATCAGCCGGATGGTTGTATTGTTTGGGGGGCCACTGCAGGCCCAGCCACGAATCACCCGGTCGCCAGTTGGTCGTTGGCGTGTTATCAAGATTCGGCGCCCCGGGCAGTGTCCTGGCGTACTTTGTGGCAAACGACGCCCACAGAACCTCGAACGTCCCCGGCAGCACTTTCTCGCCGGCCACATAGGTGTGCATGGCCAGCATGATCTGGTGCATGTTCGTGCGGCAGACCGCGCCGCTCGCCTGTTCGCGTGCCTTGTTGAGCGACGGCAGCAGGATTGCCGCGAGCACGGCGATGATCGCCACCACGACCAGCACCTCGATGAGCGTAAAGCCCGGCCGGGCCGGCCGCGTTCGGCGGAAAGAGCGGGCGTGCATGGCAGCTCCTTGATATGAGACGGAAAATCGCGCGATCATCGGTCACCTCCTCCCAACGGACGAAGGTTCCGAGATCCAGGTACCCCGGCCGCACGATCACCCGACGATCCTGGACCTGACACCGTCAACCTTTTGCCGCGATTTAACTCCTAATATATTATCAGTCAAACAGATAACCGAGTCAACCAAAATCGCACATTGTGCCCAAAGATGTGCAGCCGCCCCGGACGACCACCCGTCCGCCGCCCGTCCCGCGGCCCCCGGTGCATCTCCGGGGGCGCGGTGCGGCCCCCCCGCGGGCCGGGGCCCGGGCCCAAGCCCAGCCCGCCCCGCTCATCCCGGTGCCCGTCTTCGAGATCCACGACCACGAAGAAGACGACGACGACCACGAGGGCGACGCCCCGCTGCCCGACGTCGCCGGGCTAGGGCCCACCGCCCGGCCCGCGCCCCCCGATCCCTCTCCGGTGGCCCTGGCCGCCCCCCCCGCCGCCCGGCACCCGGCCATCCCATAAGTCCTGTCGCCCCAACGCCCCCCGCCAGCTTCCCCCGCCCGATCGGAACCCGAACTCACCGACTGCCCCCGACCGCCGAGTGGAGACACCACGGCATAGGTCAGGACTTCCCGGCGCGCCGCATCGGCCCCACAGGCTGCGCGAGGGCCGGGGAATGACCAATGCCTAAACCCCAATGCAAATGACGAAGGGCCCAACGACCCGGCTGCGCCGCGGTCATCAGTCGTTAAGTCATTGGGGCTTCTTTAGACATTAGCATTTGGTCATTAGGGTTTTCCCTCGCTCACCGATCCATCGTATTGCTCGGATGCGGCACCGCCGTGATATGCAGGATGCTCAGGTGCAGCTCCAGGAGTGAGGTGGCCAGCGTGTCGGCGCCGGTCAGGTTCTCGTAGTGCTGGCTCTTGAGGCTCGCCCGCGGCAGCGGCGCATCGCCCCAGAAGGCCTTCACCGCGAAGTGCCCGAGCTCGACGGCGCGGTCGAAGTAGATGCGGTCGGCCGTCGCCCGCCACGCCGCCATCTCCAGGCTGATCACCTGCCCCACGGTGAGCGGCCAGAGATCCTCATCCTGCGGCAGATCCGACTTCAGGTACGCCTGGGCGGCCTCGATCAGGAGCTTCCGCAGGCACGGGATCCCGCCGTTCTCATACCGGGCCACGCACAGCATCCCGACGGCGGCCGTCGTGTCGCGGGCCGCCTTCGGATCCCACAGCGGCGTGAACCGCGGCTCGGTCAGGGCCTTGCCGGTCTCCGGGTGCCCCGGCTGGAAGAAACCGCCGTGGCCGCCCAGATCGTGCTTGAGCGAGCAGAACCGCTGATCCTCCTTCGTGGAAAACGCGCGGAGCTGCGAAGCCAGCGGCTCGGGGACGAGAATCGACGCGCCGTAGCAGTCGACCGACGCCGACAGCCACACCGACACCGGGTCGAGCCGGCATCGGACCACGGGGCTGTCGAAGTGACGCAGCGTCGTTTCAACGGCGTCGAGGAACTGCTTGTCTTTCGTGTGCGCGTAGGCGGCCGCCCAGGTGCGCAGATCGTAGCCCATCTGCCGCACGTCGGTGCGGGTGTTCGCCACGCCGCGGCGGTGCTTGAGCAGGGCCGTCGCGAAGCGGACGCTCTGCTCGGGCGCGAGGCCGTAGCACGAGCAGTCGGTCGGCTCGCCCGGTTTGAAGCCCCCGTGCGGCGTCCCGCAGCCGTGCCAGAGCGTCCACGGCCGGGGCCACGGGTAGCGGAGGCTGGCCTTGTCGGGGACGGGCTTGTCGGCCATCACGTCCCAGCCCATCCCGGTCGCCCAGGGCAGCAGGCCGCTTCCCTCCAGGGGGGCGTGCGTCAGGAACCACTGCACCTGCTCGTTGGCCGCCTGCGTGTACGCGGCGTTGCCCGAGAGCCCGCGCAGGATGCGCAGCGTGAGCAGCAGGGTTTCGTCGTACATGGGGTTCGCCCCGACGAGCGGCCCGTCGGCCGGGCCGGGACGCTCCTCCTCGCGGATCCCCGTCGGCGCGGGCGGTCGCGACTCCAGCGGCGCGACCTTCTCGCGATCCAGCGCGCTGAGAAACAGCCCCGTCTTCTGCGGCCCGTACGTATCGCGCCCCTGCTTGACCAGCGCGTCCGCGTACTTGTACACCGTCCCCAGGAACGGCGAACTCGGCTGCGGCGCCCCCTTGAGCGGCTTGAGGGTGCCCGGCAGCGGCGCGGCGGCGGGGGCGGCGCAGGTCCACACGCAGGCAAGCACAAACGGGAGAACCCGTCCGAAATCTGAGATTTGAGATTTGAGATTCGAGATTCGAGAAAACCGCGCGCTCAATGCCCACATCGGTGTCATCTCCACGTTATGCTCCGCTGCGGCAACCGGCGATCCACGATTCGCAACCGCCAGTCATGCGCAATCCGCACCAGAATGATCCGCAACTCGCAACCGTATGATCCTCATCCGCAATTCGCAGTTCGCAATCCGAAATCCGCAATCCGCAATCGGAAATTGGAAATCGGCAATCGGCAATGTCCTCTCACCGGTCGATCGTGTTCGATGGAATCGGCACTTTGAGGTCGTTCGCAGCCGCGTGGACCTGCAGCAGCGAGAGGGCCAGTGTGTCGGGCCCGCAGATCGACTCGTAATGGCCCGTGCGCGTGCTCGCTCGCGGCAGAGCGTTGTCCTCCCAGAGGATGTTCACCGCCAGCTTCGCGAACAGCACCGCCTGGTCGAGATACTCTTTCTTGCCGGTCAGCCGGTACGCCGCGACCTCCGTGCTGATGAGCTGCCCGAAGCTCATGTCCCACACATCCGCGTCTTCCGCGGGCCAGGTGTCGATGTACGCGTCGGCCACTGCGATGATGAAATCGTGATACGCCGGGTTGGAGACCTGTTCGTAGCGGCCCAGGTAGTACATCGCGCTCGACGCGAGCGTGCCCGAGCTGTAGCCCGCCTGCCACGTCGCCTTCATCGTCTCCTTCTTGCTCAGCGAATCTCGGATGCCGGCGATCAGCAGCTCGTCTTCCTTGACCGCGAACTCGCGCAGGCGCGTCGCCAGCGGGTCGGGCACCATCGTCGAGGCCATGTGCGTGTCGAGCGGGCCGATCGTCGCCGCCTCCGTGCCGTCGGGCTGCTTGCGCTTCCGCTCGAACCGCGCGAGGAGCGACTCGATCGCCGTCAGGAACACCGGGTCCTTCGTGTGCTTGTACGCGTGACCCCACGTGTGAATGTAGAAGCCCGCGTGACGGGCGAAGTCCTTGCCGTCCACCGGACCGTGCTCGAAGTAGGGGGCATGCCGGTCGAAGCCGCCGGTCTTGTGGTTCGCGATCTGATGCTCCCACAGGCCCAGGGCGAACTTCTTGCACGCCTCCGGAGCCAGCTCCCACGAGCGGTCCCAGAGCATCCACGGCCGGGCGAACTCGTGCATGTACTCATCGCCGCCGGAGACCACGCCGTCCTTCGTCGTCTCCCACGAGAGGTGCTCGCCCCACGCCATCAGTCCCGTCACCGGCGACTGCGTGTTCTCGAAGAACCACTTGATTTCGTGATCCGCCGCTTCGGCGTACTTCTTGTCTCCCGTGATCTCGGTGAGCGTGTACAGCAGCCGCAGCAGGTTCTGATCGAGATGCGGGTTCGCCCCGGTCAGGTGCGTCCAGCCCGGCCCCGACCGGTCGCCGCGCCGCACGCCGCCGGGCGACGCCGGCCGCGTGGTCAGCGGCTGCATCTTGTGACGGTCCAGCGCGCTCAGAAACAGCAGGCTCTTGTGCGGCCCGTAGGTATCCCGCCCCTGCTCGATCATCGCATCCGCATACCGCTGCACGACGGCGAGAAACGAAGCGTTTTCCTCCGCCGCAAAGACAGGCGGGGTCACAGCAAGCAACATGGGCAGAAGGACCTGTGGTCTGGATCGCATTCTCATGGACACACTCCCGGGGCTGATGCCCGTTCGACCAGATCGAACCGCAGACAGGTGGGGTGGGCTCTGCCCACCATTTGCGTACCACCCCCGACACCCATGGTGGGCAAAGCCCACCCTACGACATTGCCCACCAAGACAGGTAGGGTGGGCTCTGCCCACCATTTGCATACCACCCCCGACACCCATGGTGGGCAAAGCCCACCCTACGACAGTCTCGTTATGCCGACAACCCCGACAGCACGCGATCCATCCGCCGCGCGACGTCGCGCAGATACGCTTCGTCCCCCGCCGCAAGCTCGGCGGTGACGAACCCACGATATCCGATCTCCCGCACTGCGTCGCAGACCGCCGGCCAGTCCACGTCGCCCTCGCCCACCGGCGCCCAGCGCTTCTTCTCCTGATCGTAATCCTTGAGATGCAGCTTGCAGATCCGCCGGCCGAGCGTGCGGATCCAGTCCTGCGGGTAGCTCCACAGAACGAGGCTGTTGCCGATATCGAAATACGCCCGCACCCACGGGCTGTCAAACTCATCGATGTAGCGGGCGAACTCCAGCGGGCTCAGCAGGAACCGGTTGCCCACGTTTTCGATCGCCAGCGTCACCTTCCGCTCGGCCGCCAGCGGCAGCACCTCGCGCACCGCCCGCTGCGATCGCGGCCAGGCATCCTGGTACCGCACCTGCGGCGTGACCACCGCCGAGACAACCAGCACCGTATCGGCCCCGAGATCGTGGGCGTTGCGGATCGAGCGGCGCAGAATCTCGAGCCCCTTGCGGGCCACGCCCTCGTCGGGGCTGGTCAGCGGGTAATTCCAGTTGCCGGCATTCATGACCGAGTGCACCCGGACGCCGGACCGATCCGCGGCCGCCCGGATCGCGCCCACCCCGGCGTCTTCATCGACCGTTGCGATTTCCACGCCGTCGAAGCCGATGTCGGCCGCGAGCGCGAACCGATCGGCCGGCGTCATGCCCTCGGGAAACATGGAATAGGACACCGCCTTCTGGAGCCGTGCCCGCCCGCTCGCACCCGGTTGCGTGGCCGGCCCCGCCGTGGCTTGCGACCCAGATTCCGCCGCCGCCCGCGAGATCGCGGGCCCGCAGGCCACCCACCCCGCCAGCGCGCCCCCGGCCGATCTGAGAAAACTCCGCCGACTGCTCATGTCAAATCTCAAATCTGAGATCTCATATCTCGGATCCCACATCCCATGCCCCGCGCGAGTCTCTCTCGCCGAGCAACCGCGTGCCCGACTCGACCTACAGCCTCTTTCGCGTTTTCGCGCTTTCGCGATCGTCCGTTTGGGTGGCGGGCGTCGCCCGCACCGCATCAGCACGCCGGCGGCCGGTTCGAGCCGTTCAGGCACGCCACGAACAGCGCCAGATCCGCGCTGTCCACCGACCCGTCACCGGTCAGATCCGCCGCCTCGCAGCCCGGCGGGTAACTGACCGTCGGGCCGGCAATGCAGATCTGAAAAATGGCAAAATCCGACTGGTCCGCGTCGCCGTCGCCGTCGAGATCCGAACGGGAGACGCTGGGGTTGCTCTCCGTCTCGCCGACCGTCACCGTGGGAAAGCTGCTACCCACCAGATTGTTGATCTGGTCGCGCTCGTAGAATCGCAGATAACTGCCCCCGTGGCCCTGTCCGGTCAGAATGTCCGCGTCGCCGTCGCCCCGCCAGTCTTTGGCGTCCGCCCCCGAGATCATCTGCACCGTGAACGGCGAGAGAATCGTCTGGCCCTCCGGCGAGCTGTACTGCGGCAACTGCCCGGCCGCCCCCGAGCCGATGTTCTTGTAGAACCGCACCGTGTTCTCGAAGTGGCAGCCGATCAGATCGAACTTGCCGTCTCCGTCCCAGTCGAGGTACGAACCCAGGTTCGGCCGCACGTAGGTCACCGGCTGACCGTTGAACGTGATCGCCTGCGCCGCCGCCAGCACCGGCGCGGCGTCGGTCCCGGTGTTGCGGAAGAACTTGTAGCCGGTCTCCTGATCGGCCGTCACGAGGTCCTTCTTGCCGTCGCGGTTGTAGTCGCAGACCATCACGCTCGAGCGCGAGCCGATCTGTATGGTGACTCCGCCGGCGCTCAGCGCCTGCGGCGGGGCCAGCACCGGCGCCGCGTCGGTGCCGGTGTTCAGATGCAGCACCACGTTGCCGCTCCCGTCCGAAATCACCAGGTCCTTCTTCCCATCATTGTTCCAGTCGGCCACGTCGGGCCGGGCGTGGCCGCCGCTGTTGTAGCGGGTCAGCAACTGGCCGTCCGACGTGCGCAGCCGCTCGCCCGTCGCGAATACCGGGTAGAGCCGGTTGCGCAGATTGCGGAAGAGATAGACGAACCCGTCGGTGTCGGCCCCCAGCAGGTCGGGCTGGCCGTCGTTGTCCCAGTCGACCATCCGCACTGAGTTCTGCCGAACGGCGTCGCACGGCTGGAACCGCTCGGTGAACGGCGAACCCTGATCGGCCCCGCGACGCTCGAACGCCGGATTGGCGGCGGTGCCGATGTTCTTGTGCAGCCCGCCGTAATACCGCGGCTGATCCGCCTCCGAGATCGGCGTGCGCTCCCAGAACCGCCCGGCCACCAGGTCGAGCAGCCCGTCGCCGTCGAAGTCGGCCACCTTCACGCCCGAGTGCGCGTCGGCGATGAGGATCGGCACCGGATAGGCCACAATCGTCGCCGCCGCGAAGACCGGGGCCGTGCGCGTGCCCGTGTTGCGGAACCACGAGATCTCCCCCGGCTGGCAGCCCGCGAAGAGATCCAGATCGCCGTCGTTGTCGATGTCGGCCACGTCGAACCGCGGGTTCGACAGCACTATGTCCTGCCCGGCCGCCTGGACCGCCACCGCCTCGGCGAGTTGCGGCCCGCCCGGCCCCGATCCGATGTTGCGGTAGAGATAGCAGTGGTTATTGCTGCCCACCAGAATATCCGTGCGATGGTCGCCGTCGCCATCCCAGTCCTGCACGAAGCAGATCGAGGGGAACCACCCGCCCGCCTGCGCTCCGCCGGCCACCGGCGTGCCGGCCGCCGTGGTGAGCACGCCCACGCGCGTGAAGGTCAGCACGCCGCCGTTTTCGGCCGTCGTGTTCCGGTAGTAGACGATCTTGCCCGCGTCCGGCCCGTCGCCGAAGCTCGGGAAGAGATCCTGGTCGCCGTCGCCGTCCCAGTCGCAAAAGGCCACCGTCAGCCAGCTCCGCCCGCCCGCGTTGGGCAGCGTCAGCAGGTTCCCGCCGGAGGTCAGCCGCCCGCGCTCGACCATGCGGTTGCCGCCGCCGACGTTCTCATACACGTAGCAGTACGGCTCGACGCCGCCCTTGAACAGGTCGAGATCGCCGTCGCCGTCGAAGTCGCAGAAGTGGTCGAAGTGCGAGGCGTTGATCTCGCGCCGCTTGTATTCCTCGCGGAAATAGTCGCCGTCGCCCACGAGCCCGGCGTAGCGCTGCGGTTTGCCCCGCCCCGACTGGAGCGTGTCGAAGTACACGGCAAACCGCGTGCAGGTCTGATTGGGGATCACGAAGTTGAGCGTGACCCGCGAAACCCTGTAGAGCTTGTCGATCCGCCAGGGAACCAGATACTTCTCCAGGTCCCCGCGCGACACGTCATAGACGACCGGCTGCTCGTTGGCATCGTACGCGACCACTTCGATCGTGTGCTCGTCGAACGTCCCCGTCGCCCCCTGGCCGGCCAGCAGGGCGGGAAAATCGAGGTCCACCGCGGCCGGACAATGCGACCGCGTCGCCGCGTTCGGGTTCACCGTCAGCAGCGTGCGATACCGGTTCTGCGAATTCCACGGCAGCGCCCCCGCCGCCGGCCCCGCCATCAGCAGAATGAATAGTGGCGCCCGAAGCGCGAGCGAAGGGTTCGCCGAGAGCGCGCCGCCAGCGCGAGAACCCCTCGCTTGCGCTTCGGGCTCCACTGACGCCGTCGCGGGCACTCCGAACGCGGATCTGCCGTCACTCCTGCCGCCGTTCATGCGATCTCCTTCATGGTGACTCGCCTTGTCTCCTCGACCGCCCGGCACACGCAATCCCGTGAGTATGGCCTGCCGCCGTGGGGTCACGCCCCTGATCGGCGGTCGGCCTGCCCGCACCGGCGCCACAGGAGAGCCGTCCACTGTGACGCCGACGCCATCCCGGTCACAGACGCCCGCCGCGTGCTCCCGGCCGCCTGGCCCGTCGCCCCAGGGCTCCTCTCGCCAGTCATCAGAACACCCATCCAGAGCCGCGACTCTCTCAGAGACGCCCATCCTACCACCGGACCCGACACCGCACAATGACAGCGCGATACTTTTCGCGCCGCCCGCGCCCGCCGGCCTCTTCAGACCGCCCCGAGGACGGGTCAGAGGGCTTTTCAAACGCAACTCCAGCAAATATAAGCTGCTAGGCGATTTCGCGGTCTGCCGGATGTGGTGACGCCCCCCGCCCGCTTGCCAACGCTATAGCGCTGTCATAATCTGACGCGGGGTGCCTGTCCAGCGGGACATCAGGCCCCTGCACGTTGAATGACGAATGACGAAACCCGAATGTCGAAGATCCGCCGTGGCGGGACGAATCAATGACGCGGCCCGAATGGCAGGACAGGCCACGCTTGGCCGTTCGTCATTGGGATTTCGGATTTGATTCGTCATTCTGATGTCGTCATTCTGGTTTCGCGCATCGGAGAGCGCCATGGGCTCCATGAACCGTCGTCAACTCATCGGCCACACCGGGCGCCTGCTCACCGGCGCCGCCGCAGCCGGCACCCTCGGTCGCAGGGCGTTCGCCCAGTCGCGCCCGGCCGGCGCGAACGAGCGTCTGCGTGTCGCTTTCGTCGGCACACGCGGCCAGGGGCGCTTCAACCTCGAGATCTTCCTCAAGGAACCGGGCGTCGAGGTCCCCGCCGTCTGCGACGTGAATCTGCTGGAGGCCCGCAAGGCCCGCGAGATGGCCGGCGAGCGGGCGGAGATTCACCAGGACTACCGGCGTCTGCTCGACCGCAAGGACATCGACGCCTTCGCGATCGCCACACCCGACCACTGGCACGCGATCATCACGATTCAGGCCTGCCAGGCGGGCAAGGACGTCTACGTCGAGAAGCCTCTGTCGCTGTGCGTCGCCGAAGGGCGCCGGATGGTCCAGGCCGCCCGCAGGCACAACCGCATCGTTCAGTGCGGCACGCAGCAGCGCAGCGGCGAGCACTACGCCCAGGCCTGTCAGCTCGTGCGCGACGGCAAGATCGGCAAGGTCGGCCACGTCCTCTGCTGGCACGCCGAGAACCGCTGGCCGGGCGTGGGCCACCCGCCCAGACAGGATCCGCCCGACACGCTGGACTGGGACATGTGGCTCGGCCCGCGGCCCTTCGTGCCCTACAACCGCTCGCGCTGCTCGGGCTCGCACCGTTTCTACTGGGATTATGCCGGCGGGACGATGACCGACATGGGCACGCACCACGTCGAGACCGTTCAATGGTTCATGAACCATTCAAGTCCGCGGACGGCCTGTGCGGCGGGCGGCAAGACCATGGATCGCGAGCCATTCGAGACCCCCGACACCGTCAACGCCCTCTGGGAATACCCCGGCTGGACGCTCGAATTCGCCATCCGCGAGGCCAGCGCCTACACGCGCGAAAAGACCATGTACGGCATCATCTTCTATGGCAGTGAGGCCGCGCTCTACATCGACCGCGCGGGCTTTGAGATCGTGCCGGAGAAGGAAAAGGGCCCGGCCATGACCGTCGGCACGCCCCGGCAGGAGAACTACCAGCCTCGCCCGCTCTCCGTTGCCCACATCCGCAACTTCCTCGACTGCGTC
>CAZQEN010000004.1:0-52837 GCA_964591605.1 uncultured Planctomycetales bacterium
GTTCTGGTTCTATTCGCACCCGGCGGTGTACATCATGATCCTGCCGGCGATGGGCATCGTGTCGGACGTGCTGAGCGTTTTCGCCCGCAAGCCCATTTTCGGCTACCGTCCGATGATCTACGCCATCGCGGCGATTGCCGGCCTGGGCTTCATCGTGTGGGGCCATCACATGTTCGTCTCGGGCATGAACCCGGCTCTGGGCACCACCTTCACCCTCTCGACGATCATGATTGCCCTGCCGTCGGCGATCAAGACGTTCAACTGGCTGGGGACCCTCTGGGGCGGGAGTATCCGGTTCACCACGCCCATGCTCAACGCCCTGGGCTTCGTGTCGATGTTCGTGATCGGCGGGTTGTCGGGCATCTTCATGGCATCGACGCCGGTCGATCTCTTCATTCACGATACGTACTTCATCGTGGCCCACATTCACTACGTGCTGTTCGGCGGAAGCATTTTCGGCGCGTTCGCGGGGATCTATTACTGGTTCCCCAAGATGTTCGGGCGGATGATGGACGAGACGTGGGGCAGGATTCACTTTTTCCTGACCTTCGTGACCTACAACTGCACCTTCTTTGCCATGCACATCCTGGGCATGGCGGGGATGCCCCGGCGGTACGCGGGCTTCGGCAAGTACGCGTATCTCGATCACATGATCCCGGTGAACGAGTTCATCACGATCAGCGCGTTTCTGCTCGGGGCGGTGCAGATCATCTTCGCGGTGAATTTCTTCTACTGCATGTTCAAGGGCCGCAAGGCGTCGCAGAATCCCTGGCAGGCCAACACCCTGGAGTGGCAGACGGGCGATCCGGTGCCGGGGCACGGCAACTTTGAGTATACGCCGGTCGTTTATCGCGGGCCGTATGAGTACAGCCCGCCGGGAATCGAAGAGGACTATCTGCCGCAGACGCGCAAACCGGTGGGTTCGTTCCCGGTGGCGCCGCAGCCGGTGACGGTGTAAAGAGCCGCGGGCTTCAGCCCGCGCGGTCGTGCGAATGAGGTGCACGCAACACCCGCGTGGTGCCCGCGAAGTGAGACGTGAGACGTGAGACGTGAGACGGAAAAACAGGATGATTGCTGCCTTTGGCGATACCGATTCGCGCAGGCGGTCGTGGTCGCGACGTTTCTGCTGATTGGTGTGGGCGGGAACGTGACCAGCAAGGGCGTCGGGATGTCCGTGCCGGACTGGCCGACGTCGTTCGGCTCGTTCAACCCGGCCGGCTGGACCCGCAACATGGATGGTGCGGTCTATGGCGTGCGCGATGAGCACTTTCACCGGCTCATGGGCGCCACCGTCGGTGTGCTGGTGATCATCCTCACCGGTTGGCTGCTGGCATTCCGGCTCGCGCCGTTCCTTCGTGAGAAAAAACTGGTGTTCAAAGAGCCGCGTGCGTGGGTGCGCCGGCTGGGCCTGGCCTCGCTGCTCGCGGTGATCGTGCAGGGGCTCATGGGGGGCTTCCGGGTGACGGAGATTTCGCTGGTGCTGGCGATCATCCACGGCTGTTTCGCCCAGGCGGTGTTCTGCCTGCTCATCGCGCTGGCGATGGCCCTGTCTCCCCACTGGCCCCGGGCGGGCGTGGTGAGCCCGGCGGGCTCGGCGGCGCTGGACCTCAACCGCCGCCTTCGCCTCTGGACGATGATGCTGACCGGGGCGGTTTACCTGCAGCTTGTGCTCGGTGCGATCTTCCGGCACACGGGGGTAGGGGTCATGGGCATCGTGCACGTGGGTGGGGCGCTGGTGGTGGGCAGCCTGCTCATCCAGGCGGCCAATTACAGCATGGGGCGGCCGGAGTCCGATCGGCTGAGCCGTCTGACCATCGGGCTCTTCCTGCTCTATGGCGTGCAGGTGGTGCTGGGCGTGGCGTCTTATCTCGCGGTGCTGTCGATGAACGGTCGAAATCCGGCCGGCGTGATTCAGACGTATGCCCCGACGCTGCACGTGGCGGTGGGGGCGGTGATCCTGGGTACGAGCTTCGCCCTGGCCCTGCGATCGGTTGCGGTGACCGGCGGGAGGGCGAACTCCGCTTTTGATGTGCGCATGACGGAGGGGGAGGTGCTGGCATGAATACGGGGCCGCAAGCCAAGAGCCTGGCGATGCCCGCGGTGAACCGGTCGACGGTCCTGCGCGACTACTTCGAACTGACCAAGCCGCGGCTGGCGATGCTGGTTCTGGTGACGGCCGCGGTCGGTCTGTTCGTGGGATACCGCGAGCCGGTGGGGCCGGACTTTTTCATCGTGCTGGGGCACCTGGTGTTCGGGACGGGCCTGCTGGCCGGCGGTGCGATGGCGCTGAATCAGTATCTGGAGCGCGACACCGACGCGCTGATGCACCGGACGATGGTGCGGCCGCTGCCGTCGGGGCGGATCGCCCCGGCCGACGCCCTGGCCTTCGGGATTCTGCTCTCGGTCTGCGGACTGGCGTACCTGGGCCTGCTGGTGAACTGGCTGACCGGGCTGCTGGGCTTCCTGACGATCAGCAGCTACCTGTTTGCCTATACACCCCTTAAAACCCGCACTTCCCTCTGCACGATCGTGGGGGCGGTGCCGGGGGCGCTGCCGCCGATGATGGGGTATGCGGCCGCGACGGGGACGGTGGACGCCCGGGCGTGGGCCCTGTTTGCGATTCTGTTCATCTGGCAGATGCCGCATTTTCTGGCCATCGCCTGGCTCTATCGCGAAGACTACGCCCGAGGGCGGCAGCTCATGCTGCCGGTGGTCGATCCCAGCGGCCATGCGACGGCCCGGCAGATGGTGATCTTCAGCCTCGCCCTGCTGCCGATCACGTTCGTGCCGAGCCTGGTGGGGCTGGCGGGCGGCATTTATTTCATCGCGGCGCTGCTGCTGGGGCTGGTGTTCCTGGCGTTTGGGATTCTGGTGGCGATCTGGAAGACCGAGTCGTCGGCCCGGCAGATGTTCATCGTGTCGGTGCTGTATCTGCCGCTGCTGCTGGGCGTGATGGTGGCGGATCGGCTGCCGTAGTGACGTAGGGTGGGCTCTGCCCACCCCTCCCAGTGGGGTAGGGTGGGCTTTGCCCACCATTCCCGGCCGCCACGGGGGGCGGCCGCTACAGCAGCAGGGTGGGCATTGCCCAACATGGCGACGCCGGAGGTTGGCGCGTAACAGGAATGGTGGGCGGGGACCGCCCTGCAAACGGTGGGCGGAGCCCACCCTACAAACGGTGGGCAGAGCCCACCCTACAAATGGTGGGCAGAGCCCACCCTACGGGTTGATGGTGGGCAGAGCCCACCCTACGGAGTGTGCTTATGTCGGATATGGCCGTCATGGAGCAGGAGCTGACGGAATCGCCGGGGAACCGGATGCCAGCGGAGAGCTACGTGCCGCCGGTGCCGGATCACAAGTTCGGCATGTGGCTGTTCCTGGCGAGCGAGGTGATGTTTTTCACCGGCCTGCTGGGGACGTACCTGGTGCTGCGGCTCTCGGACCCGGCGGGGTTTGACCGGGAGGCGGCCAACCTGCACTGGGAGCCGGCGGCGATGAATACGCTCGTGCTGATCTTCAGCAGCCTCACGATGGCGCTGTCGATCCACTGGGCGCAGGTCGGCGATGCGGGCAAGACCAAGCTGTTCCTGATCATCACGATTCTGTGCGGTTTCGCGTTCATGGGGATCAAGGCGTATGAGTATGCGGGCAAGTTCAGCCACGGAATCTATCCGTCGACACACGTGTTCTACGCGTGCTACTTCGTGCTGACGGGAGTGCACGGGCTGCACGTGGTGGGCGGCGTGATTCCGCTCATCTGGGCGCTGGGCCGGGTGATGGTGGCCCGCGACGTGCGGATGCGGGCGGGCTTCCTCGAACTGCTGGGGCTGTACTGGCACTTTGTCGACCTGGTGTGGATCTTCCTGTTCCCGTTGTTCTATCTGCTGCACAGCGCTCCGCATTGATGGGATGGCCTGCCGGAGACGTGCACGACGGGATCAGGTTTCGACCCCCGAATGGCGGCAGGCCCGCCATGGCGGACATCGAGCTGGAGAATAGTGATGGAGAAGACGCAAACACACGGTGCACCCGAGGCGGTCGTGCATGCCGTCCCGCACGGGGGCGCTCACGATGCGGCCCACGGCCCGACGGTCAGCGTGTACTACACGATTTTCGGGTGCCTGGCGGTGCTGACGTTTCTGACCGTGCTCGTGTCACGTCTCCACCTGCCGCCGGTGGCGGCGGTGGTGATGGCGTTTCTGATCGCCATCAGCAAGGCCACGCTGGTGGTCGCGTTCTTCATGCACCTCAAGTACGACCCGAAGGTGCTGCGGATCATGTGCGTGGTGCCGGTCGTGCTGACGATGATCGCCATGATGGCGCTGATGCCGGATATCGCGATGAGCGGCCCGCAGGCGGCCGGCCCGACCGACGTGGCCCGCCAGATCATCGCTGAGTATGAGGCGGGCGGAGGGGCCGGTCACGGCAGCCAGCACGCCGAGGGCGCGGAGGGGCACGAAGCGGCCGGGGGGGATGAGGCTGCGGCAGAGGGTGATGGCTCCTCCGGCGAGCAGCCCGCCGCCGAGGATGCCCAGGAGCAGCCAGCCTCGAACTGAGACACGCCGGAGGCGCATTCTGGAGTGCGGCTGCGGCGGCTGTGAGCTCTCAGGAAGGCAGGAACGCAGGAAGCGGGATTCGTTTTCCTGCGTACCTGCGTTCCTTATCGTTGTTGTGAATGCGGGGGGCGACGTTTCATAGGGCGACGGGGCGCCATTCCGCAGCAATGGAAGCGCCCCCGAGCCAAAGCGGCGTCGCAGCCGCCGCACTCCAAAGGGCTTGCGCCCGAGCGCGTGATCCAGCCGGCCGTCCATGGCACCAGCACCCATCGAGATCGAGTCTTTGTCGCACCGCTACCGCGAGCGGCTCGCCCTCGACAGCGTGTCGCTGGAGGTCCGGCCCGGCGAGGTGTTCGCCCTGCTCGGGCCCAACGGGGGCGGAAAGACGACGCTGTTTCGCATTCTGTGCACGTCGATGGCACCGTCGGCCGGCCGGGCGAGCATCTGCGGGCAGGATGTCGTGACGCAGGCCGACGCGGTGCGGCGGCTGATCGGGGTCGTGTTTCAGCACCCGAGCCTCGACGCGAAGCTGACAGTGCGCGAGAACCTGATGCACCAGGGTCACCTCTACGGCCTGGCGGGGGCTGCTCTGCAGTCGCGCATCGATGAGATGCTGCAGCGGTTCGCCGTGGTGGACCGGGCCCGCGACCGGGTCGATACGCTCTCGGGCGGGCTGGCCCGGCGGGTGGACCTGGCCAAGGGGTTGCTGCACCGCCCGCGCGTACTGCTGCTCGACGAGCCGAGCACCGGCCTGGACCCGCAGGCCCGATGGAACGTGTGGCAGTATCTGGACCGGTGCCGCCGCGAGGACGGGCTGACCGTCCTGATGACGACGCACTTCATGGACGAGGCCGACCGCTGCGACCGCGTGGGGATCATCGACGCGGGGCGGTTGGTCGCGGTGGGCACGCCGGAATCGCTGAAATCGGAGATTTCGGGCGACGTGCTGCACATCGAGGGCGACGATCCGGAGGCGTTGTGCGCGGGACTCAAGCAGCGGTTCGGCCTGGAGGCCCGGCTGGTCGACGGCCAGGTCCGCGTCGAGCGCCCGCGGGCCCACGAGTTCATCCCGCAGCTCGTGGAGGCGTTTCCCGAGAGAATCCGGTCCGTGTCTCTGAAAAAACCGACGCTCGAAGAGGTGTTCATCCATTGCACGGGGCACCGGTTCGAGTGAATTGCCGATTGTCGATTTCCAATTTCCGAATTCAGGGCGCATCGTCTTCACATTGGCAATCGACCATCGGAATGTGGGAATTGAGACGATGTCCGAGGCCATCATCCATCCTCAAGTCGCTCCATCGCCTGCCAGTGTGGGCCTGCTCTCGACGCTGACCCTCTGGCGGCGTGAGTTTGTGCGGTTCATCCGCCAGCGCAGCCGCGTGGCGGGGGCGCTGGGCTCGCCGGTGGTGTTCTGGGCACTCATCGGCCTGGGGTTGGGGACGAGTTTCAACCCGCCGGGCAGCACGGTGAGCGTGAGCTACCTCGAGTACTTCTTTCCGGGCACGCTCGTGCTCATTCTGCTGTTCACGTCGATCTTTTCGACCATCTCGCTGATCGAGGACCGCCGCGAGGGCTTTTTGCAGGCGGTTCTCGTTTCGCCGGCGCCGCGGTACAGCATCGCTCTGGGCAAGATCCTGGGCGGCACGAGCCTGGCGTGGCTGCAGGGGGTGCTGTTCCTGCTGCTGGCCCCGCTCAGCGGGATCCACCTGACGCCCGGCGCGGTCGCGGGGCTGGTGCTCATCACTTTTCTGGTGGCGTTCGGCCTGACCGGGCTGGGGTTCCTGATCGCCTGGCCGATGGAGAGCACCCAGGGCTTTCACGCCATCATGAACCTGTTTCTGATCCCGATGTGGCTGCTGAGCGGGGCGTTGTTTCCTGCCGCCGGGGCGCCGGGGTGGCTACAATGGGTGATGCGGGCCAACCCCGTGACCTACGGCGTGGCGGCCGTCCGGGCGATGTTTTATGACGACGTTCGGGCCGTGACCGGCGGATCGCCGCCGACGCTGGCCGTCTCGATGACGGTGATCGTGCTATTCGGTATCCTGACCCTGGCCGCCTCCGCCAAACTGACGGCCCGACAGCGAGGATGACATCATGACTCACGACCCTGATCCTGCACCTGCACCTCAGCCGCCGTCTGGACCAGCCGGCCCCGGCGCGAGTGTGCGACGATGGGGACCCCTGCTCGTGTTGCCGGTCTCCGTGCTGTTTGTGGCGTCGGCGTTTGCTCTGAAGTGGAGGGCCGAGCAGGCCCGGGAGCGGGCGGCGGCTGATGGGACGCAGATCAGCAGTTGCTGCGTCCACCACGGCGCGGAGCCGCAGACGATCTCGCGGGCGGTGCCGGATTTCTCGCTCACTGAGCGGAGCGGCCGGACGGTCGCCTTGAAGGATCTCGAAGGGAAGGTGTGGGTGGCGAACTTCATCTACACGACGTGCCCGGGGCCGTGCCCGATCATGACGTCGCGCCTGGCGGCGCTGGCGAAGGAGCTGCCGGTTCGCGACGATCTGATGTACGTCTCGTTCAGCGTCGACCCCGATCATGACACGCCGGAGGTGCTGGCGAAGTTCGCCGACCGGTACGGAGCGGACGCGAAGCGCTGGCTGTTTCTGACCGGTCCGCGCGAGGAGATTCACACCCTTTCGACCACGGGTTTCCTGCTGGCCCTCAACCGCACGACGCAGCCCTCGGCCGACGGCCCGATCGTCCACAGCACGCGGTTCGTCCTCGTCGGCCGCGACGGGAGGATTCACAGCTACTATGACGGGATCGACGCCAAGGCGGTGGCGCAGCTCAAGGCTGAGATCCTCAAACTCCTGGAAGACAAGCCCACGTGATCGAGGTCTCCGATCTTCCGACGGTCAACGCGAGTCTGAACGCGACGTCCGCGGTGCTGCTTGCGCTGGGGTACCGTTTCATCCGCCGGCGGCGGGTGCACGCCCACCGGGTCTGCATGCTGGCGGCATTCGGCGTGTCGATCGTGTTTCTGGCCTGCTACGTGACGTATCATGTGCTCCGGCGGCGGATGACCGGCGAGGCGCACACACTTTTCACCGGGACGGGCCTGGTACGGCCGATCTATTACACGATCCTCATCTCGCACCTCATCCTGGCGATGGCCGTCGTGCCGCTGGCCTTGACGACGCTGTATTACGCCCTGCGGGCCCGGTTCGAGACGCACCGCCGGGTCGCCCGCTGGACGCTGCCGATCTGGCTGTACGTGTCGGTGACGGGAGTGGCGGTGTACCTGATGCTGTATCACCTCTATCCGGCATCGGCCGGGCCGTGAGTGCGAAAGTGAGAAAGTGAGAAGGTGCGAAAGTGCGAAAGTGAGAAAGTGAGAAAGTGCGAAGGTGAGAAAGTGCGAAAGCGAGAAAGTGAGAAAGGAACATGCGACGTGAGACGTGAAATGTTCGTATTGCATCGATGTGCCGCTCTCACATCTCACATCTCACATCGAACATCTCGCCTTTCACACCTCACCTTTCACACCTCACCTCTCACGTCTTGCCTCTCACGTCTCACCTCCCACATCTAACCTCTAACGTCTCACCTGTCACCTCTCGCGTCTCACATCGAACATCTGACATCACACGTTCCCTTCTCACCTTCTCATTCTCTCGCTTTCTCACTTTCGCACTTTCTCACCTTCGCACCTTCCCACTGTCGCTGCCGTGGCATTGAGCCGCTTCGGCACGTATCATGTGCGGCATGGAAGAGAGCTCGCTTCGACAATTGCTGGCGGCGGTGCGGGACGGGCGGACCTCCATCGATGAGGCCCTGCGCGGTCTGCGGCACATGCCCTTCGAGGACCTGGGCTTCGCGAAGGTGGACCACCACCGGGCGATTCGATGCGGATTTCCGGAGGTGATCTACTGTGAGGGCAAGCGCGTCGAACAGGTGGTGGCGATCGCCGAGCGCCGCGTGAAGGGGGGCGGGAACCTGCTGGCGACGCGAGCCTCGCCGCAGGTCGGGCGGGCCCTCATCAAGCGCCTGCCCAGGGCGCGCTACAACGAACTGGCACGGACGGTCACGCTGCGCCAGCAGGCGGCGGGGCCGTCCGAGGGCTTCGTGGGCATCGTCTGCGCAGGCACGTCGGACCTGCCCATCGCCGAGGAGGCGCGTGAGACGTGCGAGATCATGGACCAGCCGACGCGGCAGTTCTATGACGTGGGCGTGGCGGGTATCCACCGCCTGCTGGCCCAGTCGGGCGAGCTGATGCAGGCGCGGTGCCTGGTGGTGTGCGCCGGGATGGAAGGGGCGCTGCCCAGCGTGGTGGGGGGGCTGGTGGCCTGCCCGGTCATCGCGGTGCCGACCAGCATCGGCTACGGGGCGAACCTGGGCGGGATCGCCGCGCTGCTCACCATGCTCAACACCTGCGCGAGCGGGGTGGCCGTCGTGAACATCGACAATGGTTTCGGCGCCGGGTACATGGCGGCCCTCATCTGCCGGGCCGGGAGCGCCAGCGGACCGGCCGTCACTGCTCCGCACACGGCGGCGCGAAACAGATCATCACGAAAACAAGAAAGCAGGAAAACACGAAAAACGTCCGCTCATTCGGCGAAGTAGCGTTCGACCGCTTCGCAAATGAGGTGGTAGGCGATCTGATGCACTTCCTGGATGCGGTCGCTGCTGTCGTGATCGACGGTGAGGCAGAAGTCGCAGAGCGGTTTGAGCTTGCCGCCGGTGCGGCCGGTGAAGCCGACGACGATGGCTTCGAGCGAGCGGGCGACGTGGACGGCCTCGATGACGTTCGATGAGTTGCCCGAGGTGGACAGGGCCCAGAGGATATCGCCAGCCCCGACCAGGGCTTCGACCTGGCGGGTGAAAATGTGGTTGAAGCCATAATCATTGCCGACCGACAGCAGCGTCGAGGTGTCGGTGGTCAGGGCGATGGCGGGCAGGGCCTTGCGCTCCTTGCGGAAGCGTCCGACCAGTTCGGCGGCGATATGCTGGGCATCCGCCGCGCTGCCACCGTTGCCCAGCAGATAGACCCTTCCGTCGGATTCGATCGCGTGAATGATGGCGTTGCTGATGGCGCGGATCGTCTCGAGCCGGGCGCGGAGCCCCTCGACCAGCCGAAGATGCTCATCGAGCGTCTCGTTCATGCCCTTCATCGGGACCCTCCCTGTCCGCCGTGGGTGGGATTCGCCGCATGTCGCGATTCCGCCGCGGCGGAGCGGATGCGTTCGACGATGCGGCTCGTGCTGATCCCCTCGACGAGCGGCAGGAGCACGACGCGGCCGCCATGGCCCTCAACGAACTCGCGCCCGACCACGCCCTTGTCGGCCCAGTCCTGCCCCTTGACCAGCACGTCGGGGGCGAGGGCCTCGATGATGCCGGCCGGGGTGGGCTCATCGAAGAGCACGACATAATCGACGCACTGCAGGGCGGCGATCACCTCGGCCCGCTGCTCCTGCGGCACGATGGGGCGGTCGGGCCCTTTGCCCTGCGCGCGGACCGATGCATCGGAGTTGAGCCCGACGACCAGAACGTTGCCCAGACGGCGGCAGCTTTCGAGGAAGCGGACGTGCCCGGCGTGCAGCAGATCGTAGCAGCCGTTGGTGAAGACGATGGATTCGCCGCGGCTGCGGCGAAGGGCCAGTTCGGAGAGGAGCTCCTGGCGGCCCCGGATCTTTCCGGTGGCCGAGCCGCTGGCGAGCCGCAGATCGGCGATCACCTCGCCGCGGGTGATCGGCACGCACCCGAACTTCTCGACTTCGAGGCCGCCGGCGATGTTCGTGAGGCGAGCGGCCTCCTCCCACGAGGCCCCGGCCACCCGCGCCGCGATGAGCATCGCGAGCACGGCGTCGCCGGCGCCGGTGTTGTCATAGACGAGGCGCGCCCGCGTGGGGACGTGGATGGCGGGCTCTCCGCGGATGGCGAGCAGGCAGCCCTCCTTGTCGAGCGTGACCAGCAGGCCGCCGAGATCGTACTGGTCGAGGAGTTCCCCGACGCTGGCCTGGATCGCAGGAAGTGAATCGTCGCGGCAGCCGGCGGCCAGGCAGAATTCGGCGCGATTCGGAGTGAGGATGGTCGCGCCGCGGTATCGGTTGTAGTCGGTGAGCCGGGCCGGATCGACGAAGACGGGTTTGTCGGCGGCGCGGGCGGCGGCGATCACGCGCTGGCAGAGTGAGTCGGTGAGCAGGCCCTTGGCGTAGTCCTCCAGAGCGACGGCCGCCACGTCGCGCACGGCCGCCACCACGGAGTCGGCAAAGCGCGAGGCGTCAGCCTCGGAAAGCGGGCGTGTGACCTCCTCGTCGACGCGCATGAGCTGCTGGCGGTGGCGGTGCTGGGCGAGGCCGACCATCCGGGTCTTGGTGGTGGTGGGCCGGCCGGAGACGGAGACGACGCCGCGCGTGTTGATCCGCTGCGATTCGAGCTGGGCCCGCACGCGGTGTCCGGCGTCGTCGAGCCCGACCACGCCGCAGCAGACCACGTCGACGCCGAGCTCACGCAGATTGGCCGCGACACTGCCTGCCCCGCCGACGCGGTCCTCCTCGCGCTGCTTGCGCAGGACGACGACCGGGGCTTCGGGGCTGATCCGCTCGGCATCGCCGTAGACGTAGCGGTCGAGGATCAGATCGCCCACCAGCAGCACGCGCTGCCGCCCGA
The DNA here is from genome assembly GCA_964591605.1 of uncultured Planctomycetales bacterium. GTDB lineage: Bacteria > Planctomycetota > Phycisphaerae > UBA1845 > PWPN01 > CAYLLT01. The sequence goes on from CAZQEN010000004.1 coordinate 11,167, forward strand.
ACGACTCCACCAGTTTGATCAGACGCGAGACCAAAGAAACCTCGTTCAATCGCTGGTAACACCAATCGTAGAGGGGCTTCTGTCAGCAGTCAATTCAGCCGTATGGAGGCATTGGGCGTTGCGGTATCATGTGCCGCAATGTATTGCCGGAAGTGCCACTATGATCTGAGAGGACAGACCGAGCTCCGTTGTCCGGAGTGCGGAACGGGATTTGATCCAGCTCAGTCCGAGACATACTTGAAGAAGCTGCCTCGGCAGGCGGGGCCAGTAGAAAGAGTGGCCGGCGTTGTGTTCGTCGCGATCATCCTGGGCTCTCTGATCGCCGTACATCTCACAGCACAGATGAGTGGGCATTGAGAATTCTTCGGCCACAACAGGGCGCGTTTCGTTATGCGGCCGATCCGGTGTGTGTGACTGCCTGCCTGCTTTACGTCGCGAACCGGTTGATTGTTCGGCATCACGACGTTGGCGGTTTCTTCACCAACTACTTTAACGATCTGTTGCTGATTCCGCTCTTTCTACCGCCTGCGCTCTGGATCGATCGGTTCCTGAGGTTTCGTCCGGATGATCGGCCGCCAACGCTGGCTGAGATTGGCCTGCACTGGGTGATCTGGTCCATCCTCTTCGAACTGGTTGCGCCGCGGCTGTGGTTTCTCAGGACCTACAGCGACGGCTGGGATGTCGTTGCCTATGCTGTCGGCGGGGCCGTTGCGGTTCTGATATGGCGGATGAGGGCCTCCAGGCGGGGTGCTATCCCTGATGTTCGGGCAGGCGCACTATCAGAGTCGCTGATGCGTCCATCAGAATTCTGAGAATCGGCCTTGACTCTGGCCAGAACCGATGTATACTTCATCACGCGTTGCAGGGCCTTTGTCCTGTCGCGGACCCTTGGCAATCACCTGCGAATGAGTGTTTGGCGTGTTTTCGGAGCTGGTGTGATGCTGCGCGCCTGCAGTAAAGACTGGATTAACCGACACCTACGACGCTGGTCCGGCGGGGCGTACGCGCTGATATCCCCGGCTGTCGCGGGGTCTTGGGCCTATCTGCGGCCCTGCGGACGAAGTATGGACTGGATGGAGTGCTGCGGTCCTCCGTGATCGTTCTCGCTGCTTTTTGACGCGAGAGCCCCGGAGGCAGCGGCCTTCGGGGTTTTTTTGTTGGCCGATGGAGCCCGACGCGCGAGCGAGGGGTTCGCGCGGTGGGCTGCGATTGCCTGAACCCCTCGCTTGCGCTTCGGGCTCCATTCGCACGGGCGAAGGCGCGCGGGTGATCGAGTGGCTTGTCAGGAGATGCATTGATCGGGGAGGTTGCCCCGTTTCAAGGTGAGGGTGCCGCTGGCGGCGCGCCGCACGCCCCAGGGTTGGTGCGCGCGTGTTCCGTGAACAGCATCGAAGAGGCACCGAATGGAGGTAAAGGCTCCAGGGTAGCTCAGAGGATAGAGCACACGGCTGATAACCGTGAAGTCGCTGGTTCGATTCCAGCCCCAACGCAACTCCGCTCAAAACGGAGACAGTGGGGCGGCAGGAGGTGTGATGGTCGAGGAGGCTCGCCGCGCGGACGCGTGCCCGGATGATCCGGGTGTCGTGCGTGCGGCAACATCGAAGTGGCTTTGCATCGGGAGGATCCCGACGCTCTGCCTGCGTGAAGAAGCGCCGCGAGCACGTGGGGGGCGTGGCCGGCGCGGACGCACGCAGCCAGGTCGTCTGAATCTCGATCCGTCGCCAAGATGGGGCCGAATCGCCCGTCAGCCTTCTGTCGCCGCTTTGAAATGACCGCGGGCCGACTCCCGCGTGACGATAGACGCCCATGATCCAACGGTGGCGAACCGGGCTCCAAACCCGGTTGGGTGGGTTCGATCCCCACGGCGTCTGATGTGCGGATGTGTTGTTGAAGGTTTGCAGGGTGGGCTCTGCCCACCACGGGAGGTGGTGGATCATGCGGCACGTGGAGCGCTCTCGATCGGGAGGTGGGCGAAGCCCACCCTACGCAGGTGGTACGGTGTGTAGGGTGGGCTCTGCCCACCACGGGAGGTGGTGGATCATGCGATACGTGAAGCCCTCCCGATCGGGAGGTGGGCGAAGCCCACCCTACGCAGACTCTCGACCGTGAGGTGGGCGAAGCCCACCCTACGCGGACTCTCGACCGTGAGGTGGGCGAAGCCCACCCTCCGTAGACTGAAGGAGGTGAGCCTTGATGTTTCGGACTGTGCGTGTGAACAAGCATCAGAAGGCGCTGTGGTTCCAGAACGGCGACTTCAAGCGGCTGCTCGAGCCGGGGCGGCGCTTCGTCTGGACCGGCCCGCTGGGGCTGCTGCGCTGCCGGATCGAGCGCGTCAACGTGCTCGAAACGCGGTTCCAGCACCCGCTGCTCGACGTGCTCGTGCAGGATGCGGATGTGAAGGCGGCTCTGCGCATCGTGAACCTGACCGACACCGAGCGGGCGCTGGTCTGGAAGGACGGCCGGCTCGCGTACATCCTCGGCCCCGGTCGCCACGCCTTCTGGCGTGAGCCGTACGAGCTCGCGGTCGAGGTGTTCAACGTCGAGCAGCTCCGCTTCGCGCATCCGCGCAGCGATGTCGTGGTGGCACACCCGGAGGCCAACAAGTGGCTCAAGGGCGTGCTCATCAATGAGCACGAGGAGGTGCTGCTCATGGTGGACGGCAAGGTGGTCGAGACCCTGAAGGCCGGGCGGCACCTGTTCTGGCAGGGCGCCGGGCGGATCGAGTTCAAGGCCATCGACAAGCGCGAGCAGCTCGCCGACGTCGCCGGTCAGGAGATCATGACCGCCGACAAGGTGACGCTGCGGGTGAACCTGCTCGTGAGCTACGTCGTGACGCATGCGATCCAGGCCGTCATGGCGGTGAGCGACTATGCGCAGGCCCTCTACCGGGAGGCGCAGCTCGTGCTGCGGGCGGCCGTCGGCACCCGCACGCTCGATGCCCTGCTTGGCGACAAGGAGAGCGTCGGCGGCGAGGTGCGCGAGACGCTGGCGAAGCGGGCAAGCCAGTTCGGTATGGAAGTTCGTAGCGTCGGCCTGAAGGACATTGTCCTGCCCGGCGATATGAAGGCGATTCTGAACCAGGTGATCACGGCCGAGAAGGAGGCTCAGGCCAACCTGATCAAGCGGCGTGAGGAGACGGCCGCCGCCCGGAGCCAGGCGAACACCGCCCGACTCCTGGCCGAGAACCCGGCCCTGGCCCGGATGAAGGAGCTCGAAATCCTGCAGGAGATCCTCGCAGGCACGAAGGCGACCTTCGTGTTCGGCGCCGGCAACGTCGCCGAGCAGATCCGCGGCCTGATCGCCCGCGACACCGACAACCCCAACGTCTCCAACTGACCGGGCGCCCAGCCGTCGATCTCACGGTGGGCGCCCTTTCCCTGCGCAAAGAGCTACGGGCTTCAGCCCGCGCAGCTGTCCGAATAAGGCGAATGCATCCGAGGCTTTGGATCTGTCAACGAGGGGTTCAGTGTGCCCCGATGACCGCGCGGGCTGAAGCCACGCAGCTCATTATCTTCGCAGCTCCGCTGGAGGTGCCTGGAAGCATCGGGCGCAGCGGGCGGTGTAGGATTCGGGGCCGCCGATCATGGTCTGGCCGGCGACGGGGGCGAGGCGCTGCGTGAATTCGGCCTCGGCGCCGCATTCGCAGCGGCCCTTGGTGTAGACGACCTCGTCGGCGATTTCGCGGAGCTGCGGGATCGGGCCGAAGGGTTCGCCCCAGGAATCGCGGTCGAGGCCGGCGACGACGACCTGGCGGCCCTGTGCGGCCAGTGCCTGGCAGACGTCGAGGAGATCGGGCCCGAAAAACTGGCCCTCGTCGATGACGACGAGTCGCGCAGCGCCCACCCGCTCGAGGATCTGGCTGGCCGACGCGACCGGCGTGGCTTCCCAGTGACGGCCACCGTGCGAAAACAACTCGCCACCCGTATATCGGACGTCCGAGGCATGCTTGAACGCTCGGGCGGGAATGCCTTCGCGGGCGGCCTGATCGAGCCGGTCGAGCAGCCGCTCGGTCTTCCCGCTGAACATGCAGCCGCAGATCAACTCAATGCCGCCCGTCCGTGAATCGGCCATAACGCATGCCTCCTGATCTGCCCATCATCCTGCGGCCTTGCGGCTTTGGCAACGAGGAGTCGCCCTCCGGCAGGGCAGGCATGTGATGGCTTCGACACCACCTCCCATTCGATACACGCGTTACAGACGGAACTCCATGACAAGCTTCGATGCGGGGCTGACTTACGACAGGAGCGTCGTCGGCCGGCCGCGGGCCGCGGGCTCGGCGCGGCCGTTGTCACGTCAGACCACCGGACGATGGGCGTCCGCCTGGGAGCGATAGAGAGATGAATGTCGGAAACGTGACACCCTACCTGGCGGGACAGCTCGCCCCCGCCCTGCGGTCGGAACCGGCGGACGCCGGCGCCGCAACCGCCGGACAGGCGGCCTCCGGTGCGGCAGCCACCCAGCAGACGACCGTCGCCAGCCTGAACAGCCTGTCGATCAGCGCCAGCAGTGAATCGCTCGTCGCGACGATCGGCGGAGCGCTCTCGAACAATGACCTGCTTGGAGCGCTGCTGCTCCTGCTTACCCTCGAGTACCTGAAGAGCAGCGATCCAAAGGAAAAACAGGATCTCCTGTCCCTCCTGGGCATGCTGCTGCAGCAGTCTGACAGCGGCGGCGGTTCAGGGGGGAACCTGCATTATGCGTCCTCGTCCCTGTCGATCGAGAGCACCAGCCTGCAGGTGGTCTCGAGCAGCACCGGCCTGGCGGCGTATTCGGGTGCGGACCCGACGCCGGCCAAGGCGCCCGGTGTCGATGCGGGTTCGGCGGGCCTGGACGTGGTGGCGTAGCCTTCGGCTCAGCGGTTTTTGGCTCTTCCCGGACGCAGGCCCTTGCCTCGGGCCGGACGCAACTCCTCCAGATACTTGGACCACTCTTCCGGCGTCAGATCCGCCTTCTTGCTCCCCTCCTGCGCTTTGGTCAGGACGTCGATGAAGCGGCCGATCTCCTGGGGCTGGAGTTTGCCGTCCTGGTTGCGGTCCACCACGCGGAACAGACCTTGTCCCGGCTGGCGGGCCTGTCCTTCGGTGGAGTCGGCGGCCGCGGGCCGCGAGCTGGGGCCGGCCAAAGCGCCCCGCCGTGCCGCCCGGCCCGCTTCAGCGCGACGGCCGGCCCGGCCGGCGCCTTTCACCTGCGACGAGCCGTCGCTGGCGGATTGATCGGCTGCGAGGGACGGCCGGTCACCCGCGACCAGCAGGACGATGCTGAATAAACCGACCAGCAATCCGGAGGCGATCCACGTTTTCATATGGGTTTCTCCCGTCAGTGAAAAGAGTTCGATTTTCCCGGCTACGGACATAGGAATTCATGGAGGGAAAACGTTGGCCCGGCGCCTTTATTTCACTACAGGTCATCCGGTCGCAGGGTCCGGGCACCGGTTCAGGCGTGCAGGAGTTCTTCAACGTGGAGTTCGACGCTGTCGGCCAGGGCGGCGAGGTTGTAGCCGCCTTCGAGGAAACTGACCAGCCGCCCCTGGCAGTGCTTCCTGGCCACATCGAGGGCTGCCCGGGTCATCCAGCCGAACATGGGGGTGGTGAGCTGGATGTGGGCGATCGGGTCAGCGCGGTGGGCGTCGAAGCCCGTGGAGACGAGCAGAAACTCCGGCGCGAAACGGTGAAGGGCGGGGAGGATCTTCTCCTCGAAGGCGCGGCGGTAATCGTCGTCATCGCTTGCGGCGAGCATGGGCACGTTGAGTGTGGCGCCCTCGCCGGCTCCGACCCCGCGCTCGCACTCGTAGCCCGTGCCGGGATACATCGTGGCCGGATTCTCGTGGATGCTGCAGAAGAACACGTCGGGATCGGCCTCGAAGTGATGCTGCGTCGCGTTGCCGTGGTGCACGTCCCAGTCGAGGATGGCGAGGCGTTTGAGGCCGTGCCGCTTTCGGAGGTGTTCGGCCGCGATGGCGATGTTGTTGAAGAAGCAGAAGCCCATGGCGTGCTTGCGCTCAGCATGGTGCCCTGGAGGCCGCACCGCGCCGAAGGCGTTGTGGTGCTCCCCGCTCATGACCGCGTCGACCGCGGCAATGGCCCCGCCGGCGGCGATGCGTGCGGTATCGAAGCTGACCGGGCAGATGGGGCAGTCGCCCGTGTCGAGGTAGGAGTCGCCCCGCTCGCAGGCGCGGCGGAACCGCTCGATATAGACGCCCGTATGAACCCACTCGACACAGGCCAGATCGATCGGTTCCGGTTCGATCCAGTCGATCAGGGCGCCCAGGCCGTTCTTGTGAAGGCGGTGATGGATTGTCCGGAGGCGGTCGGGCCGTTCAGGATGGCCGGGCGGAACCTCGTGGGCGAGGCATCTGTACGAGTAGACGACGGCCGTGGAGCCCATGGGCGGGATTATAGCGTTTTACGCGCGTTTCGCCCCGTCCCGGTGGGGGGATGCGCACTCCAGGCGGCGGGGCCTGTGCTTTTCAATCGATGGCGCTGGCGGCTGCTTCCTGGGCGGGTGAGACGCGACGCAGGTGATAGCGGGTCCAGAGCGCCAGGGTGGCGCCGGTGGTGAGCACCAGACCGCCCACCCACTGGGTCACGGAGAACCGCTCATGCAGAAAGAACGCCGAGCCCAGAATGGTCACGAACGGCGAAAGCAGCAGCGTGATCGATGAGACTGCCACGCCCAGCCGCTGGAGCGCGACGTAATACATTCCGTGGGCGGCGGCGATGCCGATGTACGCCGAGGCGATGAGCAGGACGAGTACGCCCGGGCTCAGGCGCAGGACCGAACGCGGCTCGCCGAGCGGGGCGAGCAGGATCAGGCCGATGCTCGTGTAGTTGCCGATGACGCCGAAGACGATCAGGGGATGCAGGCTGCGCATCGTGAAGCGGACGGTCACGTCGTAAAGGCCCCAGAACAGGCTGCATATCAGGACGATGGCAAGGCCGGCCGCACTGATCGCCAGCTCGTTGCTGCCGACGGTCTGCGGGAGCTCCGGCTTGCCGATGACGGCCATCAGCACGAAGCCGAGCACCGCCAGCCCCGCAGCCAGCCAGAAGCGCGCGCTGCGGGCCAGTACGCGCTCGTCGCGGAAGATCAGCAGGGCCAGGACGATGCTCCAGATCGTGGAGAGCCGCAGCAGAAACGACATGACGCCGGGCTGCATGTAGTAGGGGGCGATGGCAAACAGCGTCTGGCCAATCACGTTTACCACCGCCGGAAGCAGCGCCCACCACCAGAACGAACCCAGCCGCACGCCATTCCGCGCGGCGGCGATCAGCAGGGGGATGTAGACGACCGTCGAGATGGGATAGCGCACGAGATTGGTGGTGAAGCCGTCGGGAATGTAGTCCGTCAGGTACCGGAGCATGATCGGCGGAACGCCCCAGCAGACAATCGAGCCCAGAAGGCAGATCACCGCGACGATGTCCTGACCGGAGCGACGCATGTTCTTCACGCTCTTGGCACGCGCAGAGCGGGGAGAATACCGGCGCAGAGGCCGGTGGGGAAGTGCCCGCCGGCATCGTCGGATTCGGTCAGAGCGGGCCGTATAATCCGTGCCATGTCAGACGCCATCATCGAGATCGCCGAGCGGCTGCGGGGTGCGAAGAGGGCCGTCGCCTTCACGGGTGCGGGCATCAGCACCGAGAGCGGTATTCCGGACTTCCGCAGTCCCGGCGGCGTGTGGACGCGCTATCGCACCGTTTACTACGACGAGTTCATGAGCAGCGCGGCTGCCCGTGCTGAATACTGGCGCATGAAGCGCGAACTCTACACCCAGTGCCGGGAGGTGAAGCCTAACGCCGGGCACGTTGCGCTGGCCCGGCTCGAGACGGCGGGACGGATGCGAGCCGTCATCACGCAGAATATCGACGGCCTGCATCAGGACGCGGGAAGCCGCAGCGTGCTCGAACTGCACGGGACCGGGCGCTTCGTCGAGTGCGTGACCTGCCGGAAGCGCTGGCCGGCGGAGGTCATCTTCGAGCGGGCGGACCTCGCCGACCAGGTTCCCACCTGTGCCGAATGCGGCGGATACCTCAAGCCGGCGACGGTGATGTTCGGCCAGATGCTGCCCGCCGACGTGCTTCAGGCCGCGGACCGCGTCTCGCGCGAGGCCGACGTCTTTCTGGCCATCGGCTCGTCGCTGGTGGTCGAGCCGGCGGCGTCGCTCCCGCGCTTCGCCCAGGCGTGCGGGGCGTGGCTGGTCATCATCAACCGCGACCCGACGCCGCTGGATCCGATCGCCGACCGCATCGTGCGCGGCTCGATCGGCGAAGCACTGGCGGCGATCGAGACGGCGGCGGCTCGATCGTGACCTTGCTTTCACCGCTCGACCTGTCAAGCCGACAGGCGTGCGGACAGCTCCAGCCGTTTCACACCGCGGATGACCGTGAGCGTGACCGCGCCATCAGGCGGATACCGCGTCAGCAGGCGGTGCAGATCGTCGATGCCGCTGACGATGCGGTCGTTCATGCTGACGATGATGTCGCCGACCTGAACGCCGGCCCTTGCGGCTGCGCCCTTGGAGTCGAGGCTCATGACCTGCACGCCGCGATCGTTCAGGAGATCGAGGTGCCGGGCGAGCCGCCGCTGGATGGGTACGACGGCCGCACCGATGCCGAGTTGCGGCCGCGTGACCTTGCCGTGCGAGATGAGCTCGCCCACGACCCATCTGGCCGTCTGGGCGGGGACGGCGAAGCCGAGGCCCTGGGCCATGGCAATGATGGCGGTGTTGATGCCCACCACGCGGCCGCGCGAATCGACGAGTGGCCCCCCTGAGTTGCCGGGGTTGAGCGGTGCCGTGTGCTGAATGATGCTCTCGATGAGCCGGCCCTCCTGACTGCGCATGGCGCGGCCCAGGGCGCTGATCACGCCCGTCGAGACGGTTGACTGGAAGCCCAGCGGGTTGCCTACCGCGATGACGAGCTGTCCGACGCGCAGGGCGTCTGAATCGCCGAGCTGGGCATAGGGCAGCTCGCGGGCGTTGAGGTGGAGGAGCGCCAGATCGGTCGCCGGATCGTCGCCGATGAGTTCGGCGTCGAGTCGGTCGCCTTCCTGCGTCATCGCGACGAGCCTGGGGCTGCCGTGGGCGACGTGGCTGTTGGTCAGGGCGTAGCCGTCGGGCGCGATGAGGAAGGCCGACCCGATCCCGCCCTGCGTCCCGCCGGTGCGCATCACGCCCACGACGGCCGGCCCGACCGCTTCGACCACGCGAATCACCGCCTGGGAGTAGGCATCAAGCACGTCCGCGTCGGTGAGCGGCGTCGCTGGCGTCGCCGCGGGTGGAGGGGTGGGTCCAGGCTCACCGGCCGACCCGGACACCAACTGCAAAAGGCGTGTCGTGTCTCCCGTTCGCATAGGGCACTCCTCGTTCTGCCGGAGGATCGTAGACGGCCTTGGTTTAGCCGGCCAATCGCGAGGTGCTGGATGCCTTCTTTCACGGGAGCCCGGTGCAGATCTTGCCGGGAAAGCCGTCACAGGCCTTTGAGCACCTGTGATCCGAATCGTGGTTCCCGCCCACAGCCGTCGCCGTGTCAGAGTGTGAGCTTGCGCGCCTTCTTCAGCACCAAGGGTGCTGTGTCCTCCAGCCCAGGGTTGTCCGACGTAGTCGGGCAACCCTGGGTCCTGGTGGCGGCGTTACCTCGACCCCAACGGGGTTGTGTCGTTCGTGGCCTGTCAAGTCTCCGTCTTTCAACACGGAGGACCTGCGCCTTGGCGTGCACCCGCTCAATTTGGCGCCAAACACGAGGGGTCTCATAATCGATAGGGCTTCCAGAACCACCATAAGACGTACATGGGAGTCAACACCATGCCCCAATCACTCTCTGCCGTCTACATTCATCTTGTGTTTTCGACGAAGGAACGCCGGCCGTTCCTTCGGGATCAGACAAAACGGGCAGAGCTTCACTCCTACCTCGGCGCGGTCAGCAAAGAACTCGATTGTCCCCCGATCCGGGTAGGTGGTGTCGAGGATCATGTGCATGTCCTCGCCCGCTTTGGACGAACGATCACGCAGGCAGACTGGGTGAAGGAACTGAAGCGCGTCTCGAGCATATGGATGAAGGAACAGGGCCCGCCATACGCGGATTTCCAGTGGCAGGGCGGCTACGCGGACTTCTCGGTCAGCCGGTCAAACCAGCGCCAGGTTGTCGATTACATCGATGCACAGGAGCAGCATCATCGGAAGATGACCTTCCAGGACGAACTGCGCGAGTTGCTTCGCAGGCACGAGATTGAGTTCGACGAACGATATCTCTGGGATTGAGAGGTACCCGCTGGGACGCAACCCCGTTGGGGTTGTGAAGATCCGGGCAAACGCGAACCCAGGGTAGGTCGCCTGCGGCGACCAACCCTGGGCTGTGGGGCGTTACGCCTTCGGCGTAGATACGTCTCGCGGGTTCACCGGGCGCGGTTCTCCGCATTCCGGACAGACATCGCCCGATCCGCGCAGGTCGTATCCACACCATACGCACAGACCCTGCCCTTGCCTTTTGTACGCGCGTTTCAGCGATACCCTGCGAATCATGTGTATGATGGCCCAGCCTGGGGCGGCCCAGAATAAGAGGCAGATGCAGATTCCGACCGGTTTGACCGACCATGTCAGATTCGTGGGCATCGTGGCTGAATCATTCTTGCCGGCAGGGTTTATTCCCTCCAACCAGGCTACGGGGAGACCTCGATAGGCGATGCCGACCGGGATCGGATCGTCTATCCCGTATCGCGAGGAGAAGACCGTAACCCCAGCAGCGAATAGCAGTTGAAGGAGGTATGCGGATCTTCGCGGCCAAGGCATGGCTCAGCCCTTGATCCGCCCGCGCAGCCATTCGACGCTGCGTTTGATGGCGGTGGGCGTGCCGACGCATTCGATGGAGAAGACGCCGTCCCAGCCGGCGCGGTTCAGGAGCCTGATGCACTCGGTGATGTTGTCGGCGTTGACGCCTTCTCCGATTGCGACCTCGCTGGTGCCGATCCCCGTTTCCTCGCCCCGCATGGCGGCCGCGAGTTCTTTGCTCACGTCCTTGCAGTGCACGTGCGAGATCTTGTCGGCGAAGCGTTTGCAGTAGGCCACCGGGTCCTGGCCGGCGATGAACGTGTTGCCGGTGTCGAAGTTCATGCGCAGGTGCGGCGAATCGAACCAGCTCAGCATGCGCTCCATCGTGTCGGGGTCGGTGGTGTAGGGCCCGTGCGGCTCGATGTCGATGATGATGTCGTAATCGACGGCCCACTCGAGGATCTGGCGGTAGTTCTGCCGGGTCATCGCCAGCACTTCCTCGTCGCTGTAGCCCTCGGGCTTCTTCGCCCCGTCGGTCGTATCGACGCGCGGGCAGCCGATGGCCGCCGCGAACTGGATCGCCTTCTGCGCGTAACGCACGCCGTGCGTCGCCCCGAGCGGACCGGTGATGGGGTAGGCCGCGTCGATCTGCGAGATCTGGAGGCCGTTGGCGTCGAGGTACTTCTTGAGGCGGATCGGGTTGCTGTCGAGCGAGACGGTGGGGGCGTAGCCCAGCCCCTGCACGAAGTCCTGCCCGTCGATCACGCCGAACTCGATGTACTCGAGCCCGTGGGCCTTCGCCGATGCCACTGCATCGGCCATGTTTCCGCCCAGCGTCCGCCAGTTGTCGGTGTGCATGCCGAGGTCAATCATGATGACACGCCTTTCGACTGAGACTGCAGTTGAGAGATCAGGAGGTTCAGAACGTGATGATGGATCTCGGCAGGTAAAGAAGCCAATCTTCGCTGGAGCAATGGCCCACTGATCGTGCCGAGCTTGAGAAGGCGGAAGCTGGAGGAGCGCTTCAGGCCGGTATGGCTGAAGGCGGGGTGCCGCTGGCTGAGCAGGAACTCATCGGCCGGATTCGGTGCCGGCTGCGAACTCACGAACATGACGAGGTAGTCAGAGTACGAATCGCTGCGGGCGAGCACAAGCACCGGGCGGAACTTGCTTCTCCCGTCGTCAGCGAACGGGAACCGGCCGATGACGATGTCGCCCGCTGAGAACCTCATGACTCGCTCTCTGCATCCTCCTGCGTGTAAACGTCTTCCTGGGGATCCCAGAGGAAAGCCCAGCCGGGATCATGTCTGAGGAGCGCCAGAGTAGCAGCGCACTCGGGAGAGACATCCTCCGAAAGAATGATCACCTCAACAGGATGGTCCTTCTTGACCGGTACGTCTCTGAGCGCCAGTTCGCCGTCCTGCTCCGGTATCACATGTCTCTTGATCGCCTGCATCGCAGCGCCCTCGGGACCCACAGCCGTATTATAGCGTCGTGTCTATCGCGCTCCGAGAGGCCCACGGACATCACGGAGCCACACCCACCCGGAACTCGCTCCCATTCATTTGTCCAGCGGCTGAATCCGGATGTCCCGGAAGCGCACTTCCATCGCCGGGCCGGCGTGGATCTGCAGGGCGATCACGCCGCGGGCGGGCTGCAGGCCGGGCTCCTTTTCCTCGTATTCGACGGTGGTCAGGCCGTTGAGCGTGATGGTGATTTTCGGGCCGACCGCCCGGACGGTCATCTCGTTCCAGCCGTCGAGGACGGCCACCTTCTCGCCCCTGTCCTTCCAGCCGTTGGCCAGGACCCTGCGTTTGCCTCCCTCTTCGTAGAGGCTTCCGTACCAGCCCTCGGCCGCGTCCGCCTGATAGCCCTTGACGACGAACTCGTCGAACGCCCGGCTTCGGAACTGGACGCCGCTGTTGCCGTTTCGCAGCCGGACGGAGAACTTCAGGAAGAAGTCCCCGTACTCCCCGCGGGCGATCAGGAACTGGTTGTGCTTGAGGTCGCCTTTCTGCGCGGTGCGTCCGACGATCGTCCCATCCTCGACCGACCAGTGCTTTTCCGGCAGCCAGCCGTCGAGGTTTGCGCCGTTAAAGAGCAGCTTGAAGCCGGCCCGCTCCTCACCCCGGGTCAGGACGTTATGCGGCGTATCGGGGAGCCCCCGGCCGGCCCAGCGGACGCCGTTGTGGAGCAGCGTGATGAAGCGCTCATCGCCCTGTGACTTCTCGTCATGCCCGAACGTGACCGCAAAGACCCGGCCCTGCCCTTCGGAGCGGATCCAGACCTGCGGATCCGGCCCTTCGCGAGGTTTGCCGTCCGGTCCGGGCAGGACATGCGACGTGCGGGCGAGGACTTCGGCCGTCCGGTCGCGCTTGTCGACGTAGTACGCCTCATCGGTGATCTCGAAGCGGTTGCCGACGCCCAGCATCGTCGCATGAGTCGCATCCAGGACGCTGACCGGGAACGCGCCGAACCTGTCGTGGCCCGGCGCGAAACCACCGACCAATGGCGTCCATTCCGACCAGTTCTGGTAGCTCCAGAGCGCACAATGCATCGCCACCAGGCCTTTCCCGTTGCGGACGAACGCGAGAATTGCCTGCTGAAGGGCTTCGGGGACTTCGGTCTGCTCGCAGTTGTTGAACAGGAGCACGTCGGCACCGGCGAGACGGGCGATGTCCAGATCGAGGATGCTGGGGACCACCTCGACCTTCATTTCGCCCCGCTGCGTCAGCCGGTCGGCCAGGATGGCGGGCAGGGTCTTGTAGTCGTGGTACTCGCCGCCGGTGATCATGAGCACCTGCAGAGGTTTCGATTCTGCACCAAACGCCACGGCCGCCAGGACCAGGGGCAACGACAGGCAGAGCGTGCGGACAAGGGAGGGCAGCGACATGGGAACTCCGCAGCACAGGATCAGTTGGTGTGAACCGGTCCCTTTGTAACGGACGAGCGCCACAGCCGCAAGCGACCGGCCGGCGCCGGGTCTTCATGGTCTGCGTTCGTGGTCGAAACACCAGCATTGTGGTGAGAAATGAGAAACTGGGAAGGCCTAAAGGTGGAAAGATGAGCAAAGAGAGGCCGATGCAGTCGCCCTTCAATCGAATGTATGCCACACGCCGGCTAGGAACAAGGACACGGATGGGCTTGCCTGCCCTTTCGACGGCGTACGAGAGGGAGCTGATGGCACACTCCCGCCGATCCTGCCCAAACTGGCAGCAGACCTCCGGGTCGTCGGAACCAGGCGCAAAACCGCCAGTCGGACCTAAGTCATGATCCAGACTGCCCTTTTGACTGGGAGGGACAGTTCGGGACTCCCCGGCATGACGAATGCTTGGACATAGACGGAATTCTGTAAACTCAAAGGTCTGAAAAAATATTCCTCAATACGCTGGTAGAACCTAAGTTTTTGGAGTAAACTTACTTGACGACAGAGGTTGAAATGCTTATAGCTTAACTTTGTAGACGCGGGGACGGCCCTTCGCGCCAGCCGGAGCAACTCGGGTCGATCTGCGACGTACAAGAAGTGGGCCCGAAGTTTCTCAGCGATCGAGGGTCTGATCCGTGCACGGAGCCGTACCCGGTCCAGGAAAAGCGATGGGCGGGATTTCGTCATCCCGCCTGACAATTGCCATTCCCTTTCGCCCGCGCTCTCCGCGACTCTAACCTCCCCTAAGCGCGGGCGTTTTTTTGCGCCGACTTTCCCCGTAGCCCAGGGTCCTGCCGTGGGCGTACCCGGACGACGCGTGCAATCCACCCGGCGGAATCGATCTCAGTCCAGAGTGAAGAACGTTCGTGCGCTGGATGTGCTGAGCTCTGCCATTTCCTCGAAGGTCATCCCGCGGAGCATGGCGGCGAACCGCACGGTGTGGACCACGTTGCGCGGCTCGTTCGGACGCATTTTGCGGACGGGCTCGGGCGAGAGGTAGGGCGAGTCGGTCTCGAACATCAATTGCTCGAGCGGCGTCTCGACGAGGGCCTGCTGCGGGCCGGCGGCGTTCTTGAACGTGATGAGACCGGTGAAGGAGGTGCGCCAGCCGTGCCCGCGGATCTCGACGGCCTCCTGGGCGCTGCCGCTGAAACAGTGAAATACGACGCGCCGACCGCTGAAACCGTGCTTATCGAGCAGCCGGATCACGTCCGCCTGTGCCTCGCGGCAATGAATGACCACCGGCAGCGACGTGGCGGCCGCCATCTCGAGTTGTTTCTCGAACACCCGCTGCTGCGCGTCGCGCGGACTGAAGTCGTAGTGATAGTCGAGCCCCATTTCGCCCGCGGCCAGGACGCCCTCCCGGCGCCAGAGGTCGCGCAGGCGGGCGAGTTCCGCTTCATTCGTGCGTCCGGCCTCGTGGGGATGAATGCCGCAGGCCACGTGAACGCCAGGTTCGTCCGCGCGGAGCTGCAGGGCGGTTTCGGCTTCGTCGGCCCGGCACGCGACGGTGATCATCCGCGAGACGTTCGCTTCGTGCGCGGCCTGCACCACTCGGCGGGCATGCGGATACAGCTCCCCGGAGGTCAGGTGGCAGTGCGTATCGATGAGTTCGATCGGCATGGGTTTCACGCGGGGATGAAGGCATCGATGAAGTGTTCGATTTCGCGCGTCTGATCGGGCAGCACGGTGATGGCGATGATGTCGAACCGGTACATGCGCTCTTCGGAATGCGTGTGTCTCAGGAAGTACTCGGCCGCCCGCGCCAAATGCTGCTGCTTGATCAGGTTGACGGCATCCTGCGGGTCGGCGTGCTCGCGGCCGGTGCGGGTCTTGACCTCGACGAAGACGATGATGTCGCCGTCGAGGGCCACCAGGTCGATCTCTCCGGCGGGGCAGCGGTAGTTCCGGGTGACAATGCGATACCTGCGCGCCTTGAGGAAGCGTTCGGCCTGGCGTTCGCCGGCCCGTCCGAGTCCTGCCCGGTCATCCATGGCGATCACCCGCCGTACGTGCCCAAAAGCGAAGGCCCCCGGTGTCATCCGAGGGCCTCAAACATATCCCGGGTGGGTGCACCCGGGCAATGTGCGACGGGCGAGCGGCGGGAGCAATCCGGCGATCCGAGGGCGCCAGGCCCGCGGGTGGCCCGCCTGAAGGATCAGGCGCCGGCGCCCACGGGCTCGGGCGCCTTGGCGGCCGATTCGGCATTCTTGCCGGCGGTGGTCTTCTTTTTGTCGCGGATGCGGCGGGACTTGCCGACGCGCTCGCGCAGGTAGTACAGCTTGGCCCGCCGGACGTGGCCGCCGCGGACCACCTCGACGCCGGCGATCTTGGGCGAGTGGAGCGGGAAGATCCGCTCCACGCCCTCGTTGTTGACGATCCGACGGACGGTGAAGCTCTCACCCATGCCCTTGCCGCGCCGCGCGATCACGACACCGGTGTATGCCTGGATGCGCTCTTTGTCGCCCTCGACGATCCGCACGTTCACGGTGACGGTGTCGCCAATCTGGAACTTGGGCGTCTGCGGTTTCCTGGTCGAGTCTTCGACGATCTGAATCAATCGGTTGATCATGGCACTCACTCCTTCGCGCGGGCGTTTATCACTTGTCCGTCGTCAATTGTCCGTTGTCCGTTGCCGTTTCCAGCAGGTCCGGGCGTTTCTCGCGCGTGCGGACGAGCGCTTCGTCGCGCCGCCACCGGGCGATGCGTCCGTGATCACCCGAGAGCAACACCTCGGGAACCTGCAGCCCGCGGAACTCCCGGGGCCTCGTGTATTGCGGGTACTCGAGCAGACCCGACGTAAAAGACTCGTCCCGGGCCGACCCTTCATCTCCCAGGGCTCCGGGGAGCAGACGCACCACGGCGTCGACGAGCACCATGGCCGCCGCCTCGCCGCCCGAGAGCACATAATCACCGATCGAGATCTCGCGGGGAGCCAGGCCCACGCGGACGCGCTCGTCAAATCCCTCGTAGTGGCCGCAGATGATCAACAGCCGCGGAAGACCGGCAAGTTCCTGCACCAGTTTCTGCGTGAGTTTCTCGCCCTGGGGGGTCAGGAGAATTCGCGTGGCGGGGCGGGAGTCCCGGGCCTCGATCTGTTCGACCGCGTCGAAGAGCGGCCCGCACATGAGGACCATGCCCGGTCCGCCGCCGAACGGGCGGTCATCGACGCTGCGGTGACGGTCGGTCGCGTAGTCGCGGATGTTCGCGCAGTGGACGGACACCACCCCGCTCGACCGGGCTCGGCCGATGATGCTGGTGGAAAAAAACGGCTCCACCGCTTCCGGGAAGAGTGTCAACACGTCGATCCGCACAATGAATCATCCGCTGCACGATTAGACTTTGCTCGCTTGGGCTCCAATTCCCTGCTGACGCAGCAGGCTCTGAACGGTATCAGTGGGCTGAGCGCCCTGGCTGAGCCAGTACTCGATGCGATCCTTCTTGAGACTGACGCGCAACTCAGCCTTCTTGTTGGCCGGGTCGTAGAGGCCGAGCTCCTCGATGACGCGTCCGTCGCGGGTCGCCCGCTGGTCGACCGCGGCCAGGCGGTAAGAGGGCATGTGCCGACGGCCAGTCCGTTTCAAACGAATTCGTACCATTCACCTGCTCCACAAAACACGGAAACGCCGGGACAAACTGCCCAACCCTCCGGTCATGTTCCGGAAAAGATGCCTTCCTGACTATAGAACGGCTCATTGTACCGCAGCCTGCCCCGATGAGCAAACCTGCAGATCCGTTCCAGCGCGTCTGCAGTCTGATCTTCGAGAGATGGAGGGCCGTAAGATATAAAGCTTTTATTAACAAATGCTTATGTGCTGACCTGGCTCTGAGCCGCCTGAGCCATCTCCCACCGAGCGGATGGGGGAACACCTGTGGGAGCATCGGTGGGTCCCGGTTTCCCGCATCCCCCGGTGAGAACGCCAGGTGCGACGTCGCCGTGACGTCTGGAACAAGCCCCATTTCCGCGGGGTTTCTGCAAGAAGCGGCGCCCTACGGGGCACGGCCGGGTGACGGGTCGCCGCAACGCTTCTGCGGTCCGAGGCGGTCACGACGCATGGCTGGTCGCGGGCCGCGGGATCGTTCGGGGCGGGATTCAGAGACACTGAACATGCCCACCCCCCATGCGAGAAAGAAAAACGGCCATTACAGGGGAATAAAGCTGGTCAAAGCACCGGCCTGGAGGTAACATGCATCGCAGTCCGGCCGCCGCACGGCCGCACAGATCAGATCGCGAGTCGTTCGGCAGTGGGTTCCTGTTCAGCACCCTGAGGCATTGCCCGGGAGGACTCCCAGCGCGACAGTCCTTCTCCTGACCCTTGGGGCATCACCTGCGCGAGAGGAAAGAACGATGAGCTTTCACTCTACTCTGACTCTGACGGGTATTCTCTGCGCCGCGGAGGCGACGGCCCTGGCACAGGTCGGCGTTCGCAGCCTGGTGACTGTCGGCGACGCCGGAGTGGAGCGGATCATTCAGCGCGAGACCTTCGACCGGAAGAGTGATCCGAATCCGCCTCCCATCACCCCCCTGGCCCCGCCGCAGGTGCTCTGGTACTACGATGATGTAGCCGCGGTGCCTTCGTCGGTGGCCTTCAGCCGGGCGCCCGACAACGCGTGGGTCGCCGAGGATCTCAACTTCCAGCGCCTGCTGCGTTTTCCGATCCCGGGGCCCAACATCCCCCTGGAGACCATCTCCGCCCCGGCGGGCAGCGAAGTGGCCGCCGACGCCGCCCACGACGCCGACCTGGCGGTGCTGGTGATCGAAACCACCAGCGTCACGATCAGGGCCTACAACTCACTCAGCGCGACGCCGCTGTGGACGTACAACGTGCCCTCGCCCTACGTGGACATCACCCCGGAGTCGATGCGCATCTCCCGCGACGGGGCCATCGTGTGCTGTGCGGTGAAGAATCCCGGCCCGCCCGAGGCGGCGAGGCTCTTCATCCTGAACGCCCAGACCGGCGCGCTGCTGCGCTACTGGGATTACCCGGGACGCATCGAGGGCGTCGACGTCAGCGACGACGGCTCACTGTGCCTGGCGACGCAGGGGGCCAACGGCCGGCTGATCGACACCGCGACCGCCACCGAGATTTTCACCGGGAGCGTGACGGGGGTGGGTGGTTACGGGAAGATCTCGGGCAACGGGCAGGTCATCGTTCTCGGAGGCTTCAACCTGCGGGTCTATGCGAAAAGCGGCCTCACCTACACGCAGCGGATCAACTTCTCCGCTTCCAATCAATTCTTCTCAGCAGTGGGCGTCTCGCGCGAAGGCTCGACGGTCGCCACGATGAGCGTCAACTACACCAACTACCTCGAGACGACCACGCGCATCTTCGACGTCGGCAGCCAGGCGTCGCTGGGGCAGTACTCCACCGCCGGCACGGGGGGCTACCAGGACGCGCCCAGTGCGGCCGCGGTCTCAGACGACGGGTCGGTAGCAGCGGTGGCTTCGTGGGGCACGCAGAACAACGCCCATCCTGAAGTGATGGTCTTCAATCGCAGCGTGAATCTGATTGCCAGCCTCGACACCAGCGGGTCGGTCTTTGCCCTCGATCTGACCGGCGACGGCGGGTATCTCCTGGCCGGAAACTTTGCCCAGCATGCCAACACGCTGGGCAACGGCGGGAGGGTCACGTGTTATCACGTCCGTGAGCCGGTCGTGCCGAAGATCCTCCGCGTCGACCACGAAGCGCCGCCCGGCGGCGACGGCACATCGTGGGCCGCCGCGTATCAGTCGCTGCACGCGGCCCTGGCGGCCGCACTGTCGGGCGATGAAGTGTGGGTGGCCGAAGGAACCTATCGTCCGGCCGGCCCGGGCGGAGACCGCAATGCGGCGTTCGCGCTGCCGACCCGCGTCCAACTCTACGGCGGCTTCAAGGGCGTCACGCCGGCCCCGCCCGGTTTGCCCACTGGCGAGACGCAGCGCTCGCAGCGCAATCCCTCGCCCGACACCAACGGCACCGTGCTCAGCGGCGACCTGAACGGCAACGACGGCCCCAGCTTCGCCAATAACGCCGAGAACAGCTACCGGGTCATCACGGCCGTCATGACCAGCGCGCCCACCGTCATCGACGGTTTCACGATTTCGGGGGCCAACTCCAACTCCGGCAGCTATCCGACCTACAACGGCGGCGGCCTTTATACGAGTCAGGCCGTCCTCACCGTCTCGAACTGCCGGTTTCTCAATAACGTCGCGAGATACGGCGGGGGGATGTACAACGATCGCGGCGGGCCCACCGTCATGGACTGCGTCTTCCGCGGCAATCGCGCGACGACGGCGGGCGGCGGCATCTACGACTATCGCAGCAGCAACGGCCTGAAGCTCAGCGGCTGCCTCTTCGAGTCCAACCTGGCCGACAACTACGGCGCGGGTCTCTACAACGACGGCAGCGTCACCACCGCCATACCCGCCGTCGTCGACCGCTGCACGTTCCTGGACAATGACTCCGGATACTGGGGTGGCGGCATATACAACTGGGTCACCAGCCCCACGATCACCAACTGCCGCTTCCTGGGCAACGGCGCCTCCAACGCCGGCGGCGCGATGTACAACGAAGGGACGACCGTGACCCCCGCCCGCGGCGCCGATCCGACGATTGTCAACTGCGCCTTCAGCGGCAACACGACCGGCGGCGCCGGCGGGGCCATGCGCACCTGGATCGGCAGCCCGGTGATCATCAACTCCACATTCGGCGGCAACACCGCCAGCCTGACCGGCGGCGGCATGGAAGTCGGCTATCTGGGCAACGCCAGCGTCACCAACTCCATCTTCCGCGAGAACACCGATGCCGGCGGCCAGGACGAGTCGGCGCAGATCCACTTGAACGGCGGCGCCCTCGCGCTGAGCTACAGCAGCGTGCAGAGTCTCAGCACCTACGGCGGCGTCGGCAACACCGCGGCCAGCCCGCATCTCGCCGACCTCGACGGGCCCGACAACGTCGCGGGCACGCTCGATGACGATCTGCGTCTGCGTTATCCCTCGCCGGCGATCGACACGGGCAACAACGCGGCCGTTCCCGGGACCGTCAGCACCGACCTGGACGGCAAGCCCCGCAAGCAGGACGGTAACGCCGACGCGCTGGTCGTGGTCGATATGGGCGCGTATGAATACGAGTTCCACATCCCGGCCGATTTCAACGGCGACCGCGACGTGGACGCCGAAGATCTGGACGCCCTGCACGACTGCCGCTCCGGCCCGGCCGTCCCGCTCGCCCCCGCCTGCACCGACAAGGACCTCGACGGCGACGGCGACAGCGATCTCGACGACTTTGGCGTCCTCCAGCGCTGCTACACCGGCCCGGGAGCAGTCGGCAACCCTGCCTGCGCTGGCTGAAGGGGGGTGTATAAAGTCGCCGGGCTCTCCATTCTGAGACCATCGGCACGCGATCCCTTTGTGCGGATGCCGGCCGGCAGCACGGGCGGGGGTGAATCCGCGTTTTGCCTTCGTCGTCAAGCCCCCGGGATACCATCGATGACCGAGTGCAAATGGAGGGTAAAGATACTTCCGTAGGGATGCTCCCATCTCATTCCAGAAGACGTGTGGAGGGGATCGGAAGCCATGTTCAAGGTTCCGGTGCCCGTCATCGGTGCCCCACTCGGCGTATCGGGCACCCACCCCGCGCTGCGCGGCGGGGTGGGTCACCCCCGCCACAGGCGAGACCCCTGTGGCACACCCACCGGCGGGACGCCGGTTCCACACCTGCCCCACCGGCGGGACGCCGGTGCCACACTTGCCACACCGGCCACCGGCGGGAGCCGGTGCAACACCGCTCCATGGGCGGGATGCTTTTCACACAAGGGCGGAGATGGTGGGCTCCTGGGACGAGGCGGAATCAGGATCTGCCTTCGAGGGCACGGAGAATCGCTTCGTTTTCGAGCGGCTGCGCGCCCGCGCGCTGGAGGGCGTCGATGGCCTGGTCGGGCTCGTCGCAGCGGAGCACCATGACTGCCCGCCGGCCCTTCTCGAGCGTGAAGGCGTAGAGGTAGTCGAGGTTGATCCGCGACGCCTCGAACTCGGTCAGGATATCGGCGAGACGGCCGGTACGGTCGGTGGTTTCGATGACGATTACTTCGCTCACGTTGGCGGCATAGCCGGAGTTTTCGAGGACGGTCTGGGCCCGCTGCCAGTCGCGGACGATGAGGCGGAGGATCCCGAACTGCCTGGTGTCGGCGATCGAGAGGGTGAGGATGTTGATGCCTGCTTCGGCCAGGGCGCGACAGGGGCCGACCAGCCGGCCGGGCTTGTTCTCCATGAACAGAGAAATCTGGTGCACTTTCATGTGATGTTCCTCCTGTCGATGACGCGCCGGGCCTTGCCCTCGCTGCGCTGGAGACTGCGCGGCTCCACGAGCGTGACTTCGACGCGCAGGTTGATGGTGCGTTCGATGGACTGGGCGAGGTGGGTTCGAAATGCTTCCATTGAGCCGATGGTGTCGCTGAGAACGGCCGAGGTGACCTCCACCTGCACCTCGATGCGGTCGAGGCCCTTTTCGCGGGTCAGGATGATCTGGTAGTGGGGCAGTGTGCCTTCCACCGCCAGCAGGGCGGTCTCGATCTGCGACGGGAAGACGTTGACGCCGCGGATGATGAACATGTCGTCAGTGCGTCGGGCGATGCGCTGGATGCGTCGGATGGACCGGCCGCACGGGCAGGGCTCGGTGATGATGCGCGTCACGTCATGCGTGCGATAGCGCAGCATGGGCATGGCGTGCTTGCTGAGCGTGGTGATGACGAGCTCGCCCTCCCGCCCGTCGGGCACGGGCTCATCCCCGGCGGGATCGATCACCTCTATTAGAAAGTGGTCTTCGAAGATGTGCAGGCCGGCCTGGCAGGGGCACTCGATGCCGACGCCGGGGCCGATGATCTCGGAGAGGCCGTAGATGTCGTAGGCCCGGATGCCGCTGTCGGCTTCGATGTGCTCGCGCATGGCCTGCGTCCAGGGCTCGGCGCCGAAGATGCCCGCCCGCAGCGGCAGGTCGTGCATGTCGATGCCGAGTTCGGCGGCCCGGTCGAGCAGGTGCAGGAAGTAGCTCGGGGTGCAACAGATGGCGGTGACGCCGAAATCCTTGAGCAGCATGAGCTGTCGGTCGGTGTTGCCGCCGGAGGCGGGCACGACGGTGGCGCCCAGTGCCTCAGCGCCGTAATGGGCGCCCAGGCCGCCGGTGAAGAGGCCGTAGCCGTAGGCGTTCTGCAGAATGTCGCCCGCGTGCAGGCCGCAGGCCGCGAAGCTGCGCATCATCACGCTCGACCAGACGTCGAGATCGTGCTGGGTGTAGGCGACGACGATCGGCTTGCCGGTGGTGCCGCTGGAGGCGTGCAGGCGGACGATCTCGCTCATCGGGCGGGCGAAGAGGCCGAAGGGGTAGGTGCTGCGCAGGTCGGCCTTGTCGGTGAAGGGCAGGCGGCGGATGTCGTCAAGCGAACGGAGATCGGCCGGGTCGATCCCGCGGTCCTGCATACGCTGCCGGTACAGGCCCACTGAGCGGTATGCCCGCTGTGTGACATCCCGCAGACGTTGAAGCTGGAGCCCGCGGAGGTGTTCGAGCGGCATGAAGTCGGGTGCACTGACGGGATGCGGCGGGCCCGGAGGCGAAGTGGCAGATCTTCGCGATTTGAGGAGTGTTGGCGAGGTGGCGGGCTTGAGGGCGATATCCGCGTCGTGCGACACGCCTGCCGATGGGGGCGCCTGGCTGGCGTGCTCTTTGAGCATCCGCTCGCGCACCTGCCGGAATACGGCCAGGTTGCTCTCATGGGAGCGCTCGGGCAGGTTCGATTCGAGGGCGGCGAGCCAGCATTCCGTGGGGATGGGGAGCTCCAGACTGAGGGCCGAGAGCAGAGCCACGTTCAGGCTCCGGGCCGACACGCCGACCGACTCGATATCCCGGGGTGCCAGGAGTCGGCCGCCGCTCCGCAGATGATGCCGGTTGCAGGCGATCTGGTCTTCGCTGAGCACGACGAGGTAGTCCGCTTCGCCGGCCGGGACCATTGGGCTGAGCACGGCGGATCCGAAGCGCACGTCGCTGTAGACCGACCCTCCGCGCTGACTCATGCCGTGGATTTCACTCTTACGGGCGTCGAGGCCCGCCCGCAGCGCGGCCTCGGCGAGGATGTCTGACGCCTTGATCACGCCCTGTCCGCCGAGTCCTGCGATGATGACGTTGGTGATCATGGTTTGGTCAGTTGTCCGTGGTCAGAGGTCGGTCGTTTTGACGTGACGGGTCCGCGTGGGAGGTGTTGCGGGCATGGTTGGCCGCCTCGTACTGTCGAATTCGGCTGGCGGCCAGCACGCACGGGCGCCGGCAGATGATGACGGCGGACTGCTGCGAATCCAGCAGCTCTCGAAGGAGGGTGCGGAGCCGATCGCGATGCTTGTCGGGGTCCACCACGTGTACCTGTGGGACGCCGACGGCCCGGGCGACCGCCTCGAAGGACAGCCGGGCGGTGGCGTGATGGTCGAGCGTGCGGCCGGTGCCGGGATGCTCCTGGAGGCCCGTCATTGCGGTGGTGCCGTTGTCGAGGATGAGCAGCACGTGGCCGGTGGCGGGGGGGTTGTAGACCATCTCGACCAGGCCGGTCAGGCCGCTGTGAACGAATGTGCTGTCGCCGATGATGCTGACGACGCGCCGGGCCTGCTCGGGCGGAAGCGTGTGTCGCAGGCCCAGGCCCACGCCGATGCTGGCGCCCATGCAACTCTGCGTGTCCATGGCCTCGAAGGGCGGGAGGGCGGCGAGTGTGTAGCAGCCGATGTCGCCGGCGACGATGCAATCGAGTTCGCGGAGCACCTCGAAGACGCTGCGGTGCGGGCAGCCCGGGCAGAGCTGCGGCGGTTTGCCGGGCGACGGGCCGGTTTCGGGCGTGGTGTCGCCGGCCAGGATGTGACGCACGCGGGAGACGTTGAGCTCGCCGAAGCGGAACATGTCGGGTTTGCCCTCGACGGGGATGCCGGCCGTGCGGAGCTGCTCGACCAGATAGGGGTCGCCTTCTTCGATGACGATGCAGCGTGCGACGCCGGTCGCGAACCGGCGGATGGTCTCGAAGGGCAGCGGGTTTGTGAGGCCGAGCTTGAGCAGCGAGGCCTCGGGCGCGGCTTCGCGGGCGTGAAGGCTGGCGACGCCGCTGGTGATGATGCCCAGGTCGGGTCGGCCGGGGAAGATCTGCTTCATGGCGGCGAGAGCGTCGGGGATGGCGGCGGCCGCGGCCTGGGCGAGTGGAGCGGCTTCGATCCATCCGGCGATCTCGGCGAGTTTGACGCGCAGTCGATGGTGAGCCGGGCGGGCGTGGGCGGGAATCATGACGCGGCCCGAGATGTCGCGGGTGAATGCGGCGGGCGGCGGGGGGGCGAGAGTTCCCGTGGGTCGGACGGGGGATTTGGAGTGGCACACGCGTGTGGTCATGCGCAGCATCACCGGAATCGACCAGCGCTGCGAAATCTCGAATGCCCGAAGCGTGTAGTCGTAGGCCTCCTGTGCGTCGGCCGGTTCGAGCATGGGCACGCCGGCCGCGAGGGCGATCCGCCGGTTGTCCTGCTCGTTCTGACTGGAGGCCATGCCGGGGTCGTCGGCGCTGACCAGGACGAGGGAGCCCTCGACGCCGGTGTAGGCGAGGGTGAAGAGGGGGTCGGCGGCCACGTTGACGCCGACGTGCTTCATCGTGATCAGGGCGCGGCCGCGGGCGTAGGCCACGCCCATGCCGACCTCGAGTGCGACTTTTTCATTGGGGCACCACTGGGCCCGGCCGCCGTGCGCGGAGAACTGCTCGAGGATTTCCGTCGAGGGTGTGCCGGGGTAGCCGGTGCCGAGGGTGACGCCCGCCGCGCGGGCGGCCAGGGCGATCGCTTCATTCCCGCTGAGAAACTGAACGGTGCATGGGCTCATCGGTTGCAGAACTCGAAGGTAGTAAGTCAAGGAGCCATTGGGGCGGCCGGATGGGCCGGCCGTTGGCGTCAGTGATGGCGTGCTCGGTGTAGCCGCGGGCGACACCCGCGCCGTTTGCATCCTGCACGATCTCGACGTCGCACCGCAGGCGGGCCCGGCCGCTCATCGCGGCCGTCGTGGTCATCCGCAGGAGATCGTCATAGCGGGCGCGGCCCAGGTACTGTACGTGCGCCTCCACGAGGGGCAGGAGCACACCGTCGGACTCGAACTGCGTGTAGGGGCGGCCCAGGGATCGCAGGAACTCGGTCCGGCCGCACTCGAACCATTCGAGGGCGCGCGAGTTGTAGAAGGTGCCCATCTGGTCGGTTTCACTGTAGCGCACGCGGAACCGCACGACGCAAAGACCTGCCCTGGATGGTTCGTTCATCCGCGACACGCACATGAGTTTACCGGAAGCGGCGGTCTCTTCCCAGCCCGAGACGGCGGGAAAGGGCGCGGAGCGGCGACCAGCGGGTCACGGTCCCGCTGGGAAGGGACTGCGACCCCGGAGGGTCGGTAAAAACCGGTGTTGGGGCTCGGACATGGCCGGGTTGTGTTCAGCACGCCTTCGAATCAGACGAAAACGACGGGGCCGTGCGTCATAATGGTAAGCGGACATCGAAGCCGGCTCTTGTGGATGGACGCCAGTGGACGATCGAGAGCAGACTCAACGGCTGCAACAGGGTGACCCGGAGGCACTGCGCGCGATCTATGTGCGGTACAAGGACCACCTGCTGACGGTGGCAACCTGCCTGCTGCTGCATCGCGAGCCGGCCGAGGATGCGTTGCACGAGGTGTTCGTGACCCTGGCCGGTGAGGCTCGTCGCCTCCGTGTTCGCGGGAGTCTGAAGTCGTATCTCGCGGCGTGTGTGGCGAACCGGGCCCGGGATGAACTCCGCCGGCGGGCACGCAGGCCGGCCGGCGCGGACGGGCTCGAGCAGACGGCCAGCCCGGCTGCGGATCCGCTCAAGACGGCGATCGATGCCGAGGAGACTGCGCGTCTGGGGACAGCTTTGGCCGAGCTGCCGTTCGAGCAGCGCGAGGTCGTGGTGCTGCACCTCCAGGCGGAGATGACCTTCGTCGAGGTGGCGCAGCATCAGGGAGTCTCGATCAACACGGTACAAAGCCGTTACCGGTACGGAATGGACAAACTGCGGTCGCTTTTGCAGGCAGGAGTACGCACATGAAGCCCGCAGACAACATAGAGCGTGTCATCAGAGAATTGAGAGTACAAACAAGCGCCGAGCTCGATCAGCGCATCCTCTCGGACGCCTTGCGCGCCCTGGAGCATGGCGACGCGGGCGCGGCGGACTCGACCGCAAGGGGCGGACTTCGTCCTCTTTGCCGGTCATCCTGGAGACGCATCATGCAGAGCAACTGGATCAAGCCCCTCGCCGCTGCGGCGGCCATCGGGATCGTGGCGATATTGTTTGCTACCCTGCACCGGTCGGCACAGCCCGCGTACGCCCTTGAGCAGACGATGCAGGCCAACCGCGGCCTGCGCTTTGTCCACATCCGTTTCGGGCCCGCGGGTGAGGTGGTGAGCGAGACGTGGGCGCAGATCGACGAGCAGGGACAGGTCGTTCGGCTCAAGATGGCCCTCAACCGGACGGAGGACGGCCCCAAGGTCGTGCTCTGGGAAGGTGACAAGGCGGAAGTGTGGTTCAAGGACAAGCGGATCGTCGGGGTGCACCGTGATTCGGAGACGATCACCACTTTCGCGAACATGCTGAGGGAGTTCGAACCCGTCAGAGTGATCGAAGAGCTGTATCGTGCGCAGGCTGAGGGGCGCGTCGCAGTCGAGACTTCGCTGCCGGTCAGACGGGGCGATCCGATCACGTTGACGGCGACGACCGCTCAAAAACCCGGCCAGCAGACGGTCTATCTGATTGACGCGCAGACCAAGCTGCTGCAGCGTCGAGAGGTGTACGAGTGGGACGGGAGGCAGCATCAGCAGACATCACGCTGGGATTATCTCGATTACAACCAGGAGCCGGCGGAGGAAGTTTTCACGCTCGGAGCGCCGGCCGACACCGTCCGAATCGACCATACCACGCAGTTGATCGGTCTGCCGAAGGGGACGCTGTCTGACGCACAGATCACGGTCCAACTGGCTCGGGAGTTTTTTGAGGCGTTGATCGCCGGAGATCACGCCCGGGCCGGCCAGCTTCTGAGCGGATTGCCGGCCGAGCGGGTGCCCGAGATCCTCCAGAAGCTGGGCTGGGATATGAAGTTTCTGCGGATCGTTTCGATTGGCGAGCCCGTGCCGCAGCCGGTCGCCGGCGTGGGCGGGACGGAGGTCACCTGCCAGGTGGAGGTGGAGGTGAACGGGGTTCCCACGATCCGGACGTTTACGCCCGCCATTCGCGCGGTGTCATCGAGTCAGCCGGAGCGGTGGGCCATCCACGGCGGGACGTGAACGCCGTGCGCCTGTCCAGGCATGCAGAAAGCTGATGCAGGAGAGCAGGCCGCGGAATCAGGCGGCCTGCTCGCTGTTCCGGGGGCTCTGTGCGAGCCTTGCTGACACAGCGCGTGCGGCGGCGTAAACGGCCGCGTCGCATCGGCTACCATCTTTCGCGAGCCCTGCATGTGGACTTGGCTCTCTGGAGATGATTCAGCCATGTGTGATGAGACCACCACGCGACGAGCGGTATTGAAGGCGATCGGTCTGGGCGCGACGGGACTGGGGCTGCAGACTGCCGCCGCGGCCAAGGTCTTCATGGTCTGGGACTTCTTCTCCCGCAATCACTGAGAGTGCATCCCAAAGCTCCGCAGCGCCCAACTCTGTGGCTGGTCGATGCGACGACCGTCCCGCTGGAGTCTTCGGCGGTTTCTCACGCCGCAGGGATCTGGACAAGAACTGGTGTGCCGCCAGAGGATTCGCGGGTCGACTGCCAGGTGCTCTTCCTCAGCCTCCTCGCGCTCGCCCTCAAAGAAACCAGGACCCCCGGCGTGTGGTATCATGACAGGGTGCGACATGGCGAGACCTCAATCTCTGAAGTTGTTGGCAACCGCAGAGAGGATCTCTATGGGCGGCCACTATTTCAAACCAATCCGGAACCGCGGATCGAGTAACAGGGCTCGACTTCAGTCAGACGTGAAGGAGTTGCTGACGCTTCTGTCTATCTGCGTCATCGAACCGTTTGTCCGCCTGACGGACAACAACGCCCTCGCCATTCCTCTGGACCTCACGACAGCTACCGATCCCGAAGACCCCATAGCGAATCCCGCTCATCCCGTTTGCGCAGCGTACGCCAGCAGCGACTACTGCCGGGAGTCCTGGCAATACCATCTGGCAGAGCTAGCCCGTCGGCCGCAGTCCCATTGGCACAGGTGTGATTACGATAGACTCTGCGCGATCGTACCCGTTGTCTACCGGAACAGATGCCTGGCGGCCGTCAAACTGGCCTGTCCGGCCTCGATGCCGGAGGGGGATTTCGAATCTCACGTGGAGCTTCTGGACAGCCTGGTCGAGGGCTTCGTGATGGCCCACAGGGATCTCCTCAGCCGAATGGCGCACGAGCGGGCCATCTCCGGGGCCGCTCGACCCTCTTCGCGCGACGATGACGGCACGCGTAACCAGCATCCCACTCATCCACAGGTTCTCCGGGCCATCGATTACATCAACAAGCACCTTTCGGATCCCAAGCTGACCGTTGGTGCCATCGCACGCGAGCTGGACATCGATTCTTCCTACCTCGGCAATCTCTTCGCTGATCAGATGGGTCAGCGAATGAGTTGGTTTATAGCCTCTCAGCGCGTCGAACTGGCCAAAGACTTGCTTGCCACCACCCATCGACAGGTCAAAGCGATTGCCCTCCAAACCGGCCATGCCAACCCGAACTGGTTCTGCCATATCTTCCGTGTTCATACCGGTCTGACGCCCAACGGTTATCGACGGCAGTCCCGCCAGCAACCACGGATCTCCTCGGATTCCTGAGAGAACGTCGGGCTGAACGGGCCACTCTTCCATAGCCACTTTTGTTCCGGGCCGCTCCATCGGCACGGCGGTCGCACAAACAGCGCAGGATTTCCGGAATCCGTATTGTGGTTCCTGAACCGATTTGTTTTCCGTGTGAAGTGGAGAGTGGAGAGATTAGGGTGAAGGGTGAAGTATGAAGTGCTGGTCAGGGATCGGAGGAGATGGTCTGTTCGAAGTCGGATGGGCCGAATCCGGTTCCGTCTTTAGGAGGGGCGCATGATGAGAAGTCGGATGGGAAGAGTCGTCTTGGCGGCTCTGGCTGTCTGTGTCGCGCAGGGGGTCTCATTTGGACAGGCGTTTACGGAAACGTTCGACACCGGGATCCCGGCGTCATGGTCGATCGTGGATAACTTCCCCATCCCGGGGAGCCCGGCTCACAGTGCCGTGCCGTGGACGACCAATGTGCTGGAGGGCATGGGCAACTACACCGCAGGAAGCGGCCAGGCGGCTACCGGCAGTTCGTACAACCACTCCGGGCAGTATGACATTTCGCTGATCATGCCCGCGTTCACCATCTCCCCGGTACCGGGTGAGGACAACCTCCGCTACCGGGTCAACTATCAACGCGTGGACGCCTTCGAGGCGTTCGACACGAACATCAGCATCAACGGCGCACCCTGGGTGACGATGGTGCACGAGACTTCCAGCCTGGGTGCGTGGTACAGTGCCGGCCCGCCCAACGTGATGCGAGTGATCGATATGGGCTTCTTCGGGGCCATGCCAGGCGACCTGGTGCGTGTGGAGTTCCGCTACTACAGTACCTACCTGCTGCCGATGGTACACAACGAGTACGTCCAGATCGACGACGTGAACTGGGTGCTGCCGGAGCCGGGAACTCTGGCCCTGCTGGGACTGGGCGGCTTGACTGCGATCCGGCGCCGGCGCGCGGTCGAGCATTGAAGGCACGTTCGCACTGTCGCGCTCGATCGACCACGTAGACGCGTCAGGCGGCGGCCGCTTTCTCTGGCAGAGGCCACTGAAAGATCTTAAATGAGTCGTTAACCACTTGTGTGCCCATGTGGCACCCTTCTTTGACGAAGACCGCGACGTGGAGGGTGATGATCTGATGACTTTCAGGCGCTGCGTTTCCGAATTCGCGAGGTGACGCTGGGCGGTCCTGCTCCGCTTACTTGGGCTCGCCCTCAACGGAACGAGGATTAGGGTTGTTCACAACCACCCATCGACAGGTCCAAACGATTCCCCTCGAAAGGGGCCATGCCAACCCGAACCGGTTCCGCCACGTCTTCCGTGTTCATACCAGTCTGACGCCCAACGGGTATCGACGGCGGTGCCGCCAGCAACCAAGGGTCTCCTCGGATCCCTGAGAGAACGGATCGAACGGGCCTCTCTTCCATAGCCACTTGCGTTCCGGGCGATTCCGCTGGCACGGCGGTCGCACAAACAGCGCAGCATTTCCGGAATCCATATTGCGGTTCCTGAACCGGTTTGATTTCTGTTCGAGGCGGAGAATGGCAAGATTAGAGTGAAGTACTGGGTCGTAGCTAGGAGGAAATGATCCGTTTGCATCGGACGGGCGTCTCCATGAAAACGCCGGATGATGCCAAGGCGGATGCGAAGAATCGTCTCAGTATGACAGCGCGTGCAACCGGACCCCGCCATGGGGCCGTTCGATCTGCGCGGAATGGGAGATCGGACCATCGACGAGTTGGCCCGCGAAGACTGGCCGGCGGCGTGTTCGCGAGAGACTTCAGCGGAGGAGAGGCAAACCCCGCTTGACAATGCGCCGCATGCTGTCCGGCAGGGGCAGGAGAAGAATCATGAGCCGTATTGCAGGACGCTGGCAGGGAACCTTGCTGGTCGCGCTGGGTGCGGTGGTCTTCGGGATCGTCGGCGAAGGCTGCACACCAGTGCAGCAGCAGAGCGCAGCCACGCTTGAGATGGCGGAGGAACGCAACGTCGGCATGGCGGCATGGCACGGATCACGGACGATCGAGTGCATGACCATTCCCGACCCGCAGTTGCGCGAGGAGTGCCTGCGGAACCGCGACGGGCTGTACTGGCAGTATTACTGGGCGATCTACCGCGGCGAGGCATCGATCCCGGCCCTCGATGAGCCCCGCTGGCAGGCGGAGATGCAACGAATCCACTCCTCCTACGCCACAGGGGGCATTACCGCCGCACAGATCCGCGCGGAGCGGAAGAATTCCCGGGGCGTCCTGCTCGGTCCTTCCGGCATGATCTCGGTGGAGATCCCGATGCAATCGTCCGGCGGACCGGTCTTTTTCGCACAACCGGGTTCGCAGACAAAGCTCAATGTGGCTGGCTTCCCCATCCAGGTCTACAACGTCTCCGGTTTCATGGTCGCTCAGGTTGTGCCGGTGGGTCCCGATTGGGAGGTTACCGTCAACGACCTCAACCTGACGCTGCAGCACGTTTCTGGCGACATGCGGGCGATGACCACAGCGGCCCGCGACGCCGCGGGCAACGCGAGTACGCCCGCCTCGGCGACCCTCTCGGTCGACCCGCTGAACACTGCACGGGTCAAGGGTACGCTCGATATCGTCTTGGCCTTGGGCAACCCCAACCGAGGCGATCCGGTGTGGGTAGCCCGGCTGCCGATGACCGCTCCCAATCCCCCGGTCAACGCGATGACGTTCACCACCGGCGGTCTGTACGCCCCGGGCACAACGGTGTTCCCGACGCTCGCGTCTACCGCCAATGCCAACGCCGACTGCAACAACAACGGTATTCCCGACGGCCCGGAAATCGCCGGCGGCCAAGCCCAGGACTGCAACCATAACGGTGTGCCGGACGACTGCGACATTGCCGCGCGCGCTGCTGACGACTGCAATGCCAACGGTGCGCCCGACGCCTGCGAGATCGCCAGCAGGACGCAGGGTGACACGAATGTCAACGGCCTGCTGGAGCCAGCGTGCGAATTCGTGGACTGCAACGGCGACGCCATCGATGACTTCCTGCAGCTTACCGCACTGGACGTAGACCGCGACGGTTCTATCGACACCTGCGAGCAGGACTGCAACGGCAACGGCGTGTTCGATTACATCGATCTGAGTCTTGGCACATCGGCGGACTGCAACGTCAATCGTGTGCCCGATGAATGCGATGCGGGTACACAGCCGGCATTCGCTCCAGCGGTTAACTACGCAACTCCCTTAGCTGACAGCGCCCTGGTCCTGGGCGACTGGGACGGTGACGGCGATCTGGACGTGGCCAGCGCCAGCGATTCAGCCCCCCAGGTTGCGCCCCTGGTCAACGACGGCAATGGCGGATTCACCCCGGCGCCCGTTGCTCCGCTCACGTCGGTCACCAATGGCATGGTTGCCGCCGCCTTGGACAACAACCCTTCGCCGGACCTGGCCGTCGTGAGCAGTTCCGCCGCCACGCTGACCGTGCTGCTCAACACCGGCGGCGGCACGTTCATCCCGCAGACGACCATCGCCCTGACCGTGGGGTCCGCACCTTACTCCGTCGCAGCGGGCGATCTGGATGGAGACCTCGACAACGATCTGGTAGTTGCCAACATCCAGGCCCATACGTTCTCGGTGCTGCTGAATCAGGGAAACGCGACGTTCGCGCCCCGGGTGGATTACACGAGCGGAGGACAGGGTCCGATCTCCGTCGCGTTGGGCGACATCGACGGCGACGGCCGTCTTGACGTGGTGCTGGCTAACCGCTTCTCGCGGACGATCGGCTTGCGGCTCAATGACGGCTATGGCCACTTTACCGCCCCGCCATTGGCGGTAGCGGTAACCGGAGATCCGATTTACGTCACGACGGCCGACCTCGACGTTGCGGGCCGCCACGACATCATCGCCCTGTGTGATTCAACGGGGGAGGCAGTGATCTATCAACTGGACGGCACGACCCTGGTGTTGCGGGCGACCATCGAGTCAGGGTCGAGCTGCAATCCCAAATCCGCGGCCGCGGCCGACTTCAACAGGGACGGCGGGCTTGACGTGGCGCTAGCCTGCAACGGCACGGCTTCACTTCGCCTAGCGGTGCGTGACGCCGCGGGTGCCTACCCCTCTCCGACATCATCTATCTCCGTGGATGCAGGCCCGGTATCGGTCCAGGCCGGCCGTCTCGACGCAGATACCGAAAGCGACTTGGCCGTCACCGCCGGTGCGGGTGTCTGCGTGCGGCTCGCTCGGCCGGTCACGGGCAGCAGCCCCGACTGCAACAGCGACGGCGTGCCCGATGAGTGCCAGACCGCGGATATCGACATGGATGGGCGGCCGGATATCTGCGATAACTGCCCCGAGGCAGCCAACCCGGGCCAGGAAGACGGGGACCTCGACGTCGCAGGCGACCTGTGCGACAACTGCCCCGGGCGGGCCAACCCGGCCCTGGCCGCCGTGCTGGCCGACAGTCTCCGGCTGGTCGTGGCGGACTCCAGCTCCCTGCGTTTGTTCAATCCGAACGCCGCGCTGATCAGCTCGACGGCTCTGGCCGCTCGCAGCGACGTCGTCCGCCAGGGGGACCGGCTTATCAGACTGGATCGTGAATACGGCCTGATGTACGTGTACGACAGCAATGGCAACCAGATCGACGTGATCTCCTTCACCGGCCGCGGCGAGGTCGTCATGAACGGCGACCGCATCGTGCTGATCGACGATCTGGGCGTGCGTATCCTGGACCTCGACGGCAACGTTCTGTTGACGCTTCCCACGCCTGCACGGGCCCGCGTGCAGATTGACGCCAACGGCATCATTGTGGTGTGGGATGGGAGCCCTGGTCAGGTCGTTTTCCTGAACCGTGATGGCTTGTGGCAAGGTGAGCAGAACAGCTTTCGCCGGATTGCCGTTACTGCCGATGGCGATCGGATCGTGACTGTCACCGAGACAGAACCCGGCGTCTACCTGATCACTATCTTTGATCGAGGGTTCTTCACGGTCAAGATCGCGGAACGGATGGTCGACGGACAGGAGCCCCGGATCATCATCGACGGGGACCGGATCCTCATCATCGAGTATTCCGACACGTGGATCCTCGATCGAGATGGCAACCCGATCAACGTCATCGTGGGCCACGGGCCCAAAGATGTAACCATCAACGGTGACCGCATCGTCATTATCGAATACTTCGCCTACGGCTTTGCGGTACGCGTTTACGATCGCAACGGTTCTGCGATCGGCGGCAAGATCTATCAGTCGGATCTCCTCTTCACCATCACCAAGGTCATCATCAACAGCGACCGGATCATCGTGGTACGCGCCGATGGGATTCGCCTGCATGACCGGGACGGCTACGAGGTGGGCGACCGGATTCCCGTTACGGTTCAGGGACCCCGACAGCCCACGGTCCTCGTCGAGGGTGATCGGATCGTCGTGATCGACGATAACTCCATTCGCTTCTTCGATCGCAACGGGCAGATGAAAGGTTCGCCTGTCGCGACCAACGGCACGGGGGAGGTCGTCGCGGCGGGCGATCGCTTCGTCGTCATCGACAATGCGGGCATCCGGATCTACGACCGCGACGGCAACTTCGTGTACTCAACCGGGACCACCGGCCGGCCGACGGTCGTCGTTGGCGGTAGCCGAATCGTTCTGATCGACGATTTCAGCGTCCGCATCCTGGACCACGACGGCAATCTGATCGGCCGCGAGATCTTCCCCGCCGGCCGGGCCAGCGTCAGCATTGTGGGTGACCGGATCATCATCAACGATTCGGAGAAAGTCCGGGTCTATAACCTTTCGGGCCAGGCCATCGGCGCGGCTGTCAAGACAAGGAATCGCTTTCAGGCCGATGCCGACGGGGACGGTGTCGGCGACGCCTGTGACAACCTGCCGGACGTCGCCAATCCGGATCAGGCCGACTCGGATGGCGACGGTCTGCCCGACGTCATCGACAACTGCCCACGCCACTTCAATCCGGACCAGTTTGACGGCGACGGGGATGGTGTGAGCGATGCCTGCGACGAATGCCCGGACACCATCATCGGCGCGCCGGTCCACGGTACTGGCTGTCCGTGGTTGGTGCCCGGTGATTTCGATCGCGACGGGGATGTGGACGGCAACGAAGTTCAGCTCTTTGCGAGCTGTGCCGCCGGACCTGCGATTCCCCTCCTGCAGAACTGCGCTTTCGTGGATTTTGATCGCGACGGTGACGGCGATCTGAACGACTTTGGCCGTCTCCAGGTATGCTTCAGCGGCCAGGACCAGCCCGCCGATCCAGACTGCGACGCTGCGTTGACCGTCTCGCAGCTCAACATCACGTTCGACGGCCAGTACCACCCCGACACCGACTGGGGCATGGTGAAGGTGCCGTACGTCGGCTCCGCCGGGGTCCTGTACTTCAACCTGGCCGTCAACGGCGCCTGGCAGGTCCGAAACATGCCTGTGCTGAGCCCGCGCGGTGCTGGCGTCCGCCAGGCGGACCGCTTCTACTTTGACCTGGAGGTGCCGACCGGCACTGACGTGCCCTCGTTGTACTACGCTTGGGAGCTCACCCACGCCGTGCGGACGGAAATGCCCGCGGGCGCGACCTTCGCGATCATGGCCGACGAGTGCTCCTCCTATTCCAAGTCCAGCGGCACCCAGGGCCAGAACATGGACCTCCAGGATGCCGGCGGTGTGCTCGATGGACGCCAGGTCGTCGGCCAACCGGCCACCCAGACGGACTTCCCCAACCAGGAGTGCGGCGAGAACGAGTGCGTCCCTGCCGCGATCTCCAACAGCATCCAGTGGCTGAACAAGAAGTACAACCTTGGGATTCCCCCCGAGGACACCACGATCGAGAAGATGAAGGAAGTGGCCAAGTGGGATAAGGAACTCGGCGGCTGCGACGACAACTGGCCGCAGAGGAAACAGGACTGGATGAAGAAGAAGGGGTACAAGGTCACGACCACTCCCGTGCCCCGGTTCAACATTGCCAGCGTTTATGAATCCATCAAGAAGGGCTGCGACGTGGAGGTTCAGATCAACCATCATTGCGCGGCCGTCACTGGCATTCAGAAGCTGGCTGCTGACGATCAGTATGACGACGACTGGGTACTCAAGCTCTCCTCCGACGACGGTAAGGGCGACGGGGGCAAAAAGGCGACGACCGACACCGTCGTTTATGATGGCGAGTTCCAGCGGTTCCACGGCGCTCCGTGGGTCGAAAACCATTCACCGGACATGATCGTCGTTGAATGCAAGGAGGACCAGTGACTTGCCGACCGGACACAAAGCCACCGCTGAAGTCCTGAATCCCACGAGTCGGATGTGGCAGGATCCAGCATCAACTGACGGGCGACAAAAGTGAGAATGGGAGCGCCAAGCGTTGGCCCCAGGACCCGGGCAACTGCATAATTGTCGTCGCGGCGGAACAAAGCCAGCGAACGATTCTAACATATCGCATGTGAGGGATTGCAGACCAGGAGGGAGAGATCTGTGCGACACCGCCGTCTTGGCTGCCGGTGCTGGGTTCTCATTAGGAGTGCCCGGCCGCGGGACGGCGGTGCCGAAAATGCAGTATTGGGAGATCGGGAACGAATTGAAGTTGGTGATTATGGTGCGTTTCCAACCAACCACCGGGATGCACTCTGACACTGACAGCATCCGCGAGCAACAGCTCGAGCACTCCGCCAAGTCGCTGCAAGGAGACGCTCAAGGAGACCGGTCCATGGCTGTTGATTCCATCACGCGGCGTTCGCTGTTGCAGGCGATGGCTCTTGGCGCGGCCGGACTGGGGCTGCAGGCTGCCGCCGTGGCACAGGAGCCGGCGATTGAGGGGTTCGAGCCTTCCCAAACCGACCCCGATGCGTCGCGGGGCTGGAAACCGATTTCGGACCGCCGGCTCCGCGTCGGCCTGGCGGGTTACGGCGTGTGTAAGTTCGGGACGGCGTTCAGCTTTCAGCATCATCCGAACGTCGAGGTAGCGGCGGTGACGGATCTGGATCCGGAGCGTTGCGCGACGATGGCGAAGGTGGCGCGGTGCGAGAAGACGTATGCGTCGGTCGAGGGAATGCTCAAGGATGATCGGATCGAGGCGGTGTTTCTGGCCACTGATGCCCCCAGCCATGCGCGGCTCGCGATCGCGGCGCTCGATCGCGGCAAGCACGTGGCGTCGGCGGTGCCGGCCGTGTGGGGGTCGCTCGAGGATGCGGATGCACTGTTCGAGGCGGTGAGACGCAGTGGGCGGACGTACATGATGTTCGAGACCTCGTGTTTTCATGAGGATCTTTACGCCATGCACGAGATCTATGCGGCGGGTGGCTTCGGGAAGCTGGTGTACTCGGAGGGCGAATACTATCACTACACGGAAACGCCGATTGACTCCTTCAGAGGCTGGCGCGTGGGCTCGCCGCCGCAGTGGTACCCGACGCATGCGACCGCGTATTACGTGGGCGTGACCGGCGGGAGCTTCACCGAGGTCTCGTGCATGGGCATGCCGAGCCTCAGGCCGTTCCTGAAGCCCGAAAACAACCGTTACAAGAACCCATTCGGCACGGAGATTGCGCTGCTTCGCACGAGCGAAGGCGGCATGGCCCGGATGGTGATCAGCAAGGATACGCCCGGCCACGGGGGCGAGATGGGGCGCATCCGCGGACAGAAGGGCAGCTTCTACGGCAAATACGAAGGGCTCGAGAAGAACCTGCCGCCCACGCGTCGGCCGCCGCTGCCGCCGGGTGTACAGGCGGGGGGTCATGGTGGCTCACACGGCCCCCTCATGGCCGAGTTCGTCGCCGCGATTCTGGAAAGCCGCCGGCCGCGGGTGGATGTCGTCGCGGCGCTGAACATGACGGTGGCCGGGATCGTCGCGCATCAGTCGGCGCTCAAGGATGGCGAGTTGCTGAAGATCCCGCAGTATGCGTGGCCGGGGTGACCTTATCACCACGGAGACCTGGTGCGGGCGTTGCCCACAACCGGATTTGAGTTCTGGAATCTGAGATTTGAGATGATGTCGTCCCAGGAATCTGCGCAGGGCGATAAGAAATCAAACGTTTGTGGCACGGAGGGCACGGAGAATACGGTAAAGAGGTGTGAATTACAGGGTGGAGCCGGAGCACAGACGGCTCGATGCGTGATCGATGGGCGCTGCCCGAATCGCCAGTCCCTGTGTTGCTGGAATGGAGGAGTTCGTTGAAATCGGGCGCTCTGATATGTATGCTGAAACTGCTGTCTCGCACCTGATCTCGTGCGGCGGGTGAACACGTCGTGTGCTCATTTGATGGTTGGGACACGCCGTGCGAGGCGGATTGCGGGTGAGGGGAGAGGCCAGCGCAGCATCTTTGAGAATCTCCTTAGACTGGTGGTGGCGCATGCACACGCTGGCTCTGTTCTTTGCGGTTTCACTGGTCTCGACGGCAACGCCGGGCCCGGCCGTGCTTTATGTGAGCTCACAGGGCATGGGCGGCGGGATGCGTTCGGCGATTCCGGCCAGTCTCGGCATTCTGTCGGCGGACGCTTTCTATATTCTGCTGTCGATCACCGGTTTGACCACGGTGCTGGTGACATCCTACGAGCTGTTCACGATCATCCGATGGGCGGGGGCCCTTTATCTGGTCTACCTGGGACTGCGTCTGCTGTGGGCGGGATTGGGGCCGACGCCCGCCGGCCCTTCGCCGCGCGGGATCGCCTCTTCACCGGTGCGGGCACTGACCGGCGGCTTCACGCTGCACGCCGCAAACCCCAAGGCGCTCCTGTACTTCGGGTCGCTCGTACCTCAGTTCGTGGATCCGGAGAAAACGCTGTGGCTGCAGCTCCTGTCGCTGGCGGTCGTTCATCTCATGACGGCGAGCGGCGTCCTGCTGGCGTACAGCATGCTCTCGGCCAGATTCCGCCGTTCAGCACCGTGCGTTCGCGTCCGACGTGCGGTCCACGCCGCGACGGGCTCGTTTCTGGTGGGCGCCGGCGTCAGTCTGGCCTTCGCCCGAAGAGGTACGCAGTAGTCGGGTTTTGCAGATCTGCGGACTGCCGGATCATTGGTCAGTCGTCCGGACTCTGCGGCCGAATCGCTGCCGCATCGGTGAGCGGGATATCCAGCAGGGGGTACCGGCGCCAGCCGGGAGCGTCGAAGTGCCACCACTCGGTGTCGAGCACGCGGAAGCCCCGGCGATGCATCGCGCGGATCAGTCGATCCCGGTTGGCGCGGGCCGCGGCTGACCCTCCGCGGTAATCGCGGTGGGCACGCTCGCTGAACTCGTCGTAGGCCGATGGCATTTGCAGTTCGCGTCCTGCGGCGTCCACGAGCGTGACGTCGACGGCCGCTCCGCGGTTGTGCCGTGAGCCGTTGGCGGGATTGGCGACGTAGCGCTCGTCGGGCATCACCTCCCACATCAGCTTCTGCACCGAGAGCGGGCGGTAGCCGTCGTAGACCTTGAGGCCCAGACCCTCGCGTGCGAGGTCGTCCTGAACACGGGCCAGGCGTCGGGCCACGCTCTCGCGCAGCAGGCAGCGGGCCGCGGGATACAGCGTGCGATGCATGAAGTTGTTTTCGGTCGCGTAACGGATATCCACCCGAAGGCGGGGCTCGATGCTCGTCACATCCACGAGAGGTTCGTCCGGGCGGACCGCCAGCTCCTCGAGGACGGCGCAGCCGGCGAGGGTCCACAGACTGGCCGGCAGAAACAAGATGCATGCTTCGGCAAAGCGGCTTGCTGGTTGCAGGGGTGTGTGCATTCGGATATCTCCGCTCGGGCGGCCATATCGTCTGTCATTCTGGAGATGGCAGGTCGAGGAGCATTGTAGAAAAGATTGTGAACGATGCCGCATTTGGTGGGCTGGCGGCGATGGCAGATTCACGGGCGGGGTCAGCAGGCGTTTCTCATCGGGCGGCGCTCCGGTAGAGTGGATGGACGCGCAAGGAGCATTGCGCTTCCCCGAACTGCCGCCGCTGGTGATCCGGGCAGGGCTGATGCCGCGCGAGCCGAGACGTCGCAGGTCGTGAGGCGATGGTGAATCGGTACGCTGGCAGAAAACGCATGAGGGACTCGGCCGTGACAACACTCTCACCGACCGTTCTGGAGAAACTGGCCCAGTACGACAGCTGCACCATCTGCAACGTGATTGAACTGTGCAACCACCGCCCCCGGAATGCCGGCTATCTGAGTGCGGGCATCCGCGCCGTTTACCCGGAGCTTCCGCCGATGGTGGGCTACGCGGTGACAGCGGTGTTTCGGTCATCCACGGCGATTGGCCCCGGCGAGCGTACCTGCAGTCTGCTGGAGCAGATCGAGTCGTGGCAGAAGGTCCCGGCGCCGAGGGTGCTGGTGATTCAGGATCTGGACGATCCGCCTGATGGAGCGGTGTATGGCGAGATCGTGGCTTCGACGGCCAGGGCGTTCGGTTGCGTCGGCCTGGTGACCAACGGTTACGCCCGGGACATCCAGCAGGTGCGTTCGCTGGGGTTTCCCTGTTTTGCCACGGGTGTTTCTGTTTCACACAGTTACTGCCGCATCGTCTCGGTAAATGTTCCGGTCAGCGTGGGGGGAAATCTGATCTCGCCCGGCGATCTGCTGCACGGCGACGCGAACGGCGTGACGACGATACCGCTCGATCTGGCCGAGCGCGTGGCGGCAGCGTGTCCTGAACTGGTGGAGATTGAGAACATTCTGATCCACGCAGCGAGGGAGCCGGGCCTCACCCAGGCGCGATACGGAGAGGTGATGAAGGTGTTCCTGGAGCGACATAACGCTCTCGCCCGGGCGCTCAGCGCTCAGGCCACGCACGACGGCCTCGCCGAGAGGGGCGCTCCTGACGGGAAGGCCAGGCCTTCCGAGGGAGCGGATGCCCGGTTGGGCGTCTGAACGGTCGAAAACGCAACTTGTCCGGCGGTAGCATCGGGCGAATTGAGCGAGATTCGGCAGATCGTATCAGGTTGTGGCCGATCCCACTTGGTGGAGGTCGGAAGCAGCCTGAATAATCTGCGGATCGGTGGCGTCGCCGGCCAATGCCGTCGCCCGGCAAGATGGAGGCGATATGGACCGTTCTGCCGCTCGACAGGGAGCGCTGGCTGCTGCGGCCGCACCTGTCAAACAAGAGCTCACGCAGGAAGCCAGCTCCTGCGTGAGCTCGATTCGAATTGGCCGACGCTCCTCCGAATCTTGGAAGAGCGTTTCGACCTTGACAACACACTTACGGTGCCACGCCCGTCAACTGCAGGCAGTTGAGGAATGACGTGGGGTT
>CAZQEN010000005.1:0-44345 GCA_964591605.1 uncultured Planctomycetales bacterium
CATAAG
This sequence comes from uncultured Planctomycetales bacterium, assembly GCA_964591605.1. Taxonomy (GTDB): domain Bacteria; phylum Planctomycetota; class Phycisphaerae; order UBA1845; family PWPN01; genus CAYLLT01. The sequence goes on from CAZQEN010000005.1 coordinate 7, forward strand.
CAGGGAAAGTTCACGGCGTTGCATGCCACCCCGCCCAAAGTGTCACGCATCCGACATGCACCCGGGGTGAGCTCGCCGTTGGAGCGCCTGCGGCGGCTCGGCTATAGTTCGCCTGATGGGCAGTGCAGGGCAGGAGACAGTCTGGACGATCGGCAAGCTGCTCGACTGGACCACGGCGTGGTTCAACGAGAGGGGCGTGGAGGGCGGGCGGCTGGCGGCCGAGCTGCTGCTGGCCCGGGCCCTGGGCTGCCGGAAAATCGACCTCTATACGCGCTACGACCAGACGCCCGCCGACGACCAGCGGGCCGCTTTCCGCGAGCTCGTGCGACAGGCCGGGCAGCACACCCCTATCGCCTACCTGCTGGGGCACCGTGAGTTCTTTTCGCTCGAATTCAACGTCTCGCCCGCCGTCCTCATCCCGCGTCCCGACACCGAGGCCCTCGTGCAGCGGGCCATCCAGATCTGCCGGACCCAGCCCGAGCGCACCTTCAACGTCCTCGATATTGGCACCGGCAGTGGCTGCATCGCCGTCGCGGTCGCCAGGTATGCCCGCAATACGATGCTGGTCGCGTCGGACGTCTCCGCCGAGGCGGTTGCCGTCGCCCGGTCCAACATCGAGCGCCACGGCCTGGCCGACCGCGTCCGCACCGCCCGCGCCGACCTGGTCGACCTGCCCGCAGAGGTGGCGCCGACCGGCGGCTTCGATCTCATTCTCTCCAATCCCCCCTATATCGCACGGCCGGTCTGGCAGGCGCTGCCGCCGCACATTCGCGACCATGAGCCGCCCATCGCCCTCACCCCCGGCCCGGAGGGGACCGAGATCCACCGGCGTCTGGCGGTGGAATGCCCGACCGTGCTCGCGCCGGCCGGTCGGCTGCTGGTCGAGATCGGGCACGATCAGGCCGAGCCGGTCAGGAGCCTGTTCGAGGCCGCCGGCTGGACGTTCGCCGGCTCGCACCGCGACAAAACCGACCCGCACGACCGCGTGCTGGAGTTTGCCAGGGGCGGCCCATGACCGAGCACGTCTCCACGCGCGATGGGTATGACCGCTGGTCGTCCATTTATGATGACGACGACAACCCGCTCGTCGCGCTGGAAACGCCGCTTGTGGAGGCGCTGCTGGGCGACGTGACGGGGCTGGCGATCGCCGACATCGGCTGCGGGACGGGACGTCATGCCCTGCGCCTGGCCGCGGCCGGCGCCCGCGTCACGGCACTCGATTTCTCCGAAGGCATGCTCGCACGGGCCCGCCAGAAGGCTCAGGCCGCGCGTCTTTCTGATCCATCGCTGCACCTGCCGCACCTTTCGTTCGTCCGGCACGACCTGCTCGAGCCGCTCCCGCTGCCTGACGGGCGGTTCGACCGCGTCCTGTGCTGTCTGGTGCTCGACCACATTTCCGCACCGGGGCGGCTCTTCGCGGAGCTGCGGCGGATCTGCTCGCCGGGCGGCTCGGTGGTCGTCTCGGTCATGCACCCGGCCATGATGCTCAAGGGCGTGCAGGCCCGCTTCGTCGATCCGCAGACGGGCCGCGAGGTCCGGCCGGAGAGCACTCCGAATCAGATCAGCGATTACGTGATGGGCGCGCTGGGGGCGGGTCTGCACATCCAGCACATGAGCGAGCACGTGGCCGGCCGCGATCTGGCCGCCCGCTGCCCCCGCGCGGAAAAGTACGTCGGCTGGCCCATGCTGCTGCTCATGCAGCTTCGGCCGCGCCAGGGTGTGTAACACCGAAAACCACTACTTAATGGCTTCCAGTTTGCTCTCAAAGCGGGCCGGGTCGGTCCAGAACTGCGTCGGGCAGTTGGGGCAGCAGAAGCCGATGACCCGGTCGCCGTGAATCACCGTGTAGCGGGCATCGATCGGCTTACCGGAAACGGGGCAGACGGTGTTGATCGGCCTGAGCGTGGCGGCGGGCTGCGATGCCGTCGAAGCGGGTGCGGACGCGGGCCTGGCCTGACCGGGCAGCGGGGCGTCGCTGGTGAGTCTGAGGGCGGGTTCGACCTGCTGCGTCGTGGCGTAGCGGGCTTCGCCGACGTCGATCTGCAGCTCCGGTCGCTGCCGGCGCAGACTCGTGAGGGCCTGCCCGCTCACACCGGACTTCCACAGATAGACCTGCTGGAGGCTCGGGAACGCGGCCAGATGGGTGGCCGCTGCGTCGGTCAGTTTCGTCTGTGCGAGCACGAGCTCGCGGAGCGATGCGATCCGGGCGAGTGCGGCGACGCCGGCATCGGTGATGCGCGAGCCGCGCAGATCCAGCCGCATCAGCCGCGGCGCCCGGCCGAGCACGGTGGCGGTTGCGTCGCCCACGGGGCAGCGGGCCAGCGAGATCCATTCCACCTGCGGCAGCACCGGCTCAATCAAGGCGATGACCTGAGCCTCGGTGATGCTGCGGGCGGCAGCGGCGAAGTTGAGTCGGAGGCGACTGGAACCCTGGCCGACGCCCTCGACGTGGATGAGGTGATCGCGCAAGGCGGCCAGCGCGGCCGGGTCGGGCGCGGGGGGCTCGTCAGCGGGCTGCGAAGCAATGGGTTTTGCGGTCGGGCCCTTTATTGGGGACGAATTCCTGCTTTCTGGTGGGGCCGCGGGATGAGGCGGTGCCGCCGCCGGAGCCGAAGATGCCGGACTCATGGCCGCCCCGGCCTGGATCCACGCCTCAATGGCCTTGATCTCCTCCTCAGTGGGCTGGGGCTTGTTGCGGGGCGGCATGTGATCGTCGTCGTCGGCCGGGAGGCGCAGCCGGCGGATGATTTCACTCTCGGCCGGCTTGCCCGCGACCAAGACGGGGCCGCTGTCGCCACCTTCGGCGAGCGCCGCCGGCGTGTGCAGGGCCAGGCCGCCGCGCTGCCGGTCTTCGCCGTGACACGCGCCGCAGCGTTCCACGAGGATCGGTTGTATGCGCGTCGCAAAAACGTCGTCGGCCGCGCGGGCGGGCGGGGCGGTCATGAGCGCGAGAGCAGCAGCCATGGCCGCCTGAAATGCCCGCAAACGAGCATGTATGAACCACGAAGGCACGAAGACACGAAGAAGAGGACAGATAGACAACTGAATCTGCACCGACTTCTTCGTGCCTTCGTGTCTTCGTGGTAAAGAAACGGACTTCGTCATGCGATGATGTCCCTGATGACCTTGCCGGAGACGTCGGTCAGCCGGAAATCACGTCCCTGGTGCCGGAAGACGAGCTGCTCATGCCGCAGGCCGAGCAGGTGGAGCATGGTCGCGTGGAGATCGTGCACCTCGACGGGGTTCTCCACGATGTTGTAGCTGTATTCGTCGGTCCTGCCGTAGGTGACTCCGGGCCGGATCCCGCCGCCGGCCAGCCAGACCGTAAAGCAGCGCGGGTGGTGGTCTCGCCCGTAGTTTTCCCTGGTGAGCGTTCCCTGGCTGTAGACGGTCCGCCCGAACTCGCCGGCCCACAGGACGAGCGTCTCGTCGAGCATGCCCCGCCGGCGCAGGTCTTCGAGCAGCGCGGCCTGCGGCTGGTCCACCGCGCTGGACTGATCGCGAATCTGTCTGGGCAGATCGTTGTGCGCATCCCAGCCCCGCATATAGAGCTGAATGAACCGCACGCCGCGCTCGGCCAGCCGCCGCGCCAGCAGGCAGTTCGAGGCGAACGTGCCCGGCTTGCGCACCTCGGGGCCGTAGAGATTCAGCGTCTCCTCGTCCTCGTCCGAGAAATCGGTGAGCTCGGGCACCGACATCTGCATGCGATAGGCCATTTCATACTGGGCGATGCGTGTCCGGACTTCCGGGTCGAGGCTGCGCTCGGCCTCCTGCTCATTCAGCTCGCCGACCAGGTCGAGCATGCGCCGGCGATCCTCGCGGGTGACGCCCTCGGGGTTCTTGAGGTAGAGCACGGGCTCATTGCCGCTGCGCAGCTTGCAGCCCTGGTGCTCGCTGGGGAGGAACCCGCTGCCCCAGAAGCGGGCGGAGAGGGCCTGCATGTTGCCGAAGCCCTGGGTGATGAGCACGACGAACGCCGGCAGGTTGGCGTTGGCGCTCCCCAGGCCGTAGCTGATCCATGAGCCGAAGCAGGGCCGGCCCGGCTGCTGCGTGCCGGTCTGAAAGAACGTGATGCCCGGCTCGTGGTTGATGGCCTCCGTGTGCATCGTGTGGACAAAGCAGATCTCGTTGGCCATCCTCGCCGTGTGCGGGATGAGCTCGCTGAGCCACACGCCGTCCTGGTTGTTGGCGTAGCGGCTGAACTTGAAGATCGACGGGGCGACCGGGAAGCGGGCCTGGCCGCTGGTCATGCCGGTCAGTCGCTGGCCCTGGCGGATGGAGTCGGGAAGATCCTGATCAAAGCGCTGGCGGAGGACGGGCTTGTAGTCGTACAGATCGATCTGGCTGGGCGCGCCTTCCATGTGCATGTAGATCACGCGCTTGGCCCGGGCCGGAAAGTGCGGACCCACCAGCGCGGGCGCGCTCGACGGAGAGGCCGTCCCCGCGCCGGCCAGCGCCGGGCGGCTGCCCACCAGCGAGGCCAGCGCCATCGAACCGAGCCCGGCGCCGATCGACTGGGCCGCCAGGCCGAAAAACCGCCGACGGGTGATGTCCAGATAGTGTTGTTCGATCGGATCCATTCCTGCGAATCCTCCCATCACTGCCCCGGCAGGGGCGATCGAGGCTCGCCCAGAGCGTCAGCCCTGGGGATGCGCTCTCAACTTTGCGTGATCACCGCTGACAGGTTCAGCAGCGCGTTCGCAATCATGGTCCAGGCCGCGAGTTCCGGTGCTTCGATATCGTTGGGCACCGGTGCGACGCCGACCTTGAGCAGTTTCTGAGCATCCTCGGGCTTGCCGCGGTACCGCTCGCGGAAGGCGGCGAGGGCGTCGGTCAACCGCTTGAGCTCTCCGGCGTCGGGCGCCCGCCCGGTGCAACGGCGGAACATCTGCGTGAGCCGCTCGCGATCGGTTGCCGCGGCTGGCGCAGCGGCCGGCCGGGCGGCGCCGGCTTCCGCCTTCACCAGCACGCTCTCGGCCTGCGGCCCACCCTCCTTCGCCAGCCGTCCGGAGGCCGGTTCCGACGCACGCAACGTCCGGGCGGCCAGCACACGCGCCGCCTCGACGAACTGCTCGTCATTCCAGAGCACGAGCGCCTGGAGCGGGGTGTTCGTGCTCGCCCGGCGGATCGTGCACGACTCGCGCGTCGGCGCGTCGAACGTCATGAGCGACGGCGGCGGGCACGCCCGCTTCCAATAGGTGTACAGGCTGCGCCGCCAGAGATCGCCGCTCTCCCCGCGCTTGTAGATTCGCGTGTTGGACTGCAGCATTGCCACTTCCTGCCACAGCCCATCCGGCTGATAGGGCTTGACCGACGGCCCGCCGAGCTTTTCGACCAGGAGGCCCGACAGGTAGAGGGCCTGGTCGCGCACCATCTCGGCCCCCATGCGGTGCCGCGGATAATAGGCCAGCAGGCGGTTGTCCGGGTCGCGCTCTCTGAGCTCCGGCCGCACGACCGAGCTTCGCCGATACGTGCTGCTGGTCAGGATCAGCCGCAGCATGTGCTGGATGTCCCAGCCGCTCTCGCGGAACTCGACGGCCAGCCAGTCCAGCAGCTCGGGATGGCTGGGCCACTCGCCCTGGAGGCCGAAGTCTTCGCTCGTGCGGACCAGGCCCGTTCCAAACAGCATCTCCCAGAGGCGATTGACAGCCACCCGCGCCACCAGCGGGTTCTCCGCGGCGGTCAGCCACCGGGCCAGCCCCAGCCGGTTGAGCGGAGCGCCCTCCGGAAGCCGTCCGAGGGCGGCCGGCACGCCCCGCGTCACCGGCCGTTTCCTGTCCGGCTTGTCGTACTGCCCGCGCACGAGAACGAACGTCTCCCGCGGCTCCGGCAGCTCCTGCATCACCATCGTGCGCGGCGCCTGAGCCTCCAGCTCCGTGATGCGCTGCTGGGTCGAGGCGAGCAGCGCTTTGTTCTCGCGATAGCTGGCCGAATAGGCCAGCTTCCAGGCCTCCTTGAAGCGGGCCTCCAGCTCCGGCGGGCGCGCCGACTCGGGCACCATGGCGGCGACCAGATCACCGAACCACTCGTTGGTCCGGGCCAGCGCTTTGAAGTAGTAACCCGCCGGCCCGCCCGTGTTGACGATCTTGAGGACCAGCGCATTCATGCCCGCGGGCAGCTCCACCGCGACCTTGTCCTGGTCGGCGGCCAGACCACGGTTCACCTCGCGGGCCGCCACCTGCTTGCCGTTGACGAACAGGGCGAAGCCGTCATCGCTGCCGAGCGAGACCTCGATCTTGCGAGGCGATGGACAGGCCACGCGCCGGCCGACATAAACCACGCTCGCACCGTCGCCGGGCAGCGTATTGGTTTGCTCGTCCTTCAACTCGGCCACGTACTGCCATTGGCCATCGGGCGACTGGCCGTTCCCGAACCGCTGGCCGGGCGTGATCGTCATCTGCTGCTCGGGGCCGAAGGCGGTCTTGTAGGCCGCTTCTGCGGAGGCCGCCGCGAAGGGCCCGACCCGATACCACCCGCTGACCGCCGCCGGCAGCGAATCCAGCCCGGCCTCGGCGAACCGGGCCAGCGTCAGCCGCACGCGTCCCAGCGTGTGACGGGGATACACCGAGTCGTATCGCAATCGGACCCGCACTTCGGTGCCGCCCTCGAAACCGAAGGGCTGGTCTGCCAGCAGCAGGGCGACCCGCCCGCCCTTGCGCGTGATACCGTCCACCGCCCAGCCGCGCTCATCCCAGTCATCGAGCAGATTGAGGGCACGATAGTCGCCGTTCTCCTGCTCCACGTCCGCCCACGCCCAGACGAAGCGAACGGGCGTGCTCTTTGAGGGATCGGCGATCGACGTGGCCTGGGCGTCGACGGAGGTGAGCACCGCGTTGCCGTTCTCCGCCCGGCCCACCTTGTTCTGCAGGCTCTTGTGCGGGAGCGCCTCGATCATGAGCAGCCGCAGATCGCCGCCGCGCGTCCGCAGCGTGATGAGGTGCTCGTCCCGGTCGGGGTTCCTGCCGCTGGCCAGCACGGAGCCGTCCTGCTGAACCGCGAGCGTCGCGCCATAGACCGAGGCCGCCCCGGCAACGGTCGTGGACTCCCACATCAGCCCCGCCTTTTTGTGGGCGTCCAGAACGAAGCCGGTCCGTTCCGCATCCTCCTGAAATCGCGGCGCGTTCAGCTCCGCATTCACCTGGGCCAGTTTCCCGCGCAGGGAAGCGAGCTCCGACTTGGTCTCGGGCGTCGCCACGACCAGGAACGGCTCGAGCGCCCGGTTGGGATCCGGGCTCTGGCTGTACAGCCCCGGCTCGGCGTTCGAGTTAAAGAAGGAGTAGAACCGGTAGAACTCCTCCTGCGAAATCGGGTCAAACTTGTGCTCGTGGCATCGGGCGCAGCCGACGGTCAGCCCCAGGAACACCGAACCGGTCGTGCTCGCCCGGTCGACGGCGTACTCGACGAGGTATTCCTCGTTGATCGCCCCGCCCTCGTCGGTGGTGACGTGGTTGCGGTTGAACCCGCTGGCGATCTTCTGCTGGTCGGTGGCGTTGGGGATCAGGTCGCCGGCGATCTGCTCGGTAACGAACCGGTCGAAGGGCATGTTGTCGCGGAACGCCTGCAGGACCCAGTCGCGCCAGAGCCACATCTGGCGCCCGGCATCCATGTGGATGCCGCAGGTATCCGCATACCTGCCCGCATCGAGCCAGGGCACGGCCATGCGCTCGGCGTAGCGCGAGCGGTACGGATCCTGGGTCAGGAGCTTGTCGATCCAGCGCTCGTACGCGTCGGGTCGGCGGTCGGCCAGCCACGCGTCCAGCTCCTCGGGCGTGGGCGGCAAACCGGTCAGGTCGAGGAAGACGCGGCGGATCAGCGTCTCGCGGCTGGCCTCGGGCGAGGGCGTCATGCGGTGCCGATCGAGCTCGGCGAGGATGAACGCGTCGATCGGGTTGCGGACGCTGCTCGCGTCGCCAACGTGCGGCGGGTCCAGCCGTTTGGGTGCGACGAACGCCCAGTGCGGTTCGTACGGGGCGCCCTCCGTGATCCAGCGGCGGACGAGCTCGCGCTCCTCGGCTGAAAGCGGCCGCTTATTGCTGTCGGGCGGCGGCATCCGCTCGTCGGGGTCTTCGCTCGTGACGCGGCGCCAGAGCTGGCTCGCCAGCGGATCGCCCGGCACAATCGCCGCGCCGCCCTTGCGGTCGCCGATGGCGATCTCGCGCAGGTCCAGCCGCAGCTCGGCCGCCCGCGTCTTGGGATCCGGCCCGTGGCATTTGAAACACCGGTCCGACAGCAGCGGGCGGATGTCGCGTCCGTACCGGATGGGCCGGTCGTCCGCCCGCACGACGGTCGGGGTGGCCGCGCAGCAGATCAGCGCCGCAACCCCGGCCAACGAAACGCGTGGCTTTCGTGAGAATCGCATGGTGATCTGAAAATGGCCCGAGACTGTTGGAAAACCCGCAGCCGCCCGCGATCCAGCGCAGGCGACCGCCCCCCGAAGGTTCGGCACAAGGTCGGACTGCTCAGCCGACTGTGCTGCACTGACGGGGGTCTTGCCCGCCCAATTGTACCATAAAGCCGGCGCCGACCAACGCCCGTCGATCCGGCCCACCACAAAACGTTGGACACCCCCCCGGACGGTCCCGCTCGGGTGGTTTGACTTGGCTGCACCCCAGAGCCAGAATAACGGGCTGAATCGACGGCATCGGTGCTCGGCGACGGCCGGAATGAATCGCCCTCGCGTCCCTGCGGGGTCACATCTCTGGCCGATGACTGCGGCGCCTGGCCGACCCTCCTCTCCGTATGGATGAGCGGCTTGAGCCGCCGTCACCCGCATTGTCGATGCGGAACCATTCAATATGTGTGTGTCGTCACCTCGCGGAGCACTTGCAGACGAGGATCCAGCCATGAAACGAGCCTCTCGGAATCACAGGCACTCCAGTACACGACGTTCGTTCCTGGCGTCCGGCAGTGCGCTGGCCGCCGGCCTGGCCGCGGCTGCCCCCTCCCGGGCCGCAGGCCGGGGTGGGGGACAGGCGGAGAGTGAAACGCTCGCCGCAATGGGCGGGCCCAGGGCGGTGCAGCGCCCGCAGGAGAAGGCCGACCGCTGGCCGCTCTACGGCCCCGAGGAGGAGCAGGCCGTCCTCGAACTGATCCGCAAACCGGGCTACGCCCCGAACGCGGCACTGGCCAAAGACTGGAAGCAGCACTTCGGGGTCGAGTACGTCACCACCTACTGCAACGGCACCAGCGCGCTGACCTCGATGTTCTTCGCGCTCGACCTGCCCGCGGGCAGCGAGATCATGGTGCCCAGTTACACGTTCTTCGCGACGATCGTGCCGATGCGGCTCTTCGGCCTGGTGCCGGTCTTCGTCGACATCGACCCGCACACGCTCAATTTCGACCTCAATGACGCGAAGAAACGGCTGACGAAGAACACGAAGGCCGTTTTGCCTGTGCACTGGTTCGGCCGGCCGTGCGACATGGACGACATCTGCGACTGGGCGAAGGAAAAGGGCCTCATCGTCCTCGAGGACGCCTGCCACGCGCATGGGGCGTCGCTCAAGGGCAAGTACATGGGCTCGTGGGGCGTCATGGGCGCGTTCAGCCTGCAGCAGACCAAGCCGCTCCCCGGCATCGAGGGCGGCATCGGTGTTTTTCAGACGCGAGAGCACTACGAACGTGCTTCGAGCTTCGGCCACTACGACATCGGGCATTCGTTCGGCCAGGAGAGCCCGTACTACCGCTATGAAGGCACCGGCCTGGGCCTCAAGCTGCGCATGCACCCGGTCTGCGCCGCCCTGGCCCGCGTCCAACTCAAGAATCTCGAACGCCGCAACACGGAAGGCGCCGCCCAGGTGCGCTCGCTCAACGACCGGCTCCTGGAACTGCCGGGCCTGGTCGAGCAGGGCAGCCGCCCGGACGCCAAACGCCTCTATTACGCGGCCAACATGCTCTTCATCGACGAGCGCAAGGCCGGCTTCACGCGCGACCAGGCCGTCAAGGCCCTCCAGGCCGAAGGCGTGACCGCGAGGGCCTACAGCTATCGCCTCCAGCACAAGTGCGCCCTCTATGCCGAGGCCAACTGGTGGCACCACCCGCCGCAGATCCCCGACCTGCCCGGCTCCGAGGAGGCCAACCGCACCGGCATCGCCCTGCCGTACTTCACCTCGCCCGTGCCCGACCTGCTCGACCAGTACGTCAAGGCGTTCCAGAAGGTCTGGGCCCACCGCAGCGGCGTGGCGACGCTATAAGAACCGGAGTAGCGGAGGCAGCCGAGAGCCCCCCGCCACCACAGGGGGCGGCCGCTACACGGCTCTTCAGCAGCGGAATAGAATTCCATTGCAATCTATTGGATCTATGAAAGGACACCGATGAGGCCGGATGGAAGGACGCACACTCTTTCTCGCCTTCTCACATTCTCAGTTGTTGGTCAGCGGCGCGGCTGCGCGTTGCTCGTTCTGGGGGCTGCCTTCGTTCCAGTGATCGTCGGCTGCGAGTCGACGCCGGGGGACTGGGCTGGCGGGGCGGGCAGAGTGGATGCCACCAACCCGCTCGTGGTGCGGCTGAGCAACTACGGCAAGTTCGAGGAGGCCGCCTGGACGCACCTCCCGTCGATCGGAGTCAGATATGTCTTCATCAATGTCCCGAACCCCGAGGACGTGGGCGCCGTGCGGAAACGGCTCGATGAGCACCGGCTCATGCCGCTGGTCGTGCGCGGCAGTGCGGCCGTCGGCAGCCCGACGGGGCTCGATGAGCTGGCCGTGCAGCTCGCGACGTGCGAGCACCTGGGGGTCCAGTACATGTTCCTGTCGGTCAAGGGCTCCGACAAGGCGCTGCTGTACGAGCGCCTCCGCCGTGCGGGCGACCTGGCCCGTCAGCACGGCGTGATCCTCGTCCTCGAGACGCATCCCGAGCTCGGAACCAACGGCGATGTGCAGCTCGAAACGATGAAGAACGTGAACCATTCCAACGTCCGCGTGAACTTCGACACCGGCAACATCCACTTCTACAACACCGATCGCACCGCCCCGGCCGAGCTGCTCAAGATCATCGATTACGTCGCGACGGTCGAGATCAAGGACCACACCGGCGGCGAGGGCGTCTGGAACTTTCCCGCCCTGGGTGAGGGGAACGTGGATATTCCCGGTGTCCTGCGCATCCTGAAGGAGCACAGGTACAGCGGGCCGATCACCATCGAGGTCGAAGGCATCAAGGGCGTCGAGTGGGACGAGGCCACGACGAAGCGGAGCATCGAAAAGTCGGTGAAGTATCTCCGCTCACTGGGCGCGTTCCGCTGAGCCGCCGCATTGCATCCGGCTGCGGTGTGCCGCCGGCGTCCCGCCGGTGGCTGGTTTGTGGCACCGGCGTCTCGCCGGTGGGTGTGGAACAGGCGTCTCGCCTGTGCCCTGTGCGCTGAGGATAAGGAATCCCGATGAGACTGCCACCCGCGGGTGAAGTGCTGACCACGATGCTCCTGTGGCTGCTTGCCGCCGTGCCGACCGGCGCGGAACCGTCCGTGCGTCCCGCGGCCCCGCACCGGCTGACCGCCCACCGCTACGACTCCGGTTTCGAGTTCGCCCACAACACGTTCAACGGTATCTCCGCCGCGAGCGACGGCCTCATCTATTACGTGCTCTGCTCCGACAAGCACGATGTGGGCGCGCAGATGTACGTCTTCGACCCCGCTGCGCGACGCATCCGGCGCCTGGGCGATCTGACGGAGGCCTGCGGCGAGAAAGGACGCAGGACAATCGTTCAGGGCAAGAGCCACGTGAGCTTCGTCGAGGCCGGCGGCAAGCTCTATTTCGCGACGCACCTGGGTTACTACGCGGTGGTCGACGGCGTTGAGCGCGTCGGCATTCCTCCGGAGGGCTGGAAACCGTATCCGGGCGGGCACCTGCTGGCGTATGACATGGCCTCGGGCCGGTTCGAAGACCTGGCGATCGAGCCGCACGGCGAGGGCATCATCACGATGAACATGGATGTTCGCCGCGGCCGCATCTTCGGCCTCACCTGGCCGACCGGCTACTTCGTGCGGTTCAACCTCGCCGACAGCAGCCTCAAGACGCTCGGTGCATTCTTCGAGAAGGGCGAGGCCGGCGAGGGTGCGACGTTCCGCGTGATCTGCCGGGCGATCGCGGTCGATCCCGGCGACGGCGCGGCGTATTTCACGCTCCCCAGCGGCGAGATTCTGCGCTACCGCCCCGAAACCGACGCCGTCGAGCCGGTCAAGGGAGATGACCTGCGCAAAGACTACTTCGGCGTCTACGACGCGACTCAACCGGGCCACATGGGCTACCACTGGCGGCAGACCATCTGGTACGAGCCGCAGAGGCTCATCTACGCCGTCCACGGAAACTCCGGCTACCTCTTCTCGTTCGACCCGCAGGCCGGGCGCGTCGAACTGCTCGATCGCATCACGTCCGAGCCCTCGCGCCGCAGCGGCATGTTCGATCAGTTCAACTACGGCTACCTGGGCTTCACGCTCGGGCCCGACAGACGCACGCTGTACTACCTCACCGGCGGCCGGATCGAGGACCGCGACCTGCCACCGGTCGCCACGCGGGCCGCACAGACGGCGCAGGACGCGAAGCGGCCCGAGAACCTGCACCTGGTCACGTACGACATCCCCACCGCCCACTGCATCGACCACGGCCCGATCTTCTTCGACGACGGCCAGCGCGTCACCGGCGTCAACTCCATTGCCGTCGGTCACGACGGCACCGTTTACGCCCTCGCCCGCGTCGCCGACGATGACCGCGCGCGATTCGATCTGATCAGTATCGCACCGGTGATGAAGGTCCAGAAGCCCTGAGCCCGGCAATCCCCAGACGCAATGGGTGGCGGCTTCGCCGCCATCCGGCCGGCACAGTGGGCGGCCGTTACACAAACGGTCAACGGGTCGGTCGAGCTTCTCCCTTTCTCACCTTCTCTTTCTCACCTTCTCACTTTCTCACTTTCCACCGGGCGCCACGTACGCGGCCCGTTCGAGCGGTTCGCCGCGGGCGAGATGGTCGAGGTTCTCGGCGATCCGCTGATAGCGGCGCTGGATCATCGCCTCCGTCCAGCCGGAATAGTGCGGGGTAACGATCACGTTCGGAAGTTCATGGAAGGGGAATTGCGATCCGTGCTGGCCCGCCTCCGGGTCGGGCGGGTACTGGTACCACACATCCAGCGCTGCTCCCGCGATCCAGCGCTCGGACAGAGCGCAATACAGCGCCTGCTCATCGATGATCGCCGCGCGGGCCGTGTTGATCAGCAGCGCGTGCGGCCGCATCAGCCGCAACTCGATTTCGCCCAGCAACCCCTTCGTCTCGTCCGTCAGCGGGCACACCACCGCCACGCAGTCGCTCTCGGTCAGCAGGCGCGGCAGGTCGCTCATCGACCCGCACCACTCGAGCAGCGGGTTCGCGGCCGGCGTGCGACGCACCGCAATGACGCGCAGGCCCATCGCCCGCGCTCGCTGCGCCACCGCCTGGCCGATATGCCCGAAACCGATCAGGCCCAGCGTCTTACCGTGGAGCTCGCCGTGGAACGCCCCGTCGTATCGCCCACTTCCGCGCCATCGACCCCCGCGCAGCTCCCGATCTGCCTCGACCACGCCCGTGGTCAGCATCAGCAGGCACATGAGGATGTATTCGGCGATGGGGATCTCATGCTCGTACACGTTGCACAGCGTGCAACCGGGCGGGATGGCCGACAGGTCGAACAGGTCGATACCGGCTCCGACGCAGTGGATCAGACGCAGATCGTTCGCCAGGGGTGCGAGCTCTGCCGGAAATTCATTGCTGATAAAGGCTTGCGCACCGGGTACGAGGCGCCGGGCCAGCCCGATCTGCGTGCGTTCGGGCACCGTCAGGATTTCCCACTCAGTCTGCATCGCGGCGCGGAGCAGCGGTTCGCGGCTGACGACGATGGAATCGAACAGGATCACTCTCCGTGTGGACATGAGCACGCTCGCTTGTGTTTGTTGCCAAAATCGGGCATGATCTGTCAACAATCAGCGCCCGAGTCGCTTGGGCCCGTTCGATCAACACCTACACGTGAGCCGCCATTCATCATGGAGCAGGTCATCACTCCCGTCGAGCCCCCCCCGCTTCGCTGGTACCAGGGTCTGAGCCGGTATCAGTGGTGGGTGTTCGCCGTCGGGGCGCTGGCGTGGCTGTTCGACTGCACGGACCAGCGTCTGTTCATGCTGGCGCGGTCGCCGGCCTTGTCGGAGTTGCTGGGGCTGCCTCAGAGCGATCCCCGCGTGGTCGATTATGCCACTTACGCGACCGCGGCCACGATGGCCGGCTGGGGCGTCGGGGGACTGCTTTTCGGTGTCGTGGGCGATCGCTGGGGGCGGGCCAAGACCATGGGCCTGTCGGTGCTGGTGTACTCGCTTTTCACGGGCCTCTGCGGCATCGCCACGACCGGGCTGGACTTCTGCTTCTACCGGTTTCTGATGGGGGCGGGCATCGGCGGGGCGTTCGCGACCGCGGCCGCCCTGATCGCCGAGACCGTTCCGCCTCACTCGCGGCCCGTGCTCATGGGGTTGTTTTCCGCGCTCTCGCTCTTCGGAAACATGAGCGGCTCCGTCCTCGCGGGGCTGTTCCATCCCGACGGGCGGTACGCCGCGAGTCTCTTCGGAGGTCAGGGTGTCGCCGGATGGCGGCTGCTCTTCTTCGTGGGGGCAATTCCCGCCATGCTCGTCGTGCTGATCATCCGGACGCTGCGCGAGTCCGAGCAGTGGCTTGCGGCGCGCCAGGAAGCCCGCGAGACCGGCACGCACCAGATGGGCGATCTGCGCGTCCTGTGGCGGCACCCGCGCTGGCGGCGGAGCACGCTGGTGGCGATCAGCCTCGCCACGGCCGGCATCGTCGGGGTGTGGGGCGTGGGCTTCTGGTCGCCCGAGCTGATCAAGATCGCCCTCGCGGGAATCGGACCCGAGCGGATCGCCGAGGTCCGCGCCCGCGGCACGATTCTGCAGGATATCGGCGGGTTTCTGGGGATCCTCGCGTTCACCGCCTTCGCCACCCGGTGGGGCCGGCGCCCGACCTTCGGCGTGGCGTTTGCCCTGTCTTTCCTTTCGGTTTGCTGGGTCTTCTTCGGCCTCCATTCGGTGACCCAGGCCTACGTGATGCTGCCGATTCTGGGCTTCTTCACGATCAGCATCATGGGCGGGTTCGTCATCTACTTCCCCGAGCTGTTCCCCACGCGGCTGCGTTCGACGGGGACGGCCATCGGCTACAACCTGGCCCGGCTGTCGGCGGCCGTGCTCATGATCGCCGGAAATCCGATCCGCGAGGGCCTGCAGGCGGCGGGCGTGGCCAACCCGTTCCGCACCGGCATGGTCATGCTGGGCAGTGTCTATATCCTCGCGCTGTTCATTCTGATCTGGGCGCCGGAGACGAGGGGCCAGCCGCTGCCGGAGGACTGAACGAGGCTGCGAATCGGAGGGTAAACCAGATGTACCACGAAGGCACGAAGACACGAAGAGGAGAATACAGAGAACGAGTTCTAAGTGATCGCTCTCGCGCTCACACTCTCTCCCGCGTTTCTTCGTGCCTTCGTGCCTTCGTGCTTCAATCTGCCGTGTCGTGCACCATCCTCGTGCTGGCGGGCGCGGCGATCGCCGCGCAGGCTCAGGAGCGGTTGAACGTTGTCCTGCTGCTCTCCGACGATCATCAGTACCTTGCGCTGGGTTGCGCTGGTCACTCAATCATCCGGACGCCCAACCTTGATCGTCTGGCAATGGAGGGCGTGCGGTTCAGTCAGGCGTACGTGTCGCTGCCGATCTGCACGCCGTCGCGGGCGACGCTGCTGACGGGGCGGTTCGAGCAGTCGCACGGGGTCACGTTCTTCGGACGCAGGATCGGCGACGACGTGGTGCCGCTGCCGCGCGCCATGGCGAAGGCTGGCTACCAGACCGCCTACACGGGCAAGTGGCACAACGTCCGCGGCCCGGACCACTACGGATTCGAGTGGATGGCCAACATGTTCATCGGCGGCATGGGGCCGCACCGCAACCCGAAGCTCACGCAGAGACTGGGCGACAAACCGCAGGTCGTCGAGGGGTTCACGACCGAGCTCTATACCGATGCCGCGGTGCGCTTCCTGAAGGAGCGTGACCGCAGCCGTCCGTTCTTCCTCTACGTGGCGTACACGGCCCCGCATGATCCGCGCGAGCCGCTCGAACGCTACGAGAGGATGTATCCGGCGAAGGACATGCCGCTGCCGAAGAACTTCATGCCGGCCCCGCCGTTCGATCCGGGCACGCTGGAGATCCGCGACGAGAAGCTGCTGCCGCTGCCGCGCGACCCCGAGCAGATCCGGACCGAGACATCGCGGTATGACGGCCTCATTACGCACCTGGACGAGCAGATTGCCCGCATCCTCAAGGAACTCGAAGACCAGAAGCTCGCCGATCGAACGATCGTCGTCTTTGCCGGCGACAACGGACTGACGCTCGGTGCGCACGGTCTGCTCGGCAAGCAGACACTCTACGAGGAGGGCGTGCGCGTGCCGCTCATCATGCGCCATCCACGGATCGGCCAGAGGGGGCGGACGAGTGATGCGCTCGTGTATCTGGCCGACGTGCTGCCGACAGTGTTCGAGTGGACGGGGCTTGCGCTGCCCGAGAAGGTCGAAGCCCGGTCGCTGGCGCGGATCTGCTCCGGAGAGGCCGACTCGGTGCGCGATGCCGTGTTCGGGCGCTACGACGAAAAGGACGATCCGCGCTTCCGCAGCATCCGTACCGACCGATACAAGCTCATCCGGTATCTCAAGCTCGATCGCGAGGAGCTCTTCGATCTACGAGAGGATCCGTACGAATTGAAAGACCTCTCGGGCGACGCGTCGATGGAGAGCGTGAAACAGACGCTGCGCGGGCAGCTTCACGAATGGGTGAAGGTCCAGGGCGACACGGTCGCACTGAATCATTGGTGACGCGCGGTCGTTCGACGACGGCAATCGATGCGTCGACGACGAGTTCGTCGCAGCCGCGCCGCGGTGTGAGAAGGCAGAGGTCAGCCAAGGTGTGGCCTGAGTTGAATGTCAGCCGCGGAGCGGCGAAAGACGGTAGCCCACGGCGCAAGCCGTGGGAAGCGGTAGAACACAGCATCGGAGCCCCGGAAGGGGCGAAAGAAGCGCGCCCGGGGCTTCTGTCGCCCCTGCCGGGGCTATGCGGTGTGGTTGCGGACGATCCCCAGGGCTGGCGCCCTGGGCTACCGGCTTCCGCCCCTGCCGGGGCTGTGATGGCTGCGCTCTTGCCGGGGCTGTGATGGGGTTGTCGCGGTTTCGCCGATGCCGGCGGGAGCGACTCGTCCGGGCATTCCGGATCGCTAGCGGTGAGGATCGATCTGATGTTGGTGCGACGTTTAACTATGGGTGCATCGGGGGTTCTGTGGGCAACGCTGGCTCTTGCGGCCGCGCCGCCGGTGGCGCTGATGCCGCAGGTGAGCGAGGTGGAATGGGGTGATTCCGCGGCGATTCGCGGCCAGGCGGTCATCGTCCTGTCCGAGAAGGCCAGCCCGCCCGAGCGGCACGCGGCCCAGCTCCTGCAGCGGCACATTCAGCGCCGCTTTGGCCAGGAATGGCCGATCTCCAGCGGCGCGAAGGCCGGCCAGGACGCGGGTTTGCGGATCCTGCTCGGTCAGAACAAGACGTTCCCCGCGCTGGGCGAGATCTGCTCGCAGCGCCAGCTGTCGGTCCCCGAGCAGGCGGACGGCTACGCCCTTGCCGTGTGGGCGAAGGACGGCAAGGTCACAGCGGCGCTGGCCGGCAGCAACGACCGCGGCGTGATCTACGGGCAAGACACCCTCTTCCAGCTCTTCTCTCAGAAAGGCGACGCCGTCGAGGTCCGCTGCGCAACCATCCGCGACTGGCCGACGATCCCGATGCGCGGCCGGCCGCATCCGCACTACGAATACTTCTTCAAATCCGAGAACTTCGATGCCCTGCTCACGTCGCGCCTCAACTTCATCGACGTGCGTGACGGCATCTACGCGTTCGAACCCGGCGCGAAGATCAAGCGCGACGAAATTGCCAAGGTCATCTCCGACGCCCGTGAGCGCGGCCTGATCGTCTACGCGGTGGTGAACTGCGGCGTACCGGCGAGCCAGTACGACGCGGTCATCGCCTCGTTCAAGGAGTTCCTCGATCTGGGCTGCAACGCCCTGTGGCTCTCCTACGACGACAAGGGGCCCGGCGAGGCTCCGCGCGAGATCACGGCGCGCGTGCTGGCCCTGGGGCGCGAGCGCGGCATCACCGGCGACCGCATCGCCATCACGCCGCCCAAGGGTTCGTATCAGGTCATCGACATGAAGTTCAATCGCGAAATCGTGGCCGTCCCCGGCATGGAGCAGGCGGTCTGGTACTGGACGAGCGTGCCGTGCCCTGATGATGTCGCGGACGCCCGAGAGATCGGCCTGAAAGTGCTCCCTTCGTGGTGGCACAACTGGCCGCGGTTTCAGGACCCGCCATTCGGCGCGGGCGAAGGCCGCGGGTACTCGCCGATCATCAGCATGGCCGAGGGCTGGAATCACCCCACCGACCAGGAATTGATCGAAGCCGGCAAGCACGTCCACGCCGTGCTGCCGTGGGACGGCTGGCAGCATCAGCAGCACTACCTGCTCCCGGCGATCGGCTGGTGGAGCTGGAGACCGGAGCGATATGACTTCTCCGCCATCCGCCGGCGGGCGTACGATATGGTCTTCGGCCCGGCCCATCCGGAGGCGGCCGCCGCCTTCGACGACATGCTCAGGGATCTCCAGCGATCTTATCTGTTCACCGTAACTCACTCCGACTGGGCGCCCCAGTGCCCGCCCCGCCTGCGTTCGCAGGAGAACCGGCCTGCCGTGCTCGCGGAACTGGCCGAACTCCGGGCCCAACTCGATCGGCTGCAGCAGAGCCCCTCGGGTTCCGCGCTCGACCGCGAACTGCTCGAACGCGACTACGTGGGGCCGATGAAGCGCGAAGTCGCCTCCGCCCTCGCGCAGGCGAAAGCGCCGTTCCCTGAGTACTGGTGGATCGAGCATCAGGGGCGGCTGCTGGAGAAGATCTACGACGGCGACATGGCCGGGGCCGATCAGCTCATCGCCGCCGCCCGCGAGCGCGTGTCGGGGGACCTCTCCGAACTCGAGCGGCTGTTTGAAGGCGTCCGGGTACCCCGCTCGTACGTCGAATGGTGGCGCAAGCGCTCGGCATTGTCCGCGGCCGACTGGAAGGAGCTGGTGTCGCGCCGCCAGGTCGCCTTGAAGGAGCGCGTGACGGATTACGCCCGCAACATCGCCCGGCTGGACGGCCTGCTCGCCGGCGTGGGCGATCCCCCCGTCCAGATCGGCACGAAGGCCTGGAAGCGGCACAACCATGTCATGGCCACGGTGACGCCGGAGCCGCGCGAGCACTTCTGGGGTGACTGGATCGGCGGACTGGTCGAGGACAAGGACGTGACGGCGGCGGTGTTCGCCATCGACCGCGGCGTGCCGGTTCGCGAAGGGGGCTTCAGCGAGCTGCCGGTGCGCATTCCGGTTTCCGGCCGGCGCGACCGGCTCGCCCTGGTGATCTACCTGGCCGACCAGAACAAGGAGAGCTTCGGTTTCGGTTATGCCAGGTGGCGCTGGTTCGGCTCGCGGTCGATCCGGCTGCTGTGGAAGGATCAGGAGGTCTGGCGGGCCGACTTGGGGATCCCGCGGCCGACCGGTGAGTGGTTTGTGACGCGGCTTCCGTCTTTGCCGCCCGACCTGAAGACGCTCGATCTCCGCCTGCGCGTCGAGGACTACGAGAGCGCCAAGAACAACCTCGAAATCGTCTGCGTCGGCCCGATCCGGCTCCTGGAGCTCGATCTGGACTGACCGCCGGGTATTTCCTGCTTTCGGGCGAGCGGGCGGCCCGCATTCCGCTGCGTCGCCCCGGTGTGCCGGTGTGCACGTCGTTTCAAGCCCCCACCGGTTCAAACACCCAACAAGAGAGCCCGAAGCGCCAGCGAGGGGTTCGCTCAACGACGCTCGACTGCAGCAGGTGCTCACCCGTTCTGCGCGTTTGCCCTTGTTGATCAGGGCCACAGAGAGATCTGCCCGGGGTGGCATGGGCAATGTACTCATTGCCCGTGCGCATGAAACACGGGCAGCGAGTATCCCGGCGCGCCGGGACCCAAGCCACCCGGTTCGATCATGTCAATTCGTGTGCGTTCCTGCTTCGTTCGACGGCGTCATCTCATCAACCCTTTCCCGGGGGATGATGAGGCCGCACAGGATGTGCTTGCGGTCGGGATACCAGAAGTAGATCTTGTCTTCGAACTCGAACAGGCTCGGATAGGTTCCGATCTGCGTGTGGCCGCTCTTGGGATTCGGGACGCCGCCGTTGTCGGCCAGCAGGCGGGGCCGGCTGAAAACGATCGGCTGATCGGGATGGTTGATCTCACGGCCGACGCTGAGGAACACCGGCCGGCGCACCCGCCGCGAGTCGGTGGGCCCCGTACCGCCGTTCGCGTCGCCGCGGTTGTTGTGGAAGATCAGGAGAAACCGCCCGTCCTGGAGCTTGTAGAGCGGGCTCGGGGCGAGCGGCTGGCGGATCCGCGAACCGCCGGGCCGATACCGCAGCGGCCGGGGCGCGTCCCAGGTGTGCCCGCGGTCCGCGGACAGGGCATAGTGCATGTAGCCCGTGCGCGTCCGCATCACGGTGAAGAGGCGCCCGTCGGACAGATCCTGCACCGTTGCCTCCTGGGCGATGCTGATCTTCGGCTGGCCGGGGAACGGAACGCGAAGGCCGTGCTCGCCGTCCGGCAGCGTCGTCACCTGCAGCTTCGTGCCGTCGCGCTCGGTGAGGATGTTGTCGAACCGCAGGAACCAGATCTCCGAGTCGCGCTCGAACAAGCCGACCTTCGGCTGCACTTTCCTGCTCGCCCAGCGCGTGAACCCGACGAGCACGTCGCCCCGGCGGGTGATGATCGGCGATTGATACGTCACCCAGTTCTGCGGAACCTTCGGATCCGGGTGGGAGATCGCCGACGCCCGGATCGGCAGCGTGAAGCGCTCGGACCAGCTTGACCCCTCGTCATCCGACCACATGTACATGAGCACGCCGGTCGTATCCTCGCGGGCATCGACGATGCCGACGTTCTGGTTCCAGAACAGATAGACGCGCCCCGTCTGCGGCACGACGAACGGGAACGCCCAGGATGCCAGCAGTTTACTCTTTCCAGTGGGATCGCCGGCCAGCACCTGCGGCGGGGTCCACGAGCGTCCGCGGTCGCTGCTGCGGCTCATCACGATGCGCTGGTCCGGCTCGTTTTCCTGGCTGGCCTGGGTCCAGAACGCCAGGAAGGTCCCGGAGTGCGTCGGGACCACCAGAAAGTGCTCATTGGTCGCGTCCGGGCCGTCCCACGTCGCGGGCTGGTACACGATGAAATCGGGTTTCGTCGTCACCGCGCAGCCGGTCAGCAGGAGCGAAAGTGAGAAGGTGAGAAAGTGAGAAAGTGACTGCGCGTACCGGAATGAATCCCATCGAGCTCCGCTCCGGGTAGGCCGGGTGGCCCATCCTTTGCGCCAGCAAAGGGTGGGGTCACGATGATGGGAACGCGAGAAACCCTTCCCTCCCGTCTCACGCGCACCATCATCAGCGGACAAAGCCGACCGACATCCAGTGAACACCGTCCGCCCCCGCAGTTGACCAGAACAACCACTGAACACTTGCGACACGCTCAAGCTGTCGTACTCCTCCGCCTTTTTCACTTTCTCACCTTCCCACTTTCCCACTGATCTCACGCCTCCCCCGCTCGCAGCCGCCGGCCCACCTCGCGAAGGGCCGCCTCATCATTCGGGTGAATCGACCCATCCGCCAGCGGCCCCGTGTTGAGCAGCAGGTTGGCCCCGCGCTCACGGGCATTCGCCAGCATATTCATCACATCATCCGCCGATTTGTGCTTCCCCTCATTCCGCTGATCGTGGCCCCACGCATGCGGCTGGAAGGTGTCGCAGATCTCGACCGGCTTGTCGCGGTTCTTCTCGCGCACGCGCTCGTAGCGTTCCCCCTCGCCGACCCGCGCCGCCGCGCTGCGCTCGGGTGCGATGAAATCCTCGTCGCCGTTGGCGCCCTGCTTGAACGAGATCAGGCACTGCGGCTGCAGCGAGCGGATCAGCGCATAGGTTTCGTCGATCGGGAAAAGATCCGGCCGGGCCAGATACCCGCGGAGCGGATCAAGCCAGATGCCCGCCAGCGGCCCGTATTGCGTGAGCAATTCGCGCAACTGGGCGTGCGTGAAGTCGATGTATGTGCGGAAGTCCTCGTCCTTTTTCCAGAGATACTCCGGCTGCGGCTGGTCGTATGCCGGCCGGGCGGATTTCCAGCCCACCTCGCGCGGATAGAAGTAGGGATGCCGCCAGTCTGCGGCGTATGAATAGTACAGGAACAACCCCAGCCCCTTGCGCCGGCACGCCGCCGCCAGTTCGCCGACCAGGTCGCGCTTCGCCGGTGATTCCACGCTGTTGAAGTCGGTCTGCCGGGTCCGGAACAGGCAGAAGCTGTCGTGATGCCGCGACGTGAGGTTGATGTACTTCATTTCCGCCGCCAGGGCCAGGTCGGTGATGTGATCCGCATCGAATTTTGCCGCGGTGAAGGTGTCTTTGAGCTTCCCGTATTCGGCCACGGGGATTTTTTCGTTGAGCTGCACCCACTCCCCGCGCCCGAGCTGGCTGTAGAGCCCGTAGTGCATGAACAGCCCGAACCGCGCGGTGCGGAACCAGGCGATGCCCGCCGCCCGCGGGTTGTCGCGGTACCGGGCTTCGTGGGCCCGCAGGTAGCCGGGCGTGCCGGGGGCACAACCCGTCTGCGAGAACAGAAGCTGCGCCGCGCACGCGCCGCCCAGGCCCAGCACGGCCCGGCGCGTCAGCGCGATCGAGTCGGCCGCTGGCTCCCGCCGCGATTGCCTGCGTTCGTTGCTCATCGACGATCCTCCAGGGCCACCGCATTCGTGGCAAAGCGCGTGCGATAGAGCTGCTCCAGTTGTGACCGCAGCGCCGCGTCGCGCGCGATGACCACCAGCCGCGTGATCGCGACGCGACCGAGCTCCAGAGTGACCTCGCCGCCGCTCCCGCTCGTCCGCACGTTCCTGATGCCGTTCGACGTGATCTCAAACGTGGGTCCGGGGCTGAGCCATGCGGGCAGCTTCACGCGACAGCTCACGTTGTCGAGCGGCCGACAGGTCGTGCCTTTTTCGCCGGTCTCGTAGTCGTCGTTGACCAGCAGGAGCACGATGACGTCATCGCTGGCCAGGCAGCGGACCCACAGCGATTTTGCCGACGAGGTCACGGGCAGCTCGATCGGGCAGCTCCGCAGCAGCAGCGGCCCGGCCGTCCGCACCTCCGCACCCAGCCGGCCGATCTCGCGCCACAGTGCCGCCGCCGCCGGGTCGCGATCCGCCGAGCCGACCCCGCTGGCCTTTCCGCCCGGCGTGTACCACCAGTAGGACAGGCCTTTCGTGCCGGCGGCCAGCGCGTAATACAGCTCGATCCGCTTCTCCTCGGGCGTCGCGATGCGGAACGGTCGGTTGGTCTTCTCCGTGCGAGCGGTGGCGTCCAGGAACACGTGCAGCGGCCGCGGGGCACACGCCGACTCCGCCACGCTTGCCACCGCGTACAGGTATGTCGCTTTCGTGTAAAGCGGGATGCGGTCCGGCCGGCGGGAGTACGCGTCGGCCAGCCGTGCCTGGAAATAGGGGTCCGTCGCGAACACGTCGGCGAGCTGGCCGTAGGTGTACCAGTTCTGGGGTTTGTACGTGCTGTCCACGTTGATCATCTGCGGCACGTCGGGGTCGGCCGCGCGCAGCTCCCGGGCGTGCTCGATGCACCACTGGCCCATGCCGCCGATCTTCCTGTTCTCGGGCACACCCTCCATCTTGTAGTCGCCGCAGTCCGGTTCGTCATGCACGTAGTAGATGAGCGGGTCCCGCACACCCCACGTTCCCGGATTCATGACGATCATCCGCAGCCCGCGCTCGCGGCAATAGGCGCGGCCCTCGTCGGTTTTCAGGAAGGTCTGCACCGCCGCCGAGCCCATCTGCGGCATCTGCACGTTGATGTTGTGGCTGGTGATGTCGTCGATGTAGGCGCGGGCCAGCGCGGTGTCGCCGTCTTTGCCCGGCCGTCCGCCGAACATGCCATAGACGAACTCCTCCGCCCACGCCCGGGCCCCGGCCGAGACCAGCGAGCCGTCCGCCAGGCGGGCCTGCACGACGTGAAAGGAACAGTCCGTGAGCGCAGAGGGCAGGTTCACGGTCACCGGCGTGAGATCGAGGTTGGCATCGTGCTGGATCCGCGACTGAGCCGTCACATCTTTCCCGTCCAGCAGAATCGTCCGCGGCGCGCCAAGCTTGTTCGTTTCGATGAACAGGTACGCCGTCTTGAGCCCGGCGTCGAATGAGATCGAGCGGAACCGCGCCTGCCCGAGCCGCGGCCGCACCTCCGCTTTCAGCGCTGGCCCGCCTGCGATCAGGCCTACGGGCACCGCCGAGACCTGCGGATGCCGCCGCAGCCGCACGATGACCTCGGCCGTCCCGCCCGCCGGGATCGGCGCCGGGTCTGCCCGCCACCAGACCGGTTCGCCGCACGCGAGGAGCCGATCGAGCTCCGGCTTTTCAAGCTTCGAAAAGGAGATGCTGGCGAACTTCTTGCGCAGCCGCTGATCCGAGTAGACCAGTGCCTCTTTCAGACTCACGCCCGACAGCGTCACATCCTCGATCGTGACCGGCTGCGGGGAGGTGTTCCGCACGTAGACATGGATCGACCCGCCCAGTTCCGCGGACTCGGGCACATCCTGCGGGGCGTCAATCGCCCCGAGCTGGTTCGGCAGGCCGTCTTTCTCGCCCCAGAATCGCGAAAAGTGGTCGAATGCCCGATCCGGCCGATAACGGCCGTCCAGCACCACCAGAGCATCGCCCGCACTCAGCGAGGGGGCCGCGAGCCACAAACACACCGACAGTGATGCCAACACACGAAGCATGAGACAACTCCCTTGCCGGGGCCCGGTCGACGGTCCACAGCTCATCCGGTGGAGAATCGCGGGGAACCGCTACTCGATCTTGCCCCCGCCCACATCCCTGAGCCACTGGCGATGCGCCTCCGTAAGCTCGCGCACGATCTCGGGGTGCTGCGCCCGCAGGTTCCGGCTCTCGCCGGGATCGGCCACCACATCGCTCAGGAAGACCGCATCCTCACCCTTCGCCCGGTTCTCGCGGTTCGTTGCCTGATCGACGAGCCCGTTTTCCACCAGCTTCCACTTCCCCTGCCGGACGGCGTGCTGGTCGGCCCACTCGAAGTAGAGCCGCTCGTGACCCGGTGCCCCCGCGTCCCGCAGCAGCGGTCCCCAGCTCCGCCCGTCAATCGTCACGCCCTCGGGCAGCGGCGCCCCGATCAGCTCCGCCACGGTCGGAAGCAGATCAATCGACGCAGCCAATTGATCGCGCACCTGTCCCGGCGGGATGGTGCCGGGCCACGAGACGATTCCGGGCATCCGGATGCCGCCGTCGAACAGGCTGCGCTTGAATTCACGGTGAGGCCTGCCCGTGCCGCCGCCTTCCTCCCGCTTTGATCTGCATGCCGGGCCATTGTCGCTCGACAGGAACACGAAGGTCCGCTCATGCAGGCCGGCCTCCCGCAGCTTCTCCAGAACCGCCCCGATGCTGTCATCCGCGCCGGTGACCATCGCCGCGTATTCACGCCGCGGACGGGGCATCTGCGCGTAGGCCTGCATGTACCTGGGCTGTGCGACCATCGGGTAGTGGGGGGCCGTGTAGGCCAGGTAGAGCAGGAAGGGCCTGTCGCGATGGGCATCGATGAACCGGCTCGCCTCGCGCGTCATGAGATCCGTCGTGTGGATGCCTTCCTCGAACACTTCCTCGCTGTTTCGGAACAGATCGTGGTACCAGGGCTCACTGGCGTAATACTTGTGCGAATAGGGATCGATGCACGCTCCGAGGTTCCCGAAGAACTCGTCGAAGCCCTGGCCGTTGGGCGACGTCTGGGCCGAAGAGCCCAGGTGCCATTTGCCGATCAGGCCGGTCGCGTAGCCCTGCTTTTTCGCGATTTCGGCGATCGTGATCTCGGAGCTGGGGATGCCCTCCACCTCCAGGCCTGACGCCACGTTCTTGCTCGTCGACATCATGCGCACCGGATAGCGTCCGGTCATCAGCGCCGCCCGCGACGGGGCACACAGCGGCGCCGCCGTGTAGTAGTTCGCGAACCGGATCCCGGACGCGGCCAGGGCATCCATGTGCGGCGTTCGGATGTCCTGGCAGCCGTAGCTCCCCAGGTCGCCGATGCCCAGATCATCCAGATAGATGATCACGATGTTCGGCCGCGGCGCCGCCACCGTGACGCCGGCTCCGACCAGACACAACAATGCGGTGAATCCAAGCTTTCTCACTGTCTCACCTTGTCACTTTCTCACGCCGGTACTCAGCTCAGGGCCAGGTCGCTTTCGAACGCCTCCACCTCCGGGAAGCGCGTCCGTCCGCGCACCAGCCGCCCGAGCCGCGGTCGGCGGCGGTTGTACACCTCCACCGCGTCCGCGTCTGCATACCGTAAAAACAAGATCCGCCGGTCGCGGTCCTTCGAGAAGTTCCCGTCCGACTTGTGCAGCGTCCAGCAGTTGAAGATCAGGCACTCGCCCGCCTTCATCGGCACCGGCACCGCCTTGCTCTCATCCGCTTCGACGCGGATCTCCTTCATCGCCTTCTTCGCCTCGGCCGAGCCGCTCTCGCCGACGGCGATCTGGCCGGTCTTGTGGCTCCCGGGGATGATCCAGAGGCATCCGTTCTCCCGATCGGTGTCATCCAGCGCGGTCAGACAACTGATCGCATTGTACGGCTCCAGCTCACCGTAGCCGTTGTCCTGATGCCAGGCGAACGGCTTGGTGTTGCCGCGCATCTTGAACGTGAGCTGGCTGGTCGCCCCTTTGATGTTCGGCCCGATGAACGCCTCGGCCACGTCCACCAGCGGCCCGCTGAAGTAATAGCGCCGCACCACGTCCGAGCGGTGATGGATGTTCGGCAGCAGGGCGTTCTCGAGCCACGTCTTGCTGGGGTCAAACTCGCCTTTTTCCGCGCGCCAGGCCTTCATGCACTCGTCGCGCATGCGGGCGAGACCCTCGTCGGTGAGAATGCGTCCAAACAGGAAATAGCCGCTGTGCCGGTAGAACTCGACGTCAGCCGGCTGGATCGGTCGATAGAGAAAGGCTGCGTCTCCCATTGAAATCACTCCACCCCCACATGCTCACTGACATAGCAGGCCCGAACGCGGAGGCCGCCAAGCGCACTCGAAACCGGAGTCATGGAACCGCAGAGACGCAGAGCACGCAGAGAAGGTCGGATTCAGACCTCGCATCTGTCCCATCTTCTCCACCAGTAACACAAATGTTGTTGTGGAGTTGAATCTGTGTCGCATCCGTGTCCATCTGTGGATTCACTCTTCTCTGCGGCCTCTGCGTCTCTGCGGCAGGATCATCTGCGCAGCCTCAGTTCCTGTGCGACAGGAGCATAGACTCGTGCGCGGCCCGATCACTTCCGCGCGGCCGGCCGACTCTGCACGCGCGGCGGGAACGGCAGCTTCGCGTCAGGTGGAATCGCGCCGAGCACCGATTTCAGCCGCCGGCGTGCCTCGCCCGCCGGACCGTCCGCTTCCTGCAACTCGTGCTCTTCGAGCAGGTCGTTCCGCACGTCGAAAAACCTGCCCGAATCATACAGCTTGTACCGCCCGTCGCACACGACGCGCCCCGTGCCCAGTTGCGAGTAGATCCACTCCCGCGGCCGGTAGCCCGCATCCCCCTTCAGCAGCCCCGCGAATGAGCGCCCGTCGATCGTCACCCCCTCCGGCGGCTTCCCGCCGGCCAGCTCGACCAGCGTCGGGAAGAAGTCGGAGAAATCGACGAGCTCGGTCTTCATTGCCCCGCCGCCCGGATGCTGCGGCCAGCTCACGATCAGCGGCACGCGAATGCCCGTCTCGCGCAGCGTCCCCTTGCCGCCGTTCACGACCAGCCCGTCCACCCTTGACACGTCGTGTGGCGCTGCCACTCCGGCTTCGCCGGACGCCCGAGGCGCGGGCGACGACGTGTCAAGGGTCATCCGGCCCTTCACGCCCGAGACCGTCCCGTTGTCGCAGGTGAAGATCACCAGCGTGTGCTCGCGGATTCCCAGCCGGTCCAGCGCCGCCAGGAGCCTCCCGACGTTTCCGTCCACGTAGTCGACCATCCCCGGATGCAGCGCCGCGCCCTTGAGGTCCTGCCCCTGGTTGGCCGGCGTATGCGTGAACGGCGTATGCGTCAGCACCATCGGGTAGTACGCCAGAAACGGCCCCTCCTTGTGCCGCGTCATGAAATCGATGATGAAGTTCGCGAAGATGTCGGGCCCGAACTCGCCCTTGCGCGTTTCCCGCCTCCCGTTCGTCTGCACGAAGGGGTCGAAGTAGCGCTCGGCCGCGGGCGGATTGTCCGACTCGAATCCCGGCCAGACGCAGTGCTCGTCGAAGCCATGCTGCTGGAGCGCGTCGGGATGCGTGCGGAAATCGTTGATCTGCCACTTGCCCGCGATCGCCGTCGCATAGCCCGCCTCGCGCAGCACCCGGGCGAACGTGATCTCGCGCCTCCAGTCGAAATACTGGACGCCCCAGCGCGGCGTGTCGTGGTGCACCGTCCAGCCGGTGCGGAAGGGATAGCGCCCCGTGAGCAGCTCATGCCGCGTCGGCGTGCACAGCGGCGTCGCCCAGCACCGCTCGAACCGCAGCCCGCCCGCCGCCAGCCGGTCGATGTTCGGCGTCCGGTGCTCGCTGCCGTAGCAGCTCAGCCATTCCGGGC
This sequence comes from uncultured Planctomycetales bacterium, assembly GCA_964591605.1. Classification (GTDB taxonomy): domain Bacteria; phylum Planctomycetota; class Phycisphaerae; order UBA1845; family PWPN01; genus CAYLLT01. Next base: position 28,771 of record CAZQEN010000005.1, read on the forward strand.
CCAGATCATCCGCCATGATGAACAGGATGTTGGGCCGCCGCGGTTCCGCCGCAGATGCCGAATTCGCCGCGTAGAATCCGCATAAGACGCTCAGAAACAAACATGGCCACCCTCTCTGTGGACTCTGTGACCTCTGCGGCAACCGGTTAGCAGCGCTGGAGACAGCTTTCCCGCATTCTCCCTTTCGCAATTTCTCACTTTCCCACTTTCTCACCTTCACGCCTCCTCGCGTTGCGGCTCCGCGATCGGAAGCGGCTTCACACGCCGCCGTCCCGGCACCAGCAGGCTTACGCCGCAGGCTACCGCCAGATCGACGACCAGCGCAGAAGCCGTGATCCACTGAAAGCTCAGCACCGGTCCGCCGGTCAGAAGATCCCAGTAACCGATCACCACCCCCGCAGCACAGCCCGCCAGCGCTCCGAGCACCGTCCCCAGCGGCGTGGCGAACGGCACAAACATCGCCATGAAGAACAGCCCGAACAGCGGGGCCACGAACACGTGGTTCGTGCGCACCGTCACCTCCATGATATTGCCCGACACGTGCCGCATGCTCAGGCTCAGCCCGACCATCAACAGGCCCACGGCCACCGAGAGCAGCTTCTCGCGCTGCAGCCGGGCCTGCTCGGTGCCCGGGTGACGGCCGAACCGGTCCAGAAAATCGCTGGCGATCACCGACGACGCCGAGTTGATTCCGCCCGACAGGCTCGACATCGCCGCCGCCAGCAGCCCCGCGATGACCAGCCCCGTCAGGCCCGGCGGAAGATGATGCACGATGTAGTAAGGAAACAGCCGGTCGGCGTCCCGCGCGATCGACAGACCCGCCGGCGGGTTGGCCCGGAAGAAACCCAGCAGCGCCAGGCCCAGCGCCGCCAGCACGACGGTCACGAATACATTCGACAGCAACGTCGTCAGGAATGCCCGCCGCGCTGCCCGCGCATCCCGCGTCGCCAGATAGCGCTGAATCGCCATCTGGTCCGAGCCCGATGTGCAGATCCACCAGAGCGTCATGAACAGCAGCGAGCCCAGCACGGTCGCCCGCACCCTCGGGTCCAGGCTGATCAGCGGCTGTTGGTCCCAGCTCGGCGACCACTCCCGCGGCCACCAGGCGCCCACGCCCCCCATGTGCACGGTGATCAGCACGATCGACACGATCGCCGCCGCGAACAGAATGAGCGACTGAATCACGTCCGTCATCACCACCGCCCGCAGCCCGCCCATCGACGTGTAGACCAGCGTCACCAGGCCGATCGCCGCCGCCACGTAGATCGTCCGGCCGGGGTCCCAGTCCATCACCGTCACGATGAGCTTCTCGGCCGTGATGTACGTGATCAGCGCCATCCACAGCAGCCGAGTCAGCAGGAACATGCTCGAACCCAGCATGCGCACCGTCAGGCCCAGCCGATCCTCTAGAATCTGGTAAGCACTGGTCGTCTGCAGCCGCATGAACGGTGGAATCAGCAGACAGGCCACGATCACGTACACCACCGGCAGGCCCACCATCCAGGCCAGAATCGCCGGGCCCTTGTTGATCAGCTCCCCCGGCAGGGCCAGGTACGTGATCGTCGAGAAAAGCGTGGCGAACAACGACAGCCCGATCGAGGAGGAGCCCATCGTGCGCCCGCCCAGGTAATAGTCCTCACTCGTTTTGCTCTGGCGCGAGTAATACCACCCGATGGCGAGCATACCGGCGCCGTAGGCGCCGATGACGCACCAGTCGAGGGCCGTCATACCGGTGGTGGGGGGGCTGGTGTTCACACTGCGCAGAGCGGAATCAGGTGGCGATCGAGCAGGTGAACGCGAAGCCGCTTGCACGCCGCTTCCGTATCACCCGCCAGGATTTCTGCCAGGATGGCCCGGTGCTCGTCCAGCGTCCGCTGCACGGTATCACACCACTGCCGCCCGCTGACGACGATGGGATGAATGATCGGCAGGGGGGCACGGCTGTACAGCGCCGTGAGCCGACGGTTGCCGGCCGACTGAACCAGGCTCTCGTGGAACCGCCGATCCGCCTCGGCGACGCCCAGGTGGTATTCCTCACGCACCAGCCGCTCGAGCTGGTCGCACGACTCGCGCATCGTCTTGAGATACTTGGGCGTGTTGAGCCCCAGACGGATGATCCGCTCGATCGCTCCTCCTTCGAGCATGATGCGGACTTCGATGATCTCCTGGATCGCTCCTTCGGTCAGGATGGGAAGGAAGTACCCCGTCTTCGCGCCCTTCTCGATGAGGCCCTCCGCTTCGAGCCGGGCGAAGGCCTCGCGCAAAGCGGTGCGGTTCACTCCGAGCCGCTCGGCCCACTCGGCCTCACGCAGCCGCTCGCCTTCCGCCACCTGCTGGAGGATGAGGAGGCGGCGAATTCGGTGGTAGGCCTGGTCCCGCTGCGACGCGTGCTCGCGACGGTCCAGCTCCGGTAAGGTCTCGGGGAGTCGATCGTTTGCCATGCGCAGGGTCCTGTATCAGTCGGCTGACCAAACCAGAGTTTAGCGGAACCGACTTTTTTCTGTCAACCAAAATGACAGAGAAAGCCCGCCACACTTATCGATATTCCTGAAATCCACCGGCACGCCCGCCGGATTCCGATCACTATGTCCGCGTGCTCTCGCGGCGCCTGCTGGTGCAGGCATGCAATCCATCTGGGCAAAGTTATTTTCACTGAGACTGACTGTCCCGGATCCGGCTCGCAGCCGGGACGACAAGGCCCCCAGAGTGCTTGCCGGCGCGCAGCATCCGTTCAGTTCACTCTTTAACCCGCACTCCCCCCGCCTGGGATCCCGGTGCAGTGCAAACGGGCGAGCATTGGAAACCGGGATGCCACAATTGACTGCAGGCCGCGATTCGGTTACCTTGAAGTGAAGTCGGTTTACAGAATCACGCGCATACGGTCAACAGTTTTCCCGTGATTCTGTTGCCTCAGGATCGTTGCCCAATGAACAGGAGCCTTCGGGGGACCTGCCGGCGACCCTGACGAATCTCCCAGGATTGTGAGTCTATGCGTAAGAGCGTGATCAAGGCCAAACTGAGTCAGGGTAAGCCCGTGCTCCTGACCCAGCTTCATCTCACCGACCCTTCCGTATTCGAGTTGGCGAGCCTGATGGGCTTCGACGGGATCTGGATGGACCTCGAGCATCACGCTTACAGTCTGGAGACGGCGGCCAGCCTCATGCGGGCGGCGCGGGTCGGCCGTGCCGACATCCTGGCCCGGCCCGCCAAGGGCGAGTTTCCCCGCATTGCCCGCCTCCTCGAGGCCGGCGCTCAGGGCATCATGTACCCGCGCTGCGACAGCCCAGAAGAAGCCCGCGAGGTCGTCAAGTGGGCCAAGTTTGCTCCGCTGGGCAAGCGGGGCATCGACGGCGGCAACCCCGACATGCCCTACTGCACGATGCCCGTGGAGACTTACATCGAGGAGGCGAACCGCGAAACCTTCCTGGTCATCCAGCTCGAGGAGCCCGGAGCGGTCGATGCCGCGGACGCCATCGCGCAGGTCAGGAACATCGACGTCCTGTTCCTGGGACCGGCCGATTTCTCCGTGCTCAGCGGGATTCCGGGGCGGTTCGATCACCCCACCATGCACAAGGCGCTCGAGAAGGTGGCCCGCGCCGCCCGCAGCGCCGGCATTCACTGGGGATCTCCGGCCTTCTCTCCAGAACACGGAAGAATGCTGCTCGACATGGGGGCGACGTTCCTGTGCTACAGCGCCGACATCCTGATGGTCAAGACCGCGCTCGATCGCATGCAGGAGCAGTTCGCCCCGCTGGGTTTCACGTTTGCCAACGGCGTCAACGGCCACCAGAGCAAGTAAACGGAGTATCATCGTGACACGACACCGCGTGCTGGTTGTGGGCGTGGGCTCGATCGGCGAGCGCCACGTGCGCTGCTTTACTGCCACCGGGCGGGCGGAGCTCGCCATCTGCGAAACGAACCCGGATCTGCGCAAGACCGTCGCCGAGCGCTACCGGTGCGCCGCCTCCTACGGAGACTGGGATTCCGCCCTGGCCGACGCGTCGCGCCGCCCGGACCTGGTGCTCATCGCCACCCCGGCGCAGCTCCACATCCCCATGGCGACCGCGGCGGTCCGTGCGGGGCTCAACATCCTGATCGAGAAGCCGCTGAGCATCTCGCGCGAGGGCGCCGATGACCTGGTGCGGCTCATCGCTGAAAAATGCGTGCACGCCGCCGTCGCCTACACCTACCGCTCTCATCCGGTGGTGCGCTCGATGCGCGACGCGATCCAGAGCGGCCGCTTCGGACGGCCGGTCCAGGTGGTCAGCGTCTGGGGTCAGCACTTTCCCAAGTATCGTCCCGCCTACCGCCAGATCTACTACACCAGCCGGGCCACCGGCGGCGGCGCGATCCAGGACGTGCTCACCCATGCCATCAACGCCGGCGAGTTTTTCGTCGGCCCCATCGAGCGCGTCATGGCGGACGCTGCTCATCAGGTCCTCGAGGGCGTGAGCGTGGAAGACACTGTCCACGTCATCACCCGCCACCGCGGAAACGTCATGGGCTGCTACAGTCTCAACCAGCACCAGGCGCCCAACGAAAACAACATCACCGTCATCTGCGAGCGCGGCACCGCACGCTTCGAGCTCGTCAACGCCCGCTGGCTTTCCATGACCGAGCCGGGCGGCGAGTGGAAGGTGGAGAACACCTTCTCACTCGAACGCGACGACATCTTCATCGCCCAGGCCAACTACTATCTGGACATGATCGAGGGCAAGACGCCGCCCCTGTGCACGGTGGAGGACGCGCTCCAGACCCTCAAGGTGAATCTGGCGATTCTCGCTGCCTCGGAGCAGCCGCCCTGGCGCGAGGTGAAGTAATCCCGTAGGTCCTGCCTGCCGGGCTGGACCTTTTGGCCAGACAGCTTTCACCTACCGCAGGTCCCGCCCGGCAGGCGGGACCTACAGATCCCGCCCGGCAGGCGGCAGCCTTTCCGCGGCATTACTCAGGTGCCTGACCCATGCCTACCATTCAACAGCTCTTCGACCTCACCGGCCGTGTCGCACTCGTGACCGGCGCCACCGGCCACCTGGGCCGGGCCCTCGCCGAGGCCCTCGCTGAGGCCGGCGCCACCGTCGTGGCCACCAGCCGTGACGCCGCCAAAGCCCGCGACTTTGCCGCTACGCTGCCCAACGCGCAGAAGGCCCGTCATCAGGGCACTACCCTCGACTACCTCGATCCGCCGTCGCTCGAAGCCTGCGTAAAGCAGACCGTGCAGTCCGCCGGCCGCATCGACATCCTTGTCAACAACGGCTACGCCCTCTCGAAGGGCGACCTGTACAGTCTCGATGCCGAAGGCTTCAACCGGCAGCTCGCCAACGCCACCGGCTGCTTCCTTCTGGCCCGCCACGTGCGCGACCATGCCGTCCAGCGCGGAGGCGGAGCGAGCATCATCATGCTCGGCTCCATGTATGCTCTCGTCGGCTCCTACCCGGACGCCTACGCAGGCGTCTGCGATGCCAGCAGCGTTGCCTACCACACGCTCAAGGGCGGCATCGTGCAGATGACGCGTCACCTCGCCGTCTACTGGGTCAGCGACGGCGTCCGCGTGAACACGCTCACCCCCGGCCCCTTCCCCGCACCCACCGCCAACCCCAGGATGGTCGAACGCCTGTGCACCAAGAGCCCCATGCGGCGCATGGGCCGCCCTGACGAGCTCAAAGGCGCCGTCGTTTTCCTCGCCAGCGACGCCAGCAGCTACGTCACCGGCCACAACCTCGTCATCGACGGCGGCTGGACCGCCTGGTGAGTTGCATCAATCACCCCGTCCGCAAGAAAGGCTTTCCTGAGCTGGCGGGCTTCAGTTCATGCAGCCCGGGTCGGCCGGCACATTCGGCCCGCTCATGCACTGGAGGAAAATGGGGATGTCGTTCTGGTTGACCTTGCTGTCGCCGTTGAGGTCGGCGCACGTGCACGGGAGCGTCGGCGGGTCGGTCGGTTCATCGGTCAGGCAGAGCTGGAACCAGGCGAAGTCCGTCACATCGGCATCGCCGTCCAGATCGTGGTCGGGGCGAAGCGGCGGACAGCAGGCCACCGATCCGCACGTCGATCCGTCCCCCTGAAACACCAGGCCTCCCTGCTGCTGGCAGTCCAGGGCGCCCAGCGTCTGGATGCACGTCGTGTCGGGCAGGCAGCACGCACCGGGCAGGCCGTAACCCAGACCTCCCGACACCACCACGTTGTCGTAGGTGGGCACGCCGCCGCCGGGCGCGCCCTTGATGCACTGATACAGCTCCGCGCACTCCCACACCCCGCTCTTGAGACGGCATGGCGCCCGCAGCCCCGCATACAGGTGATCGAAGGGGCCGGTGTAGTCCCGCGGAATCTCACACCAACTGTACTCGTCCGGATTCGGATCGTTGCAGGTCAGCTCAACCTTGACCGAACTGCTCCGGATCGTCAGGCGGATGCGGTTGACGTTGTTGCGCAGGAGAAAGTCACCCGGAACCGGTCCGCCCGAACCGCCGCCCGGAAACAGACCCTGCCGCAGGATCCACCACTGATAGCCGTCGAAGAACGACAGGTGGCTGTTGCTGGGCGAGTGCACCGAACCGCTGCAGTGGCACGGATCGCGATCCAGATAGGTGACCGCGCCGACGGCGATGCTCGACCAGTGGGAGGCGCTGCTGAGCGGGGGACACCCGGCCGGGGGATTGTTCTGCTGGCAGATGATCGGGTAACGCCGATCCTCGCCTCCGCAGGTCGAACAGTTGGGGCTCAGAATGTAATCCACCGGCACCTGACTCGATCCCAGGGCCAGCTCCATGAACGAGTTCGCGAAGTTGACCCGCCCGCCGGTCTGGCCGTGAAAGGAATACTCCAGGACCAGCGGAGCCTGGTCTGTCCCCATAATGGTCGGGTAGCTGTTGCCGAAAGTGCTGCGGATGTAAGGCGTGAGCGTCACGCCGGCGTGCGTGGTCTGCCCGTTATCCTGGTTGGGTGTGCGGCCGCAGTAGGGGGCGGAATCGTAGAAAATGTCTCCCAGCAGCATGATGCTGCACGGATGGAACGAGAACTTCCAGACATCCCACAGCGCACCGTTGTCGGGAGAGGATCCGTCGGGGCAGGCCTGCGGAGCGGGCGGCGGACTCACGCAGTAGCGGTCGAAATCGTCGCAGAAGACCGCACCGGGGGCGTTGAGCGAGCACCAGGTGTCGGCCGGCGCAGGCTGGCCCGCGAGCCCAACCGACCAGGCCGACACCAGCAGCGAAAACAGGCGCTTCATCGCGTGCTCACCCGGCAACAACGTCGTCAACACGCCGACTTGCGATGACGGGCACGCTGAGCACCCGTGCCTCAACACCGCCCATTCTGCGGGCGGCATGGGCAGCGTACCCGCCGCCCGTGTCCTGGTGATCACGGGCAATGAGTACATTGCCCATGCCACCCCGCTAAATCCTTCTGCGCTCCTGCTTAGTTGCTGTTCGCGGGGCAGTCCACGGTCGGGGCCCAGGGGACGCCCGGCCCGGTCACGCAGTCCTCGAACGCCGCGAAGTCATCCTCGTCGATTCCCGCCGCACTGCCTGCCCGGTCGAAGCACTCGCACCCCGCGGGGATCCCGCCTGGCGGGTTCGACCCGGTGATGCATCGCTGGAATACGCCGAAGTCGTCGGCGTCCACGTCGTGATCGGTATCGGCATCGGCCCACGTGTAGCTCCCCCGCGGACAGCAGCTCGTCTCTCCGCAGTGGGAGTTGGGACCGCCGTGGAGGTCGCCGGGAGCCGCGCAGGCCGCGGGGAACACGTCATCCGTGCAGGTGCCGTCTTCATGGCAGCACGAGCCGGACTGCGTGACGCCTTCGCCGCCGTACAGCAGCACGTTGTCGAACGCGACGTAACCCGAGTTCTGAACCTGGTACCCGCCGCCGTCGCAACGGCTGCCGCCCTCCACAAGGCACTTCTTCCCGTTGCCCGGCTGCTTGCAGCGGTACTGCCCCGACGACTCCAGCTCGCAGCCGGCCGCCGCCCCGCCGCGCAGCTTGTTGAACCCGCCGGTATACATCCTGGGCAGGCCGTAGGCCCAGTCGTTGTAGCCGTTCTTGTTGTTGACCATGTGGATGTCCACGGTGGTGCTCTTGATGATCAGCGTGACGGACGTGATCTTGTCGCCGAGATTGAAGTCCCCCACGCTGCCCGGCCCGCCCATGCCTGTCTTCAGCACCCGCCAGACGCTGCCGTCAAAATAGGAGAGGTGGTAGTTCTGCGGTTGCTGGGAGCCGGAGACCAGTTCGCAGTGACACGGGTTGTTGTCCAGCTCCGCGTTGGCCCCGATCGCCAGAACGGGGCGGATCACGGTGTCGAGGTCGGGGCAGGTTCCCGGCGCCACCGTACGGCGAAACTCCTGCTGGCAGATCGTCCGCCAGGGCACGTGCACGCCGTTGTTCGGGCCGCAGAGCCCGTAGCAGCTCGCGCAGGTCTCGCCGAAGTCCTGCGCGCCGACCCAGACATAATCCATCGGTGCGTTGGTCTTGCGCGGCGCAGAGTACTGCCCCTCCACCGGCACGGGATTGTCATCGAGGGCCAGCTCGAGGTAGCCGGTCGACCACGGCAGCTTGTTGGCCGCCTGGATGCCGCCGCTCATGGTGAAGGTCAGCACCAGGGGATTGGTGTCCGTCCCGGTCACCGCCGACACACCGCTGCCGTAGACGTTCGAGAGCGGCTTGCACTTGTGGTGATTCGGATCCGGGTTGCCCTTGCGGCCGTACAGACCCGTGCAGGTGATCAGATCGACCGTTTCCTGCCCGAGCGTGCCGTGCTCGTCGCCGCCGTTGGGCGACCGGCCGCCGTAGGGCGGAGACTGGAGGATGGTCGTCCCCTCTTCCACCGCAAATTCCGCCCCGCAATACTGGTTCGTATTGTGATTCCAGGAGCTGTTGCTCCAGAGCTGTCGCATCGGCGTCGGGGCTGCCCCGGTGCCGCCCGGGCAGGCGTCGGGCCAGGCCGGCGGGTTCTGGCAGTAAGTGTCGAAATCATCACAGAAGGGGACCGGAAGCCCCGGGTTGGCTGTGATGAACGAATTACACGTCGTGTCCGCCGCGGCGAGGGCGCAGACCGCGCCGACGACCGCCGATGCCAGGGAAAGCTGAGACGTTGACATTCATCTGACCTCCATCCAGCCGAATGGTCTGAACCATCCGGAACGCACGGATCCTGCCCCCAAACACGGAAGCGCCATTCAGGTTGCGCCGAAACTCACCCGGATCGCCTGGGCCTCCCGGCGGCGAATCACGGAACGCAGGACGGAAGATTGCCCGCATTCCACGGCACGCTCGGGCCGCTCACGCAATTCGTAAAGGCGATAAAGTCGTCGTTATCCACGTTCCCGTCGTCGTCGCGGTCATAGCATTTGCAGTCACCGCTGGCGGTCGCCGCCGCTCCGGTGTAGCAGTTCTGGAAATCCCCGAAATCGTCCATGTCGACGTCGCCGTCCGCATCATGATCCGCCCAGACATAGGGGGCGTGCGGGCAGCACAGCAGTCCGGGATCGGCGCAGGTCGAGGTGGCTCCGTGGAACGTACCGTTCTGCGAGCTGCAGGTGGCCGGGTCGGCGTTGTCGAGGCAGGTTCCGCTGGGCAGACAGCACGCCCCCTGCACACAGGTGGCCGATTCGCAGGTCGTGTTGTCACCCACATATTGCCCGCCCTGCTGCGCGCAGGCCCCTTCGATCACACCCTCGATGCATGTCTGCTCCAGGGGCATGCAGCAGGCGCCGGTGGCCACCGTGACGAACTCGCCGCCGGAGATCTCGATGTCGTCGTAATTGGAGGGGTATTCGCTTCCCACCGGGAACGACTTATTCGGATCGGGATCATCATGCAGCGTGTCGTCCACCGGCCCCGGACCGATCGCGATGGCCTGCAGCGGACCGGTGTAGGCCCGGGGGATGTTCGTGGTGGTTGTCGAGACGCTGCGGCACTGGCTGTTCGTGCTGCAGCTCTCGCCGTCGTGCGGTCCGCCGCCCACGCACACATTATTCGAGCAGGCGACGGGATTCTGCAGCGAGTAATTGACCGTCACGTCCATCGTGGTCTCGCGGATTGTCCAGATGATCGTGTTGTTCTGACGGCCGATCCCCACATCGGGACCGGATGAACCCGGAGGCGAGCCGCTCTTGATCTGCCACCAGGCATCGCCGTCGAAGGTGACCGGATGATTCACCTCGAGGTTCGTGAGGTTCGTGCAGGGCGGCTTGGGAATCAGACCGTTCGCCCCGCCGTAGACGCCCAGCGCCAGCGACGGCCGGGGCGTGGATGGCGAGCTGTTCAGGATGACGCAACTGTCCACCGCACCCGAACGCTGCAGCTTCATCGTGGTGCACGTGTCGTCCGTCGTGCAGGCCTGTCCGTCCATCGGTCCGCCGACGCACACGCCGGCCGTGCACGAACTTACCCCCGAAGTCTTGATGGGGGCGGTGCTGTAGGGGGCCGCACCCGCAAAGAGCTGGAGCCACGAGGACGTGGAGGCGGGCTTGCCCGCCGTGTTCTGCAGGTAGAGGTGAAAGGTGATAACCAGGGGGTTCGCCGTTGTGCCGTTGACGGCGTTCCTGGTCGCGTCAGACGCCGTCTGAATCTCGGGGATCAGACTGCGCACGGCCTGATACGGGGCCTGCTTGCCCTCCTCGCAGGAGAAGGGCTCGTCCCAGCCCACGAAGCCGGAGGGACAGGTCGCGGTGTGCTCGCTCTCGATCTTGCCGATCCCCGAACCCGGGCCCGGATCCCAGTTGGAGTTGAGGAACGCCGCCTGATCCGGCGCGCATCCCACGCATGGAACCGTCGTGCATCCCCCGTAAGAGTCAAAATCGTCGGCAAACCAGATCTGGCCCAGTGCCGTGTTTCCCCCCGCCAGTGCCAGGCCCAGCGTACATGCGAACCCCCCCGTTACTCTCATCCGATGCATGGAATCCTCCTCCATCTCTCCCTCACGAGACCCGGTCAGGTGGCTCAAGCGCGCAACAGGCCGCGACGGTCTTCGGCCCCGAGCACCCTCCGTACTTTGAATCGCGTCGCGCCCGCAGCGCGACACCCGTTTTTTGGGAACCTCCGCGATCCCCACCATTATGCTAGGTGGCAAGTACAAAGGAGCACGAAAAAATGCCCACAAACCACCCGGTCGAGATTGTTGGCTGAATCACCGCGGCTGGTTACAGCATAGCCGCTTCTGGCCGTGGCTGTCAACAGTTTCTCCGGACTTATGTTGACAGTCCATGGAGGCCGCTCCGGTGTTAGATCGGAGTGCTGCGAGCTTTACATTGGCTGGCCGGTGTGAATCCGGCTCACCCCCCAGGAGGACCATATTGCCAATTCAAAATCGTCATTCTTGCTTTATTTCTGGCCCCGGGCGGCTCGCGGGGGCACGTGCCTTTCATCTGTGAGAGGGAGTCCCGTTTGGGCGGCTGACCCTGAGCGACGAGGTCTGTCGGCACGCAAAACCGCACCGGCCGGCACCGCTGACGCATGGAGCCGGTACCCCTTCTACTTCTCCGGGCGGTCGGGCCGGCGCCCGAGCGGCCGCTCCTTATGGTGTGAACTGGAACGCGTACAGGTCAGTGGATTTCATCACGACCCGCATGCGGATCGGCTTGCCGGCCAGTTCGCTCACCGCCGCCTTACCCTTCCAACTCACCGGGCGGCTGATCTGGTTGCTCGTGTGTATCCAGTCGCAGTCCGCCAGCGCGTAGCCGGGGATGGGCGTTCCCTTCTCGTCCTGCAGCTCGACCCGCGCGGTGCCCGTCGCGGACGTGTCGATGTTGAGCACCAGCCGCGAGCCGCTGAACCGCAGAGGAGGTGTAGTAAATTCGCCAGAGGTGTATTCGGCCCGCACCGAGACGAATCCGTCGCGCCTGAGCACCAGGCGGCTGATCGGAGTGGCGTCCTGCGTGGCGCCGAGACCCGCCTCGGTCAGGAGCTTGCGGTTCCGCTCGTCGCGGTCCCACCCGTGCAGCCAGTCGGACGCCCGATAGTACATGTACATCTCCCGTCCGCTCACGTCGGGCACGATGCCCCAGAGAATGCGGGTCGAGTAGCAGTCGACCTCCCCGTTCATGCCCAATGGCACGAACGCCCGCCGGTCGTAACGCTCCCAGTGCAGCCCGTCGCGGCTGGCCGCGAACTGCGTCTCCATGGCGCCGGCGTTGGTGGGCGTCTGCCTGCTGAACTCGTGCAGCCGGTTCGTGTAATGGTAGTAAGCCTGCGGAAAGAGGTAGTAGGCGCGGTCCGCCCAGGGGTACTTGATCGCCGCGCTGCTGTAGTAGTCGATCAGGTTGACGTCGCCGTCCCGGTCGTATTCGTCGGGGCCCAGCACGACGGGCATGTCCTGCACCAGTGGGAAACCGCCCAGCCTGTCCGACTCGCCCCGGGCGATCGTCCGCCCCTGCGAGCCGGGCTCCTTGCGATTGCGCCGCACGTAGCACACGTACTTGCGGAGCTGATCGTCCCACCACATCACGTTCTGCGAATCCAGATGATGGCCCTTCTCTTCGGGCCGATAGGTGACGACGTCATCGTGGGTCAGCCGCCAGTGGATGCCGTCGCCCGAGGAGAGCAGCTTCACCGCTTCCTTGCCGCCGAAGCGGTTGACCATGCGGAACCGCTCGTCGCCCGGGGCGTTCGGGTCGAGGAACACCATCATGCCGTCCTGCCCCAGCTTCATGCCGGCCGCACCGTGCCCCACGACGATGTTGTTCTTCCGGCTGCCTTTGTATTCGGTGATCCCCAGCTCGGGCTTCTCCCAGCGGATGCCGTCCCGTGAGGTGGCGTAGCAGATCGAACCCGACTCGGGCGACGTATGCCAGAGCTTGTCGTCCATCGCGTGATACCACATGTGGTACGTACCATCGACGTAGAGCACGCTGCTGTAGGGCCCCAGCCCCCCGGCCTCCCAGGGGCGGTCGGTGTTGATGTTGGCCTCGCCGGTCTTGCGCGGGGGATGAACACGCAGCTCAGCCCCCTTCGCCTCGGCCAGGAACAGCCGGTCGATGAACACCTGACGGCGGTCCCCCACATCGATCGGAGATGATGGAGATGCGGCGAGGCTGATGCTCCCCGCGGCAAGCAGAAACGACAGGCTGGTGGCAGGCGCCAGGGTCTTCATGGCCAGGTTCCTCGTTCTCTGTTGACAGATTATGCGATCTTCTGTAGACCGACCGCTTACTGTACCCGCTGGCTCGCCCATGCGTCCAGCACAGGCGGTAGATTGGACATGTAGGTCCTGCCTGCCGGGCAGGACCTGCAGGTTCGCCGCGTCATCGCCTGCCGGACAGGACCTCGCTGGGTGGCCTCGCCCCCAGTCACGGCCGGACTCAATGAACCTGTTCACGGGAAACCGAGCATGAGACGACCCCATCCCACGCCAATGCTTCTGTGCTTGCTGTCTGCTGCCACTGCCCCCATCGCGGTTGCCTCCGCCGCTCCTCCCGCCACGAGCCGACCGGCCGAGACCCCGTATCTGGCCGCCGTCCGCACCTTCGCCGACAATGCGCTGCGCTACGGCCGTGACTCCTACGGACCTGAGCCCACGCCCCTCTTCGTCGACGGCCTCCATGTCGATACCCGAGAGCCGGTCCTCTGGAAGCTCCCCGCCGAACGCGCCCGCGACTGGAACCTGCCCACCGAGTGGGTGCTGTCCAACCTGGCCAGCCAGCAGAACTTCTTCCGCGTCCTGGCCTCGTTGAGCATGATCACCGGCGACCCTCAGTATAAACAGGCGGCCGTGGACGCCACCCGCTACGCCCTCGACCACTGTCGTCATTCGTGCGGTCTGTTCTACTGGGGCGGGCACGCCGCCTGGGATCTGCGGACGCGCCAGCCGGTCGGTGAAGGCCGCTACGGCGGCGCCCCCGGCAAACATGAGTTCAAGCGTCATTTCCCGTTCTACGAGCTCATGTGGGAGATCGATCCGAAGGCGACCCGGCAGTTCGTCGAAGCCTTCTGGTCCAATCACATCCTCGACTGGTCAAACCTCGACATGAACCGCCACGGCCCGTGGCGTCCGCTCGATCCCCAGGTCTGGGATCACGAATACCGCGGCGGGCCCGTGCCCTTCATCGGCAAAGGGCTGACCTTCTCCAACGCGGCCGCCGATCTCATCTACGCCGCGGGTGTCCTGCACCAGTTCACCGCAGACCCACGCCCCCTGTACTGGGCCAAGCGCCTCGCCCGCATGTACGTCGACGCCCGACACCCAAAAACCGGCCTGGGCGCCGACAATTACAGCGAAGAGACCACACGCCGATTCGTCCAGCAATTCGGGGCCGAATTCGGCGAACGCCTCACCGAGGCGACCTTCACCAGCATCTACGGCACCCGCTATCAGCAGTACGCCATCTGCCAGCTCCGGCTCGCCCAGCGCCTCGGGCCGGCGGGAGACGAGTTCAAACAATGGGCCCTCGAGGACCTCACGGCCTACGCCCGCCACTGCTACGACGCCTCCGACCACAGTTTCTGGGCCACGCTCATCGATGGGACTCGCCTTTCCCCCGCCGACCTCAAGCGCCCCGGCTATGTGACCGAGCGCTGGTTGTCCAAACGGCCCATGAGCGCGCTGCACTTCTGGGCGTACTCGCTCGCCTTTGGTCTCACCCGCGACCGGCTCATGTGGGAGATGACCCGCGAGGCCGCCGAGGCCCTCGGCCTGGGCGATTTCGGCGAGACGCCCGGCGAACCGGGCCGGGCTGATCTGGGCACGTCTGCCGCCGACGCCTTCCTCGTGTTCGCCCTCCTCGACCTGCATGCGGCCACGCGGGACAAGAAGTTCCTGCTCCTGGCCCGCCGCATCGGCGACAATCTGCTCGCCCGCACGTTCCACCACGGCTTCTTCGTGCCCGATGAGCGGCATCTCTTCACCCGCTTCGACGACACCACCCCGCTGGCCCTGCTTTACCTGCATGCCGCCCTGCACCAGCCGACGCTCCAGCTCCCGACCTACGGCGCCGGCCAATCCTTCTTCCACTGCGACTACGCCGGCGAAGGCCGCACGTACGACACCAAGTCGATCTACACGCGCGTTCGCCCCTGACTGCCCGCTCCTGCCTGGCCGCTCCTGCCTGCCGGCCCGGACCTGTGATGCGCGAGTGCTTCTCCAGACAAGGCAAGAATCAGCGCGGCAGTTGAGATTTGAGATTCGTTGTTCGTATAATGCGGGCCATGATTTCCCGGCTGGCTGGGCTGCGCGTGCGCACACCGGCCGGGGGGCTTGCATGCACACTCCACCCGATTCCGGTTTCCCATGGCCAGTGACGGGCCCTCGCACCCGTGGGGGCAGCCTCATGCGCGGGCTTTTCGCCGCGCCGCGACGGAGCTCGACCACCGGCCGCGATCGGCTGTCACCACCCTGGCGGGAGTGCGCTGCAGCACGGAGATGCCGCGCATAGCCTCCGCACGGGGCTCAGAGGCCGGCAAACGCCATGTCCATCCTCATCGTGGTCAGCAATCCCAGAGACTGGCCACTGGAAATACCCGGCGTCGAGGTGATCTCAGGACGCGCCTACCTGACCGAGCCGGCGTTCAGCGAAATGCGCGGCGCCAAGGTCTTTAACCTGTGCCGCTCGTACCGCTACCAGAGCATCGGCTACTACGTCTC
>CAZQEN010000005.1:44355-51668 GCA_964591605.1 uncultured Planctomycetales bacterium
CAACGTAAGGCTCTTGGGCATAGCGTTCAAGCAGGCCCGCGGGCACAAGCCGCTTCCCAACGTCACGACCATTCAGGACCTCAAGTCCGCGAGCATGATCCGCTTCGTCTCCGATGACCTCGACGAGATGATCCAGAAAAACCTCGCCCCGATCCAGTCTGAGCGGTTCATCCTCAGCAGCTACTTCGGCCGCAACCTCGCCAAGCGCTACGACCGCCTGAGTCTGCATCTGTTCAACCTGTTCCAGGCCCCGATGCTGCGGGCGCAGTTCGTTTTCAACAAGAAATGGCAGCTCCAGAGCGTGACCGCGATCTCGGCGAGCGAGATTCCCGACGATCACCGCTATTTCGTGGCCGAAGTGGCCAAGGAGCATTTCAGCGGCCGCCGTCCCACCGTGCGCCGGCGCAGCACCCCGCGTTACGACCTGGCCATCCTGCACAACCCGCAGGAGCGGACCCCGCCTTCCTGTGAGCGGGCCCTCCAGCGGTTCATCAAGGCGGCCGAGTCGGTCGGATTTGGGGCGGAACTGATCACCAAGGACGATTATGCCCGCCTGGCCGAATATGACGCCCTCTTCATCCGCGAGACGACGGCCGTCAACCATCACACCTATCGGTTCGCACGCCGGGCCGTGGCCGAAGGGCTCGTCGTGATCGATGATCCCGAGTCCATCGTCAAGTGTGCCAACAAGGTGTATCTCGCCGAGCTGCTCGAGCGCCACAGGATCCCCACGCCGCCGACGCTCGTTGTGCATCGCGACAACATCCATCAGATCCTCGAGCGCCTGGGCCTGCCGTGCATTCTCAAGCAGCCCGACAGCTCCTTCTCGCAGGGCGTGCTCAAGGTGGAGGACGAGTCGCACCTGCGGGCCGAGGTCGAGCGCCTGCTCGAGCGGTCGGACCTCATCATCGCCCAGGCGTTCACGCCGACCGACTTCGACTGGCGGGTGGGCATTCTCGATCGCCAGCCGCTGTACGCCTGCAAGTACCACATGGCCGCCCGCCACTGGCAGATCACGAAGTGGATCGGCGACCAGAACGGCGAGGAGGGCAAGGTCGAGACGCTGCCGGTCGAACTTGCCCCGCGCCACGTGGTCAGGACGGCTCTGCGGGCGGCCAATCTCATCGGCAACGGCCTGTACGGCGTGGACGTCAAGCAGGTCGGCAGCACCTGCCAGGTCATCGAAGTCAACGACAACCCCAACATCGACGCCGGCTACGAGGACCGCATTCTCAAGGATCAGCTCTACTCGCGGGTCATGACTGTGCTGCTCCGCCGGGTGGAACGATGCAAGGAGGCGGTCGCGCACTGGTGACAGCCAATAAGCCAAAGTCGAAAGTTGAAAGCAGGCAGCGGTGAAGGATGATTCCGCGCGTCGGCATTGAGCTCGAGTACATGATCGTCGATCGCGGGACGCTGGATGTGCGGCCGATCGCCGATGAGCTGCTGCGGGCCCGGGCCGGCGAGCTGACCGGCGAGGTGGAGGTCGGAAGCTACTGCTGGTCCAACGAGCTGGTGCTTCACGTCGTGGAGCTCAAGACCAACGGCCCGGTGGACACGCTCGCCGGCGTGGCGGAGGGATTTCAACGGCAGGTCGGGCAGATCGACGACCTCCTGGGCCGCTGGAACGCCCGGCTGATGCCCGCCGCCATGCACCCGTGGATGGATCCGCTCCGCGAGACGCGCATCTGGCCGCACGACAACGCCGAGATCTACGCAGCGTTTGACCGCATCTTCGGCTGCCGCGGACACGGCTGGTCGAACCTCCAGAGCATGCACCTCAACTTCCCCTTCGAGAGCGATGACGACTTCGGACGGCTGCACGCGGCCATCCGGCTCGTTCTGCCGATCCTGCCGGCCCTGGCGGCGAGCTCGCCGGTCATGGACGGACGCCTGACCGGGCGGCTCGATAACCGCGTCGATGTCTACCGCACCAACTGCGCCCGCATTCCATCGGTCACCGGCCACGTCATCCCGGAGCCGGTCTTCACGCCCGCCGAGTATCAGGATCGGATCCTGGGCCGCATCTACGACGACCTGCGCGGCCACGACCCGGACGGGATCCTGAGACACGAGTGGGTGAACGCCCGCGGCGCCATCGCCCGATTCGAACGCAACACCATCGAGATCCGCCTGATCGACATGCAGGAGTGCCCGGCCGCAGACATCGCCATCGCCGCCCTCGTCTGGGCGTCCCTGGAGGCCCTGATGGAGGAGCGTTGGGCCTCGCTTGCGCAGCAACGCGGGCTGGGCGTCGAGCCGCTCGAGCAGATTCTTTCCGGCACGCTCGGCGACAGCCGGCAGAACCCCTTCACGATCCGCAACGAAGCCTTCCTTGCCTGCTTCGGCAGATCGGGGACGCCCGAGACGCCCGCGGCGCTGTGGCGGCGGATCGCCATGCAGCTCCTGCCCGACATTCTCCGCACGTGGGGTCACACGCTGACTACCGGGATCGAGGCGGTCCTCCTGAGGCAAAACGGTCCGCTGGCAAGCAGGATCGTCCAGCGACTGGACGGCGATTCGTCCCGCGCGTCGCTCCGGCGGACGTACGGAGCACTCGCCGACTGTCTGGCCGCGGGAAAGATGATCGGATGAGTGTTAGGATTTGAAAGCGATTTCATTAAAGCATAACACGGTCTTAACGTTCCTGGTGATAATCCTGCACGTCGGCTTGTCTTGAGCAGTCCCATCGCCGAGCGGAGGATCAGACCGCGTGTGTCTTGCGACAGCAGGGATGCTTCGGGATCACAAGTGCAGCAAAACGGTTTGGGCGGGTCTGACGATCCTCCTTCTCGGCCCGTCGCTGCGTGCCCAGACGAGTCAGCCCGCCTCCCGCCCGGCCGCTTCCCAGCCCGCCTCCCTGCGAAGGTGGTTCGACCAGGAGACGTTCACCGGCGATTGGCTCGGGCTCGGCGGGCCGCTCGAGGAGTTGGGAATCAGCTTCGACGTGACCTATCAGCAGCAGTTCCAGCAGAACCTGCGCGGGGGTCTCGATACCCACAACGCCCACCGCTTCTCCGGAACGCTTGATTACGCGCTCGAACTGGACTTCGAGAAAATGGGACTCATCCCGGGCGGCAGCTTCTTCATCAAGGCCCGGTCCTCGTACTCGGAGGGGATCAACGACGGCAAAGTCGGTGCGATCTATGACGTCAACGGCGACGCCTTCCGCAATCAGCCCGCCTTCGTCCGCAAGTGGTGGTACAAGCAGACGTTTCTCGACGAGAAGGTCGAACTCCGGCTCGGGCGGCTTCAGGCGCATAAGGATCTGTTCGACGTCAGCCTGTACGCGAATCATGAAGACAAGGACTTCATGAACAACCTGCTCAATCGCAGCGGGATCATGCCGCAGTCCAACGGCATGGGCGCCTTCATCCGGGTGAAACCCGTGGACTGGGTGTATATCCAGGCCGCGGCCATCGACGCGCAGGCCAAAAACCGCACGCGGACCGGCTTTGACACCGGTTTCCACGACGAAGCCTGGTTCAACGGCTTCTGGGAAGTGGGATTCACGCCGAAATGGGCAACGGACAGGGGCCCGATGCCCGGACGCTATCGGATCGGCTGGTGGTACGATGCCAAAGCGAGGGAGGTCTACCGGCAGACGTACGACGGACGCCTTCCTCAGGAGTTTCGGGGAGGCAACCTGGGTCTCTACCTCGGCTTCGACCAGATGATCTGGAAGGAACGATCGGATCCGAAAGACACGCAGGGCCTGGGCTTCTTCAGCCGCTACGGCGTCGCCCACCGGGACGTGATCCAGGTCGCCCATACCTGGCAGCTCGGGGCATCCTACAAAGGCCTGCTGCCGGAGCGGGATGACGACGTGCTTGGTTTCTCATTCGGACAGGGTATTCTGTCGCCCCGGTACCGCGAGTATGTGGACGAAGACGCGGACCGCGAAAGCGTGTGGGAGCTCTACTACCGGATTCAAGTGGCCCCGTGGTGCCAGATTTCGCCGGATCTGCAGATCATCCAGAACCCCGGCGGCGACAAATCGGCGCGGGACGCGATTGTGGGCGGTATCCGGCTGTGCATGACGCTGTGAGCGGTCCGGCCGCAGCGCAAACGAGGAAGGCGGCCCGCGGTCGAGGCCCGGTCGGCCCGGATCTCATGAAGGAGGAACAGGTGATGCGACGATCGGTCTGGCGTTGGCGTCTGGCAAAGGCGGTGATGGCGGCGGCCGGCGGTTCGACCGTGTTTGGCGGCAGTTGCGCTTCGGACGTGCGCGAGCAGATCGTCGCGGGCGCCCTCGATTTCGTCAATGCGACGACGGCCGACACGCTGTCCGCGCTGTTTCCACTTCCTGAAACCATCGATAGCCTTTTCACGCCGTCCGGCGGCCAATAGGCGCCGTTCGAGCTGCCCGCGGCCGCCGCCCCCCCGTCACAGGCATGCCCGTATCGCCTGCCCGCTACTAAACCCTTCCGTGGCATGAAGGCGAGCCACAGAGTTCACCGAGCACACCGAGAGAACGGGTTGACGATAACGAAGAATGACGACCCGACGAAACCTTAGGTGAGAAGCTCAGACATGTGTTTCAACGCTCAGATTTGTTGCGTTCTCTGAGGACTCTGTGAGCCCTGTGGCAGTTTCCTACGCAACGGGAGGATTGAGTCGCCCGCCCGCTGCCGGCTATAATCTGTTCAGAGTCGCGGATCATCGGACGGACGTGCCGTGGTGGTGCGGCAGGCAGCGTGCCCCTCTGCAACGCCGGGAAACTGCATCATGAGACAACATCGTCGCCAGGGCTGCCTACTCGCCGGTATGACCTTGTGGTGCGCATGCCCTGGCGTACCCGCGATCGCCGCGCCGCCGGTCGGGCTGCAGGGCATCGAGCATCTCGAGCGGCTGCCCGAGCTGCGGCAGGGCGCTCGCGCGTACCAGTACTCCAGCCACGATCCCAGCGGGCGCAACTACGACTGGACCGGCAACCTCGGCATGCAGGGCGGCGAGACCATCCTGTTCGACGTCCAGGGGCCCGGCTGCATCTATCGCATCTGGTATACCGCCAGCAATGACTTCAAGACCGACGGGCTGATCCGCATCTACTTCGACGGCTCACCCGCCCCCCTGGTGCAGATGACCCTCGCGGACTTCTTTGCGGGCAGCCATCCGTGGTTTCCCTCGCCGCTGGTCGGCAATTACCTCGTCTCCTCCGGCGGGTTCTACTGCTACGTGCCGATGCTGTTCCGGACGGGATGCCGCATCACGAGCACGAACGCCGCGGACCTGAACTACTTCAACATCACCTGCCACCGCTATGCGAGCCCGGACGGCATCACCACGTTCAACGGCCAGCAATCAACCGCCGCAGCGGTGAGCGTCTGGCAGAACGCGGGCATCGATCCCAAGCCCGACGGCGGGCAGATCGCCCTGCAGGGCAGCGTCGCCGTACCCGCCGCCGGAGCGGCGACCATCGCGGACGTCCATTCGGCGGGCACGATCGCGCGCATCGAATTGAACGTGCCCGGGCTGTCCGACGCGCTGCTCTCGTCGCTGTGGCTGCGGATCCACTGGGACGATGCCGCCGCCCCGGCCGTCGATGCCCCGCTGGGGAACTTCTTCGGCAACGGCCTGGCCGTCGCCGACGTGCGGGCCCTGCCCGTCGGCATCAGCGGCACCCGCCTCTACTGCTACTTCCCGATGCCGTTCCGGACGGCCGCCCGCGTGCAGGTCGTCAACACCGGGCCGGCGCCGCAGAACGTCGACTACCTCGTACGCTACACGCCGCTGGCCCAGCCTCAGGAGGGTGTGGGCGCCTTTCACACCCAGTACCACCGCACGCCGCATCAGGTGATCAATGTCGATCACGTTCTGCTCGACGAGACCGGTGCGGGCCACCTGGTGGGGGTCGTCCAGACGCTGCGCGGCTACTCGACCAGTCAATGGTATCTGGAGGGCGACGAGCGGTTCGTGATCGACGGCAACCTGACGCCGGCCCTGTATGGAACGGGCACCGAGGACTTCTACAACGGCGGCTGGTACTTCAACCAGGGCCCGTTCAGCCTGCCGGTGCACGGCATGCCCCGGCAGACGACGGTCTCCGGCCGCACGTCCAATACGTGTTATCGCTTCATGCTCGGCGACCCCATTCCCTACACCCGTTCCATCCGCGCCGGCATCGAGCACGGCGGCTGGAATGAGCTCGACGTCGACATCGAGAGCGTCGCGTTCTACTACCGCTCCACGTACCCGCTCTCGATGATGACCGACGATCTGGATGTGGCCACCGCCGAGTCGGAGTCGGAACATCAGTACCAGGTCACCGGTTCGAACACGATGCTGATCACGTCGCTCAAGTACGAAGGCGAAGGCGAGCCGCAGGTGGTGGATTCGGGGCGGCAGCTCGACGTCGGCAGCAGCAGCAGCTTTATGGTCCGGCTCCATCCCACGGCCAATGCCGGTGTTCTCCTGCGCCGGCGGCTGGATTATCGCGTCGCGAACCAGCAGGCCCGGGTGTACGTGGATGGGGTGCTCGCGGGCACCTGGTACGACGCCGGTTCCAACATGCGTTTCGCCGAATCGGAGTTCATGATCCCGCCCGCGCTCACCCAGGGGAAGCATGAGCTTCTGATCCGCATCGAGAATGCCTCGGCGGGCGCCATCTGGTCGGAGTTCCGGTACTGGGTGCTCAACCTGCTGCCGGTGGTCGACGCGGTGGATGCCGACGCCGACGGCTGGCCCGACGCGGTCGACAACTGCCCGGCCGCCGCCAACAGCGCCCAGGAGGACTTCGATCGCGACGGCGTGGGCGACCTGTGCGATCCGGATTCGGACAACGACGGCATCCTGGACGCGGCGGACAACTGCCGCCTGGCTGCGAACCCGGATCAGCAGGATGGCGACGGCGACGGCGTCGGCGATGCCTGCGACCGGTGTCCGGCCACGATTGCCGCTTCGCCGGTCGATGAGGAGGGCTGTTCGCCGGCCATCCCCGGCGACGTGGATCGCGACGGCGATGTGGACATGAGCGACTACGCTGTCGTCCAGCGCTGCCTGAGCGGGGCGCTTGTCCCGCAGACCGACGCCGCCTGCGAGCGGGCACACCTCGACAGCGACAATGATGTGGACGGCGGCGACGTGGTGCTCTTCGTCGGATGCATGAGCGGCGCCGACGTGCCCGCCGAGCCGGCCTGCGGCGGCTGATGTCGCCCCCGGCGGACCTGAGGGGCGGGCCTGGCGCACACAGTCGAAACCGTGTCACCGACGAGGGCACTCAGTAGGAACGCAGGAAGATTCAACGGGGTGGCATGGGGGCCCGCGCGCCCGGGGCCCCGCCCCCCAGATAGACCAGGGCGAGGCAAACCCCC